>JAKAYS010000008.1 GCA_021826695.1 Acidobacteriota bacterium | reverse complement strand
CGTATTGCTCGTCGATTCATTGAAGGCGCTGTCATTCAGGTTGTCTCCCGCGCCGTTGCAGTTCTGTAGATTGGGGCCGGTACAAGCAGCGTTGAGCGTACCTGTATACGGGCGTCCGGAGTTAAACTGCGTCACCGTGCTGATGGTCCAGTTCTCGGCCAGCCTGCGCAGGGTCTGGTTGTCGATGTTGGTCGTCACTGGCTGGTATACAGCCGCTATGGACAAGCGGTAGCGCTGGTCGAGGTTGGACGGCCCATGAGTGTTCGAAAAGTCGAACTGGTTATTGAAGTCAACTCCATTGGAGTTGATATTTTTGGCCAAGGTAAAGGAAGTGAGCAGCGAAAGGCCATTTCGCGAGCGCCGTGTCAGTTGCGAAATCAGGGAGATGTAATTGTTGTGGCCAGGGCTGATGAGGGCGTTGATTTGCCCCAGATTTGGATTGATGGCTCCCTCGGTCAACATACCGCTGTCCAGATTCGGCCCAATGTAGGTCGATCCAGTGCAGGAACTGGCCGTTTCCGGTGTATCTTTCGGGCAAACGATATAGGTAGTCGTTCCGGTTGGCTTAATCAGATTCATGTCGTAGGCGCTCGACGAAATAAGGTGGTTCGCGTGCGACCAGACGGTCCCAAGACTGAAAGTGGTTTGATCGTCGATCGCCTGCTCGATCTGCAGGTTGCTTTCCAGGATAGTGGGTGGAACTACGCTGGATGAGAAGACGGATATGTTGGGCGAGGCCGCGAATAGGCTCGAATTGCTGATCTGGTTTGGAAACGTCGGGTTATTGATCGGCGGCTGAAACAGGAAGACGCTGGACTGTTGGCTTGCCAACCCATTGGAGATCGCCGAGCCCTCGTAATTCAGTCCGTTCAGGTCCGTATAGAACACCCCATAGCCGCCGCGTACGACCGTCTTTGCAAAGGGCGACCAGGCAAATCCGAAGCGGGGCGCGAAGCGCCGGTACTCGTTCGGGAACTTGCCTGTCTGCGGGAAAGCAGGGTTTTCAGCCGGCTGCGGAAAGACCTGGAAATCCTCGCGCAAGCCAAGGTCGAGCGTCACATTCTTCGCAATCTGATATTTGTCATCCACATAAAAGCCGAAGTACGGCACGCTGAAGGAATAGGTAGGATTTCCGCCGCTCTGGCTATAGAACAACTCATGCATCAGGGCGAAGTTTTCCGGGCTGGTAAAGGCGTAGGTGCCGCGGAAGTTGCCATACTCGAAGTCGTTCACGCTGTCATGATTGAAGTCAAAGCCGGTGCTGATCGTATGACGGCCGCGCACGTAGGTCACATGATCGTTGAACTGATACTCGGTTTCCGGCGTATTGCTATCGGCAAAACCCGGATTGCCCAGCATAAAAAACTGTGGAGAAAAAAGCATGACGGTGGGGAACGTTGGCGAAGGCGCAAGACCGCTGGGGGTATCGCTCTGGATGTCGTGCGTATAACTCAGGTATGTGTCGTTCAGTAGACTGGCGCTGAAGGTGTGGGTCCAGTGAACTCCGGTATCGTAGTCGCGCACATAATTATTGGCCATTGTTTCGATTCCGCCGAACGACACCGGGTTATAAGTCACCACATCTCCAGGCCCATCGAACTTGTTGTAGTTGAAGTGGAAGGTCAGGTGGTCTTTCGGAGACGCCTGCCAGTCCACCTTGGGGAAAAACAACAGGTCATTTTGCCTGCGCGCGACAGTGCCGAGGTTCGATTGAATGACATGCAACGCGTTGGCCACCTGCTGCAGGTAAATGGGGTTGCTCGCATTGGCATTGGCGCTGGTGCTGTTGGGGCTGGCCGCCGGAAATGCGGCATTTGGGGCTGGCAGCACTGTGCCTGCGGGTAAACCGAAGCTGGTTACGTTCAGGCTTGCCATGCCCGTGTTGATGATCGACATGGGCATGTTATCTCGCGATTGTTCGTAGTCGAAGAAATAGAAGAGCTTGTTCGTTTTGATTGGGCCGCCAGCATTCGCGCCGAACTGCTGGAGCACGTTATACGGGGTAGGACGACCAGCCGCCTTATCGAGAGCGTCGTTATTCGCGAAGGCGGAATTGCGATTGAAGTAAAAAGCCTCACCGTGCATACGGTTGGTGCCGGATTTGGTGACTGTATTGATGAAGCCGGAGCCTGCGCCTCCGTATGCGGCGGAATAAGGGTTGTCGGAGACCTGAAATTCCTGGATCGATTCCTCACCGAACACGTATGGTACGCGCGTCCGGCCCCTAGCGCCCCCGTAAAAACTGCTGCTGGCTGCGGCGCCATCCACGGTGAAGGAATTCGTCCCGTTTCCGTTGGCCAATCCAGAGCTGCCGCTACCCTGCTGGCCGGCGAAACTCACATCGCCGAAATCGCCATCCTGATTGACGTTCGGCGTCAGCAGGACAAAATTTGTGTAGTTCCGTCCGTTGGAGGGTAGATCGCGGATGAGTTTGCGATCTACGGTGGTGCTGACGCTGGAGTCGCTGGTGTCGAGCAATGGAGATGAGCTTGTTGTCACTGTTACCTGCTGACTCGCTGCCCCCACCTGTAACTGGATGCTTGCAGAAGACGTGCGTCCGATGCTGACAGGCACGGTAGGGATGAACCCAGTCTTAAAGCCCGGCGCGGTAAAGCGGACTGAGTACACGCCGACGTCCAGCGTTGGGAATGAATAAAGGCCCGTGCCATTCGTTTTGCCCGATAGCGTGATGCCAGTTTCGGTATTGGTCAACTGGACTTGCGCGTTTGGAACGACGGCGCCGACGCTATCGGTCACGATGCCGCTGATGGCGCCTGTGGATACAGCGTTTTGTGCAATCATGCTGCCTGTGAACAACGCTAAGAAAAAAAACGCAAATCGGCCTCGAAAAAACATAATCCCTCCATACGGAAGAATATTAGTATGTATGGGTAAAGTTAATATTAATTTCTGGGTTTACCAAGAACTTTATAGTTGGATCGCATCAAACTCGATGGCTAACATATTCCGCCGATAGGAGTCAGTACCGGTGCCAGGAAGCTGTGCGCTGAATCGCATCGCGCAAGGATATCCCCTCCGACAGGCGCAGATGCTTCCTGGCTGCATGGATCGAAGGCACATAGCGCTGAAGTGGCGCATCGGCCTCGGGATGGCGCGCGACATGAATTTCAATCCCTGGCTGGATCGCTGAGGCGACCTCTTCGGCTAGGCTGCGTATGGTCAAATCGTGGTCCGAGCCGACATTGAAAGGATGCATCGAGGGTGCTAGGAAGAGGATGGTCCACAACCATACGGCAAGGTCGGCGGCATACATATAAGAACGCATCGGCGTGCCGTCGCCATGGATCAGAATGGGCCCGCCGCGCATGGCGTCGCGGATGAAATTCCCAATGGCAAAGTGGGCATCCAAAGCAAGGTGCGGCCCTACAAATGCAAAGCAGCGGGCAATTTTGCACTCCATGCCGGTGCGCGCGCCAGAGATCGCACAGAGTAATTCCGCCATGCGTTTTCCTTCTCCGTATACCGAACCTGCATCGCAAGCATTGGGCGCGCCGCGATATTCCTCGGGAATGTGGGGCATCGCGGATGGTTGTGGGCCGTACACCGCGCCAGAACTGGTGAGAAGAAATTTCTTCGTGCGCCGCGCCTCCGCAAATTCCAGGCATCGTCTGGTGCCACCGATAATGGTTGAGAGCATTTCCTCAGGTTGAGTTGGCGTATGTTTTGGGACGGATTCTGTCGCCGCATGGATGACAAAGGGAAATTCGCCAGAAGGGAACGAAAAATCGCGCACATCTCCTTCAAGCAATTCAATTGAGGGGCTGATGGCCAGATGAGGGCAACGCTCACGGAACTGGCTCGGGGCGCGGGTCAAAACAATCGCCTGTGCCTTTAGATCGAAGGCCTGATTGGCTGCGAGAAAACTTTCCAGGAGCCAGCACCCAAAAAAGCCCGTTCCCCCAGTGATAAAAATCCGACGACCGCGCAACTCCGCCCACAAGTGCTCAGTTTTTTCCAAAATGTAATGCAGATCGTGAGGTGAAACAGGCGGCGTTTTAGTGGGGATGATTGTCATAATCTTAAGGATAATGTGACCGGAAATCACGCCCTGAGAGTGGCAGATTGCAATTCCCCCAACGTTCGCCGGATATGCGCTTTCCTGTTTTAGAAAGTGTATACTCCGCTTGCCTTCAATCGGAGGAACGAAATATCTTAAGTTTGCATCTATGTACAGATAACTTTAGTTCTGAATCGACGATCCAATACATATCTGTACTAAAGGTTAGCGATATGACACCTGAACACGGCGTTGTTAAGATCGGTAAAAAACTCGTTGGCGACCATCAACCTTGCTACGTGATCGCTGAAATCGGTATCAACCACAACGGCAATCTGGATATTGCCAAGCGCCTGATCAGCGTTGCGGTGGCGGCCGGGTGCGATGCCGTCAAATTTCAAAAGCGAACCGTGGAGGTGGTCTATTCCGCGGAGGAACTTGCAAAGCCGCGCGAAACCCCTTTCGGCGCAACCAATGGAGATTTGAAGCACGCGCTCGAATTCGATGTCGATGATTTTGAGGAGATCGATGCATATTGCAAAGCGGTCAACATGCCCTGGTTCGTCTCCTGCTGGGATGAGGGCTCTGTGGACTTGATCGATGAATTCGACGTACCGTGCTTCAAAATTGCCTCGGCTTCGCTGACGGACGACCATCTGCTGCGACACACGCGCTCGAAAGGGAAACCCGTCATTCTTTCGACGGGCATGAGCACGTATGAAGAGATCGATCATGCGATTGAGGTATTGGGCAAGAAAGACCTGGTCGTCATGCATAGTTGCAGCACCTACCCGGCCTATTATGAGGAATTGAATCTCCGCGCAATACCCACCATGAGAGAACGCTATGGGCTGCCCATCGGATACTCTGGCCACGAGACTGGCATTGCTTCCAGCGTCGCGGCGGCGGTGCTGGGCGCATGTGCTGTGGAGCGGCATATTACCCTGGACCGCTCGATGTGGGGCAGCGATCAGGCGGCCTCGCTCGAACCGAATGGTATCACGCGGCTGATTCGCGACATACGCCTGGTAGAGCAGTCTATGGGCGACGGCGTGAAGCGCGTGTATGAGCGCGAACTGCCCATCATCAAAAAACTGCGCCGCGTTGGGGCCGCAGTATAAATGAAAGGAATCCTGGCGATCGCACTCGATGTGGATGGAGTTCTGACGGATGGCGGCATCTGGTGGGGGCCGAACGGTGAGGAGTGGAAGCGTTTTTGCTTTGCGGACGTGATGGGAGTTTCGCTGGCGCGCAAAGCGGGCCTGCTCGTGACGCTCATTTCTGGAGAAGATAGTCCTCTAGTAGACAGGTTCGCTGCAAAGTTGAAGCTCGACGACATTGCCAAGGGCTGTCAAGACAAAGCGACTGCGTTGCGCGCATTTGCCGAGCGCCACCAGCTTCCATTGCAGGCCATTTGCTTCATGGGAGATGATGTCAACGATCTTCCAGCATTCATGATTGCGGGTCTATCGGCTGCTCCCGCAGATGCGCGCCCTGCTGTGCTGGCAAAGGTATCTTTCATCGCAAAAAACAAGGGCGGCAACGGTGCGGTCCGCGAACTGGTCGATGCAATTCTTGCTGCCCGCACTTGACCCAAGGCCAGTCCAACGTGCATCGTAAGCTCACCTGCAAGGAACAACGAAAATACCTATGCCCAAGCTTTCGGATTATCTTGTCCAGTTTGTCGCGGACCAAGGCGTCAAACATATGTTCCTCGTGACTGGCGGCGGGGCGATGCATCTGAACGAATCGCTTTCCCGGTGCCACGCGATTGAGCCGGTCTGCAATTCGCACGAGCAGGCCAGTGCAATTTGCGCGGAAGCCTACGCCAAGGCGACGAACGGCCTGGGCGCTGCGATGGTGACGACCGGCCCCGGCGGCACCAACGCCGTCACCGGCGTGGCAGGCGCGTGGCTGGACTCGACGCCGGTGCTGTTCATTTCCGGCCAGGTGAAGCGGCCAGACCGCATGTTCGATGCCGACGGCAAGCCGCTTGGGATGCGCCAACTCGGCGTGCAGGAGGTTGACATTGTCTCCATCGTGCGCCCAATCACCAAATATGCTGTGACAATTCTCGATCCTCAGACGATCCGCTATCACCTGGAAAAGGCCGTCTATCTGGCCCGCTCTGGAAGGCCGGGGCCGGTGTGGATTGACGTGCCGCTGGATGTGCAGGCGTCGCCGATCGATGACATTGCCGCGTTGCAGGGCTTCGATCCGGGGGAGTTGAACGACGCAGCGAAGAGTACTGACTTAGAGGAGCAAGTGCGGAAGACAATCGCCGCGTTCAACCAGGCCGAGCGTCCGCTGCTGTTCGCTGGAAATGGGATTCGACTGGCGCAGGCGGAAAAGGAATTTCATGCGCTGCGCCAGTTGCTGAACATTCCTATTGCCGCGACATGGTGTGCTGCCGACCTGGTACCCAGCGATGAGCGGCTTTATGTTGGCCGACCAGGTTCCGTGGCGGCGCGTGGCGCCAATTTCGCGCTACAGAATTGCGATTTTCTTTTGACAATCGGCGTTCGGTTGGATTTCGCCATCACCGGCTATGCGCCGGAAAATCTGGCCCGCGAAGCGCACAAGGTCGTCGTGGATATTGACGCCGCGGAACTGGCCAAGCTGCATCCGCATGTGGAGCAGCCGGTGCAGGCGGATGCACGCGCATTCCTGACGGAAATGCTGCGCCAGCGCGGCGACATTCGTCCTCGCGATCGTTCCTACTGGGATGGCCGGTGCGCGGCGTGGAAACACCGCTACCCGATTGTGACGGAAGAGCATCGTCAGCCGCAGGGCCAGGTCAGTATTTATCACCTCGCGGAGGTCATTGGGACGGAAACTGCTGCCGAAGACCAGCTTGTTTCCGGCAGCTCCGGCAGCGGCATTGAGATTTTTCTGCTGGCCTGTCCGACACGCACCGGGCAGCGCATTTATCATACGGCTGGCCTGGGCAGCATGGGCTTTGGGCTTCCCATGTCGATTGCAGTATGTCTGGCAGCCGGGCGCAGGCAGACCATCTGCGTCGATGGCGACGGTGGATTCCAATTCAATATTCAGGAACTTGAAACCGTCGCCCGGCTGAACCTGCCGATCAAATTTTTCGTGCTGAATAATGACGGCTATGCTTCGATCCGCGCCTCGCAGAAAAATTACTTTGGACAGGCCAGCATCGGTTGCGACGATCGCACCGGGTTGACCGTGCCGAGCCTTGAAAAGCTCGCCGCCGCATACGGCATCCAGTCTGCCATCATCCCGGACCAGCGTAATTTGCGCCGCGATGTCCGCCGCGTTCTCGATACGCCGGGGCCTGTCCTTTGCGACGTGCATGTGGTCCCCGATGAGACCCGCGCACCGAGACTTTCGTCCGCGCAACGTCCAGATGGATCCTTTGTTTCCAAGCCGCTCGAAGATTTATGGCCGTTTCTTGAGCGAGAAGAGTTTTTATCGAATATGATTGTTACACCTTTGCAAGACTGAAGGATTTAGGAGAAAGCAAAGCATGGAATCCCCGTCCGCGCTTGCTATACCTCTGGCCTGTTCTGCCGACAGTCTGGAGTCAAAACTGCAAGAAATTCTTTCCGAACCAGTTGCGCGCGTAAAAGAGCGCGAGCATACTGCGCTCGACCGACTATTGGTCCAACATAACAACCGATGCGTGCTGTTTGGCGCAGGCAGCATGGGCCGACGCTCTATGTCTGCACTACGCAGTCACGGCGTCCAGCCGCTTGGCTACTGCGACAACAACCCCGAACTTTGGGGGACAGTTGTCGATGACATACTGGTCTTGTCCCCTGATGCGGCTGCCAAGCGCTTCGGGCAGGATGCGCTATTTTTCCTCACGGTCCGCAACGAGGCCCACTGGTATCGCGAAAGTTTTGAACAACTCAAGCGCCTAAGCTGCGCCCATATTTCCAGCGCCGACCCAATTACATGGCGCTTCCCGCATGAGTTTCTTCCTTTTCTACTGTATGACCTTCCCCATAGAGTCTATGAACAAGCCGATCGGGTATTGCAGGCAGAGGAAATTTGGGCCGACGAACCCTCGCGGGCCGAATATATCGCGCAGGTCCGGTTGCGTGCCCTTGGCGATCCCTCCGGCCTTGTACAGCCCATGCGGGAGTCTTATATTCTCGACGGGGTCTTCAATGTCGAACCGGAGGACGTTTTAGTAGATTGCGGGGCCTTCGATGGCGATACGATTCGAAACTGGATCGCTCGCCAGCCGGAGTTTGGCAAGATTGAAGCCGTGGAAGCGGACTCGCATTCGTTTGCGCGTTTGGCGGCCTACGTTGCGACGCTGGAGCCGGAGCAGCGCGGCAAAATTCGTTTGCACAAATGTGCGATTGGCGCGCGTCGTGGCACGGTGCACTTTGAAGATACGGGCAGGGTGGACTCCAAGGTCTCCGATCTTGGAGCGGCGGTGGTCGATATGGTGCCGCTCGATGTCATGTTCGCTTCGAAAACTTTGTCCATCATCAAGATGGACATTGAAGGAGCGGAATTCGATGCACTACTCGGCGCGCGGCAAGTGATCCAACGCGACCGCCCCATTCTCGCCATTTGTGTGTACCATCGGCAGGATGATCTGTGGCGGCTTCCGCTATTGATGCGTGCCATGGTCCCTGAATATCGGATGTACTTGAAAACTTACTCCGGAGATGGTCTACAGACGGTCGCCTATGCGGTCCCGCCGGAGCGGGTGCTGCGAGCATGATGTTGCCGGTATGCGCTGTAGGAACTCTCGCGCACAGTTAGGACGCAGCACGATGCGCGCGTTTCGAGTTCTGGCGCAGCGTGAGGACTTTCCGGCCATCCTTCAGCAGCCTGCGGAGCATATACGGAGTGAATATTGCCCCCGGTGTACGCAGCGATTGCAGCAATGCGTTCCGAATCCAGCCAGGCTTGCCGATGGTCTGGATCAGGATGGTTAAGGTAACGCCGCTGATCAAATTATTCCTGGACGATTTTATTTGTTTTTCTGCATTCGGATCGCGGCTCGCGCGGGCGCTTGCAAGCAGATCGGCATGCATGACGCTGGCCCAGTCTTGCCATTCCTTAACAGAGGATTGGCTGGTAGTGCTTCCATGATGTTGGGTATATTGCACCAATGGCTCATGGATGCAAACCATGTAATCGTGCAATAGCGCGGCGCGGCCCCAGTTCCCCAGGTCACAGTGGTCTCCGTGGCTCTTCTGGTATCCTCCCACCGCAATTGCATCGGCGGTTCGCACAAGAATACTGCTGAACCGTGAACCCCGATTGCCAGCAAGAAGTTCTGCGATCATAGAGGCCGAGGTTTCAAAAAGAGGGCCGCTATCTGTAATCCATAGCCGTCTTCCCTCGGTATCGGCTATTTGGCATGGGGACCAAACTGCACCTACCGCACTTGGATGGAAATCCGCGATCTGACGTAAAAATGGTTCCGTAAGCCGCTCAATGGCCTTTGGTAGTAAAACATCGTCATCGCCGAGCAAGAGAAAAAATTCTCCGCTGGCGTGCCGCAGACAAAAATCGAAGTTGCCGACGAGGCCGAGCCGCTGCTTTTGCTCGAACAGCACCAGGCGCGGATCCTCAATCTCGCGAACGCGCTCCACGGTGTCGTCGGTGGAGGCGTCGTCCGATACAATCACTTCTATGTCGGAGTAAGTTTGCGCCAGGGCGCTGCGAATGGCGCGCATGGCCAACTGGCTGCGGTTGATGGTCGGAATTCCGATGGTAACTCGTCCCGGAACTGTCATCGTTGGTATGCTGGAAGCCTTCGCTGGCTCTGTCTATCATGATGTCATATCGCGTCCCGAAGGCAAAAAGTTACCTCTGGCGTAGCGTATGCATCTCAAACAGCTATGTCCGCACTCATTTTTAGAGAAATGGACCCGCTATTGGCGCAGCAGAGGACCCACGATCGACAGGCCCCCAAGCGGTCGAACCATCATGGACTTCTGCGCCAGCTCATCAGTCACATTCCGCCGGGACAATTTTTTCGCTATTTGCTGGTGGGTACATGGAATACGTTTTTCGGATACAGTCTGTATGCTCTGTTCACTGCGCTGCTGATGCCGCGGGTGCGATACGGATACATCTACGCCGCTGTCTTCTCCAATTTTTTGAGCATCACCGTCGCCTATTTTGGCTACAAGTTTTTGGTCTTCCACACAAAAGGGAACTATCTGGTGGAGTGGCTGCGCTGCCTCCTGGTTTACGGTAGCGGGATGTTGCCGGGGCTGGTGCTGCTGCCGCTGCTGGTGGAGGGGTTGCATTATGCGTTTCACCTGCAACGCGGCGGGCCGTATGTAGCGGGCGCTCTGGTGATGGGATTCGGCGTGATCTACAGCTTCTTCGGGCATAAGCATTTCTCGTTCCGCGTTCCCGACGATGCGGCGCGCGATGCCGCCGCGGAAAATCCGGAGCCGATGCAGAGGGTGACGTCGGGCATGGTCGAAAACCTGGCGAACGACGCCCTGGAAGAAACACAAAAGCTTGACTGAATTGCAAACTCGAACTCCTCTCAGACCGTTACTATAGTTTTCATACCCTATCGCGAGGCGACGTGAAGACCATCAGTATCATCACCCCTTGTTATAACGAGCAAGACAATGTGGTTGAGCTATACACACGCGTGCGTGCCGTCATCGCGTCCCTGGGTCGCTATAAGTACGAGCACATCTTCATCGACAATGCTTCCGAGGACCGCACCGTCGCGGTATTGAAGGAACTGGCGGCCGCCGATCCAAACGTCAAGATCATCGTGAACTCGCGCAACTTCGGCCATGTCCGCTCGCCCATGCACGCCTTCTGGCAGGCGCAGGGGGACGCTGTCATCGGCATCGTCGCCGACATGCAGGACCCGCCCGAGATGATCGCCGACCTGGTGCAGGGATGGGAGGAAGGTTATTCCATGGTGCTGGCCATCAAGCGCAGCAGCCAGGAGAACTCGCTGATGTTCTGGGCGCGTAAACGATACTACGCGCTGGTAAACCGGCTGTCGTCGATTGAGACCTTCGAGAACTTTACCGGTTTCGGCCTGTATGACCGTCGCGTGGTCGATCTGGTCAAGTCCTTTGGCGACCCATACCCCTATTTTCGCGGCATGATCGCCGAGATCGGCCTGCCGCATAAAAAGCTGTACTATGACCAGCCGGGCAGGTCGCGCGGAATCACAAAAAACAATTTCTACACGCTCTACGACTACGGCATGTTGGGCATCATCAACCATTCCAAAGTGCCGCTGCGCCTGATGACTTTCACCGGCTTCGGCGGCGCATTGCTGTCGTTCCTCATCGGGCTAAGCTATCTGGTGTACAAGCTATTGTTCTGGCGCAGCTTCTCCGTGGGCGTGGCGCCGCTGGTCATCGGCATGTTCTTCGTCAGCTCCATCCTGCTGGTGTTTATGGGCGTGATGGGCGAGTATATCGGCGCCATCCACACCCAAATCCAAAAGAGGCCGTTTGCCGTGGAACGCGAGCGCGTGAATTTCGAGTACCCACCCCAAGTGCCTATGGGATCGGATGCATGCCGTTGAGACGACGGATGATATCGAACAATTTCCTGAATCCTCATGTCAGCCCAGCAGACCAACCAAAGGTCATCTCTGGGCACATCAACCAACTAGATGGTCTACGAGCAATTGCCATCATGATGGTACTTTGGGTTCATACTGGGGGATATTTCTTGCTTCGCGACGAGTCCTCAAGCGCTTTGTTGAATAGTTTTGTCTTGAATGGCAGAAGCGGAGTAGATCTCTTTTTTGTTCTATCAGGATTTTTGATTACAGGAATACTTCTCGATACAAAACAGAGAATGTACTATTTCCCTCGCTTTTATTGGAGGAGAGCTCTCAGAATCTGGCCTGTATACTACGTATTTCTTTGCTCGGCACTAATTTTGCATCATCGAAGCTTATCGAGAATCGGATTTGCGCCGTTCGCGCTCTATTATCGGAATTTTTTAGGTGGAGACTTCGCATCCGATATTTATTTTGGTCAGTTTTGGAGTCTTTGCGTTGAAGAGCAGTTCTATCTGGTATGGCCCTTAATAATTTATTTTTGCCCGAAGCAACTTCGGATGCCGTTAATCTTCGTGCTTTTTTTTGCGGCCCTTTTTTTGAGAACTTATTTGCTTTCCCATCACACAGACACCTATCTTATCTATCGGCTTACGTATTGCAGGATGGACGACCTTGTGGCGGGTGCAGCTCTCGCTGTACTCATTCGGCATAATGTGCGTCCGGTCTTCCTGAATAAGCTTTGCTGGTCGGCAACCATTATTGGAGGCATTGGGCTGTATTTCGTTGGGAGGGTGGGTAGCCCGGGCTATGAGATCAGAATGTATACGGTGGGGCTGACATTCTTTGCTCTATTGTATGGCGGTGTCGTGGGTCTGTGTGCAAGAGGGAGCGGGAAAATTGCTTCGGCCCTGCTCAGCGGATCATTTTTACGGGCCATCAGCAAGCGCAGTTACGCCATGTATGTCTTTCATCTCGTACCGCTGTATGCATTCTATAAATTGCTTGCAAATATGCGGTTGCTTCCTTTGAGAGTTCCATTAGCACTACTTGTCATCTTGATGATCGGCCTAATAACCTACGGGATGGCATGGCTCTCGTGGCGTTATCTGGAAAGCCCATTTTTGAGGCTCAAGAGTTGGGAGTGGTTCTCAAAAATATCTACGACAAACACTGACGATACGCATCCAACTGAGTAAGACATTTCTGGCGCGCGTCTTCCCCTGCGTGGACGCCCTTGTACCAGTCCAACGTCATGTCCAATGTTTCCGCTAGTGATAGTGTTGGGCGCCAGCCAAGTTCCAGCGATGCCTTGGTCCAGTCCAGCTTTAACATTTGCGCTTCGTGGGGATGGCTTGCGCGATCGATTTCCCAGCGGGGAGGCACATCTGAGGGAGTTGATCCCCAACGCGATGCGAGATACTCCACAATCCACTCTACAGATTTGGTGTCTGTGTATCGCGGGCCAAAATTCCACGCGCCGGAAAACTGAGTGCCATTCGCACATAACTTTTCCGCCAAGGTTAGATAGCCGCGCAGCGGTTCCAGTACGTGCTGCCACGGTCGGATTGCATGGGGACTGCGGATTTGCAGCGTCTCGCCGGAGGTGAAGGCGCGGACGATGTCGGCGATGAGTCGGTCGGAGGACCAGTCTCCACCGCCGATAACATTGCCAGCGCGCGCGGAGGCCAGCGCGACGCCATGCTCGGCATAGAGCGCGGGATGAAAAAAAGAATTGCGGTACGCGCTGAGGACCATTTCCGCGCAGGCCTTGCTGTTGCTGTACGGATCGAATCCGCCAAGCGCGTCATTCTCTCGATAGGCCCAAAGCCATTCCTGGTTCTCATAGCATTTGTCTGTCGTGACCACGACGACGGCATGCACGGAGTCGCACGAGCGCACGGCTTCCAATAATTTTGCCGTGCCAAGTACATTTGTTTCATAGGTGCCGACTGGGTCTTGATAGGAAGCGCGCACCAGCGCCTGCGCGGCCATGTGGATGACGATTTCCGGGCGATGTCTTAGGAGCGTATCCTTCAAGCGAGGCAGATCGCTGAGATCGCCAAACACAGATGTCATGCCCTCCGCAACGTGGGCCGCAGTGAACAAGTTGGGAGTGGTGTGCGGGGCAAGCGCATAGCCCAGGACGTCTGCACCGAGCTGTTGCAGCCAGAGTGCCAGCCAACTGCCCTTGAAGCCGGTGTGTCCGGTCAAAAAGACTTTGCGGCCGTCCCAGAATGTCTTCATCGGATTAGTCCTACCAGGTCTTCCAGGGGGCAGCGTCCTTCGCCCAAAGTTCTTCCAGAAGGCTTTTGTCGTGGACTGTGTCCATCGGTTGCCAGAAACCGCGATGTTTATATGCGGACACTTGTCCTTCGCGACTCAATGTCTCCAGCGGATCGCGCTCCCAAATCGTGGAGTCGCCTTTGATGTAGGGTGCGATCTTAGAGGAGAGTACAAAAAAGCCACCGCTTACCCATCGACCATCGCCTCTAGGCTTTTCTGAGAAGGAAGTGACTTGGGCGTCATCGGCGATTTCAAGCGCGCCAAACTTCCCTACCGACTGCGTTGCAGTCACCGTCACAAGTTTTTTGTTGCTGCGATGAAACTTGAGTAAGTTAGAAATGTTGATATCAGCTAGCCCATCGCCATAGGTGAGACAAAACTCTTCATCGCCGCCTAGGTAGGGAAGAGCGCGCTTCAGACGTCCACCCGTCATCGTGGTCGCTCCGGTATCGATCAGCGTGATCCTCCAAGGTTCGCAATGTGTGTTATGTGTTTCAATCTTGTTCTGCTTTAGATCGATGGTGACGTCCGCGGAGTGAAGGAAATAATTGGCAAAAAATTCCTTGATCATGTAGCCCTTGTAGCCCAGACACACGATGAAGTCGTTGATGCCGTAGTGGGAATAGATCTTCATGATGTGCCACAGGATGGGTCGCCCGCCTATCTCCACCATCGGCTTGGGCCGCAGCGAAGTCTCTTCCGCCAATCGACTACCGAGACCACCCGCAAGAATGATTACCTTCATAATTGTCTCCGTCACGTCTCAAAATAATCAGGAATAGATTGAACTTAGTTCGATAATTCGATGTATCAACGATGATCGAGTGTAACTTCATAGAGCTGCTCATCTTTGTAGCCTGATGAATAATCTCCTAAAAAGCGAAGAGTCGCATGATCTGCAAGCAGTTTCCGCAATATCCAATCCTCAGGGTAGTTATAGGTCCCTAAAACAAGAAATTTTGAATGTTGCTGAATGAACTGCCGATATGGCTCGATATGGGCGCGAATAGGAAACTTATTCTTTAAATAGGGGAAACCTTCAAAGATGGTGGCATTCGAATATTGAATTGCCGCCTCCATGTCATTCAGGTAATACACGCGAGAAAGAAACGCAGTGTTCTCGCGGCTATTCATCTCAAGAAACGTCAATCCACTCGCATCAACTAGAGGAAGATCCACCATAACCTTTGATAAAGAAACATTTGATTCTCCTGTCAAACTGGCGGGTTTTGGTTTTTCTCTTTGTACCAAGTTTTGAAGATGTCGGGCAAGTGAAGAAGGAGTAACGACTCCGAAAATAAAGACCAAACAACAAATCAAGGCAGCACGACTACTTGTTCCGGTCCATCGTGCTATAAACCAAGGCACCAATATGCTGGCGCCAAAGATTGCAGGTATGCCATAACGCGGAAAATAGGCACTGTGCGAATGCATAAAAACCATGATGACGACGAGCGGAACACAACACAACCCCAAAGCCAGAATGATTTCTGGCCAGATGAACGAATGGTGTGGTGTTTTAACGTTCGATGGTTCCTGCTTTTCCGTCAGAAGTACAATCACAATAATTGCAACTCCTATCAGAGACGAAATCCCTATCCAAAGATCAGAATACGCAGCGAGTAGCTGCAAAATAGACGCCTGGAACTGCTGCGGAAATGTGCCTGCGTCATGGTTTTGCATAGGGTGAAAATAAGTAATGCAAGCAGACAAAGGTATAGCCAGGCAAATCCAGAGCAACCAGCTAGGTTTGCGACGTATTGCAAACCGTATAGCTTCCGTGACTAAAAAAGCAGCATAGGCAACGGAAGCCAGTATGTGGCTCAACAGCATACCAAAGCCGCCAATTGCCACAAACAGTAAAGCGACCCAACTGCGAGACTTATCGTCATCGATTGCGCGCTGCCAAGAAAGAGCAAGAATTCCTGCGAAGCCTAAAACCATAGCGTAAGGTCTGGCTTCATAGGAATAAATATTAAACTCACTCGAGAGCATAACGAGAGCTGCTAAGCATCCGTAAAGTGGAGTAAGGCGTCGCCGGACAAATATGTACAGACATAATGTAGCAACAAAATATGCAACCATGGATGGAAATCGAACAGAAAAAATACCAGGATGAATTACATGAAAAGTAAGTCGTGCTGCAATGTAATACAAAGGTGGGTTGAGATCGATCGTCTGGGTCCATTCGATCATCTTATGAAACGTAGGAGCCTGTGCAATGTAATAAGTAAAAAGCTCATCATGCCACAGTGGCTTGGTCCGTTCGCTTTTCAATATCCATAAATATAGTAAAAATAAAAGGGCAAGAATGGGAGTTGGGTGACGCTCAAGAACTGCTGCAATCTTTTCCAGAGAGCGAGAGAAATATGTTTTCGCAAGCTGCTGGAAGTTCGAACCTGAGATTGGATGCTGGGTCGCCGCCATTAGAAGTTAAACCCTCTCAATATAAAGCCGCTAAATGTAGACTTCGCTAAGCGCTGTTCTTTTCGGAGAAATGTGAAATTGTGTCGATTACGTAGTCCAGCATTTCATCCGTTAACCCAGGGTACAGACCAATCCAGAATACGTTGCGCATTACGAAATCGGTGTTCTTTAAGCCGCCAATTACACGATACTCGACCTCTTTGTAGGCAGGCTGGCGAGTGAGATTGCCGCCGAAGAGTAGTCGCGTAGCGATATGCTTCGACTCAAGTTCG
Source organism: Acidobacteriota bacterium (assembly GCA_021826695.1). Taxonomy (GTDB): domain Bacteria; phylum Acidobacteriota; class Terriglobia; order Terriglobales; family Acidobacteriaceae; genus JAKAAZ01. Next base: position 26,109 of record JAKAYS010000008.1, on the reverse strand, counting down.
CGAATCATCGCGTTACGGTCGAATGGGGCATCTTCGCGAACTGCGATAGGAAATCCGAACCAGCTCGGTTCGGCGTCTGGCGTGCTTTTCGGCAGCGTCAGCAAGTTTTCGAGCGGTTTCAAGCCTCGATAAAGATACTGGAAGTTCCGTCTGCGGGCTTCGATGAAACCAGGCAGCTTTTGCAACTGAGACAATCCAATTGCTGCCTGCATGTCGGTCATTTTCAGGTTGTAGCCAATGTGCGAATATGTGTATTTGTGGTCGTATCCGCAGGGTAACTCTCCTAGTTGCCAGTCAAAGCGCTTGCCGCAGGTATTCTCTTTTCCCGGCTCGCACCAGCAGTCACGACCCCAGTCGCGGAAAGACTCGACGATAGTTTTCAGTAGCGGTGAATTGGTGAGAACCGCGCCGCCTTCCCCCATCGTGATGTGGTGCGCGGGATAAAAGCTGACTGTTGCCAGGTCACCGAACGTTCCGACTTTTTTACCTTGGAAAGTGGCGCCAAGTGCATCGCAACTGTCTTCAATCAGCCATAATTTATGTTGCTTTGCGAACTTCGCAACTTGATCGAGATCGTAAGGGTTGCCCAGTGTGTGCGCGATCATAATTGCGCGGGTGCGGTCGCTCAATGCCGCTTCAAGTTGCGTGGTATCGGCTTGGTACGTCGGCACTGTAATGTCAATGAAAACCGGAACGCAACGATTTTGGACGATCGGATTTACGGTGGTTGGGAATCCCGCAGCGACCGTAATGACTTCATCCCCGGGAAGCAATCGTCGATCTCCTAATTTGGGAGATGTGAGGCAGGAAAATGCGAGCAGATTTGCTGAAGATCCTGAATTGACCAGCGACGCGCCGCGGATGTCAAAGTATCGCGCAAACTGTTTTTCAAACTGCGCTGCGAATCGTCCTGTAGTGAGCCAACAGTCCAGCGATGCGTCGATCAGGTTGCGCAAATCGGCAGCGTCCAGTACCTTGCCGGCAACGGGCACGCTCGACTCGCCCGCTACGAAAGTTTGCGGGCTGAATTTCTGCTCAAAATAACGCTCCGCGAGTTGAAGAATCTGTTCGCGGAGTTCGAGGCTGCTGTCGCTCATTCTTTCATCCTAATATAGCCAGATGAACATAATCTGCCTAACCGCGGTGGGCAACGCGCGCGCCCCTGTCGTAGCGGATTGCCTCCACATTCGAGCAGATGACGACACCTTCCTTGACCATCTCCTGAAGCGCCGACGTGAGTTTTCTTGAGGATCACGGTCGGCAAATGGTCTGAATTTTCAACGAAGTCGCTCGCGCGTTGTCCATGCTCCTCTCCGAAGCCAGCCGAATCGATTGGTTAAGAAGCTATTTGCAAAAGGAATATTACTTTTGGAGCGTTCAGGATTTAAATCTAAAACAAAAATACTTATCTTCGGAGCGCATCCATGCCATCTAAACAATTATGGGGATTGCGTGCAACAGCGTCATATTTTATTAGGAGATATTTCAAAGATGAAAAATCAAAGGTTGGTTATGGTGTTCGCGGCAGCTCTGGCAATGTCGGGGGTCGCAGCGACCGGGCAACAGAGCGGCGGCGCGCCCGGTGGCGGAATGCAGCAGGGTAACGGCGCTCCCGGCAACGGGTCGATGGGAAACGGGACGCAGAATCAGAACGGAGCCCAAGGGCAGAATGGCGCCATGAACAACGGTTCCATGAACCATGGAAACCAGGGACAAAACGGAAGTATGGGTGATGGGAGCATGAGAACCAGACCCCAGGACTCTATGGGGCATCATCACCATCGCAACCGTAAGAACAAACATCATCGCCATCCCAGAAACAACGGTAGCGGGGGTATGGGGAACGGATCTAACAATCCGAACAGCGGGAGCACATCCAATCCTCACTAGATTTGGGATGCCGGATGACTCGAAGCCCATTTGCGATCTTACAAATGGGCTTCTTGATTTATCACCGGAAATGAATCTGGAATTATTTGAAGAATACGATGGAGTAGATCAGCACCGCCAATACAAAGCCGCTTACCACGACATACATCCTGTCTTTTTCAAGAGCGAAGGCTCCCACCAGAAAAGCTACCCTCGCTACTGGCGTAGCGATCAGCAATAGTACGCCTACCTGGATGATTGCAACTGGATCACCGTGAAACGCGTCCGGGAAAAGCTCCCGTAAATGCCGAAGTTTTCCACTGATGGAGTGGAACTGATGATAGTTCGGCGTTGCGGAGTAGTGATGAACAAGATAAAGAAGCAAGCCGATAAACGTTACAGCAGAGGACAACAGCACGCCGGCCCGTAGCACGTTCCCGATTAAAATATCAACCTGTTGATCGCTTGGTTTGTTCATCGTTATACCTTGCCCACCCAGCCGTTGTAAATCATCTCAATGGCCAGAAAGAAAATGACCACCGAAAAAATGATTCGCAGGGATTTGACGTTCGATTTGATCAGAAGTTTCGCGCCCACCAGGGAGCCAATGAGCACTCCGATCATGACAGGCGCTGCAAGTGTTGGATCAATGTAGCCTCGGCGCAAATAGATCCCAGCACTGGCTGCGGCAGTCACGCCGATCATGAAATTGCTGGTGGTGGTGGAGACTTTAAAAGGTATTCGCATGATATGGTCCATGGCCAATACCTTGACGGCGCCAGAGCCGATTCCCAGCAGGCCCGAAAGTGTGCCTGCGCCAAACATGGTGGCAAAACCGCCGGAGATATTTTTCACCGCATACTTCTGTTCTTTGCCATCTGGCCCAGGGAACGTCCCATTCATTTTGAAGCGATCCGACCACTTATTTCCAGGAATGATCTGATCATCGTGTCCTTTGTAGGAAAGGTATACGGAGTAAAGCAGGACCAGGCCAAAGATGATGGCAATGCCGCGGGTTGGCGTTCGCGTTGCCAGCCATGCTCCGGCCATGGCGCCGACCGTCGTCGCCATTTCCAGAAACATGCCGATGCGAATGTTCGAGAACCCTTCTCGCACGTAGGCCGCTGCTGAGCCGGAAGAGGTGGCAATGACGGAGATGAGGGAGGCGCCAATTGCGTAATGAAGGTCCACCTTGAATAGGAGGGCCAGCATGGGAACCAGCACGACGCCGCCACCCAACCCAGTCATAGAGCCGAGCAGCCCAGCCAGGAGGGATCCACCCAGAATGACCAAAGAAAATACCAATTGATGCATTAAAAAACTTTATCATCTCCGGAGCGATTATCAATGTCGATGATTTTTTAGTTTTCTGCCGACGTACAGCTAGCTGCATTTCTGAATCGGAACTTGGCGAATGCATCCAGCCAGCCTAAAATGACATCCAAACACATCATTCCTTCGTAACTTAATTGTTTGGTCTGGGTCTATTAGAAATGATGGTTTGGGCCATTTTCGTCGTTCTCTGACGGAAACAACAATTTATTCGTAAAAGAGGTAAATTTTTATATGGCTGATAGAGGGATGGTCAAGCAGATGAGTAGTTGCGAGTCAAGAGATTCTCGGTGGGTCACAAGAGCAGCCTGGGATGCCAGTGTATTTTTCCTGGGACTATTGCTGTGTTTCCGTGCGCCCGGCTTACGCGCCCAGGCACTCGTGCAGAATCGAATCAGCGCGCCAATTCGCTCGGACCAGATGCAGGTGATCAAAGGCACCGTCCACCCTCTGGTTGCCATGGCCCAAGATGAGGGACAATTGAGCGGGTCTACACCAATACAGGGAATGTCGCTGGTTTTTCTTCGCTCTCCGGCACAACAGGCTGACCTGAAAAACCTTTTGATTGAGCAGCGGACCAAGGGCTCGCCGATGTATCACCAGTGGCTACGCCCGGGGCAGTTCGCGGCCCGCTATGGCGTCAGCCAGCACGATCTTTCACAAGTCGCAGCGTGGTTGCAATCCCAGGGCTTTCAGGTCAGCGCCATTCCAGCCAGTGCAGACCGAATCGATTTCAACGGCACAGCGTCGCAGGTCGAGGTGGCGTTTCACACTCAGTTGCACCGCTATCTTCTTCATGGAGTACCGGGATGGGCCAACGCGACGGACATTAGCGTTCCGCAGGCGATCGCCGGGATGACTTTGGGTATCGCGCATCTGAATACCTTCCGTCCGCAGCCTCATTTCGTCAGGCGTCCGGCCCATGTGGTGCAGCAGCCTGCTACAGACGCTTTACATCCGCACTACACAGTGCAGGTTTGCACGGTGAACACGACGCCATGTCCCAGCGGCGATACAGCCACAGTCAATTTTCTGGCGCCTTCGGACATTCATACTATTTACGATCTTGACGCGTTATACAACGGCACAATTACCGGCAAGGGACAAACGATGGCGGTGATGGGGCAGACCGACATTACGACCTATCAGAGCGATATTGCACACTTCCGCTCGCTCAGCGGCCTGAATGCATCCAATCTGCCTACGCAAATCCTCGTACCCAATACGGGATCTGCCGCCGTTTCGCCGGCAGATCTGGAGGAGGCGGACATTGATGTGGAGTGGTCGGGTGCGGTCGCGAAAGACGCGTCCATTCTTTACATCACGGTCGGCAACAATACGAATTTTGGGGTGTTTGATTCGCTGCAATACGCCGTCCAGACAGCGCTTGTGAACAATAACACACAGTTCGTTCCCGTCATCAGCATCAGCTATGGGAACTGCGAACAGGCATTTGCAGGCAGTACGGATGTGCAGACCATGGAGGGCTACCTGCAGCAGGCCAACTCACAAGGGCAAACTGTAGTCGCTGCCGCAGGGGACAGCGGGTCGGCAGACTGCGACGTCACAGGGCAAAACTCCAGTGGTACGTATGTGGGCGCCGTGAAGGGACTCGCCGTCGATTACCCCGGCAGCAGCCAGTACGTGACTGCTGCAGGAGGAACTTCCTTCAGCGGGGATGTGACGAACCAGTCGCAGTACTGGTCTTCGACCAACAATGCAAATAACGGTTCGGCCCTCAGTTATATTCCAGAAACAACATGGAATGACACCCCTAACCTTACTGATTTGAGCAACATAGGTAGTTTGAGCGCTGGCGGTGGGGGAGCTAGTACGCTGTTCTCGAAGCCATCCTGGCAGGCAGGCAATGGAGTTCCCAAAGATAGCAAACGTGACGTCCCAGACGTTTCTCTTGCCGCAGATCCCAACCATGACGGGTATGTGCTTTGCACGGAAGAGACCAATTCGGCGGGAACCGCACTGACAGGCACAAGCAGTTGCGCATACCCTGTGGGATCAGGTGAGGTGGCCTACTTTGACGCAACGGGCAATGGCTACCTTTACGGAGGCACGTCGATTGTTGCTCCACAACTGGCTGCCATGATTACCCTGTGGAACCAGAAGGCTGGGAACACGAGCGGTGTGGGGAATGCGAACCCGATCTTTTATCTGAACGCCCAAAATACGCCTGGCGCATTTCACGATACCACTACAGGCAGCAATGCTGTCGTCTGTCAGCAAGGCAGCCCAGACTGTGTTGCTAGCGGTTCAGGTGGGTATGTGATGTCCTGTTGCAACGCTGGAAGCGGGTACGATCAGGCCACGGGTCTTGGGTCTGTGGACGCTGCTGCGCTTGCAGCAATATGGCCGACTGTCACGGCAACCAATACAAATTTCACTCTGCTCGCCAACCCCGCCTCGCTGACGATTCCACACGGCGGGTCTGGAACAACGAAGCTGGTACTCTCGCCGAGCACTGGATTCACAGGGACAGTCACTCTGACCTGTTCAAATCTTCCCGCGAATACAACGTGTAGCTTTGCTCCCAGCGGGTCAGTCGTTCTTACTTCCGGAGTCGCTACGAATGTAACGCTGACCGTTGCCAATACCAGCACGGCTGGTCTGTTCGCGCCAATGAAGCCGTTCCAACGAAGCTGGCCCATGGAAACAGCGTTTGCCAGTGTCTTGGGAGTATTTCTCCTGGGCGCGGGTCGCAAACGTCTCTTTTTTCCTGCAAAGATGTTGGCTGGTTTCATCCTTCTATTCGGCCTGGTGGCAGCAACAGCTTTGACTGCGTGCAGTTCTGGAAGCAGCTCGACAGGTGGAAGCGGGACCGGTGGGGGCGGTGGAGGAAGTTCCACGACATCCACCATTACAGTGACCGGAACTTCAACAGCAACCTCAGGCTCTTCGACGGCATCGACACAAATTCAATTGACGATCTCGTAAGCTGCGTTCGTACTTGCGTATTCAAGGCAAATGAAGACAATCCAAGGTCGCCACGACGACTTTAGATTGTCTTCATTTCATTTGTATTGCATCAACGGGAGAAACAGTACGAACGACTGACTTTACAGTCCGGGATGCATCTTGTAAAAGTCGGTGGCCTGCTGATACGCCCGCGCGAAGGCGCAAAGTTTCGCATCCTGATACAGTCCCCCAAGAAAAGTGATACTTACTGGAGTTCCCGGGCCTCCGATGTTGTCGTCATCTCCTGCGTCTGCGATCGGTGGCTTGGGCGCATCCTTTCCGCGAATCCCATTGGGCTGGATGACGGCGGGATGTCCGGTCAGGTTTGTCACGACTAGTTGCTCCCCACCGCTGGGCGTAACCAGGATGTCGACGGTTTCAAAGATATTTGCCATCTGATGAATAGCAAGCGTGCGTGCGCGATTGGCCTGAATGTACTCCACTGCGGGATAGAAGCGCGCAATACGAAAAAGATTGGGCCAGTCCTCCGGTCCTTGCCCGGTCAACAGCTTGTCGCGTCCTGTCATTGTCAGTTCGTCAAAGGCTGCGGCCGCTTCCGCGCTCAGCAGATTGGCCATCGCTTCGTAAGGCAGCTTGGGCAACTCGACGGGAACCAGGTCCACCCCCATATTCTTCAGCTTATCGAGTGCCGCCAGGTCAAACTTCCTGTCATACACCGTACGAGCGCGATAGGCACGGCGATGGCCTAACCGCTCTTGCCATTTCTTCTCTTCTTCCGGCGTCATAGCGGCAGGCATTTTTTCATCCAGAGGTTTTGGCATGTCGAAAGCGGATTTCAGGTAGCCGATCCGCAGTCTGCGCCAGTCAAAGTCCGTATCCCAGTTGAACGCGGCGTTCTTTACGCTAAGGTCTTTCCCATCCGGGCCGTAAATACTGCTCATAACGATGGCGCAGTCATCGACTGCACGACAGATTGGCCCAAGTTTGTCCATCGTCCAGGAAAGTGCCATCGCTCCGGTACGTGGAACGAAGCCGAAGGTGGGCCGCAGCCCTGTCGTGCCGCAGCGCGTGGAAGGCGAAGAGATTGAGCCAAGCGTTTCCGAGCCAATGGAAAAGGCCACGCATCCCGCGGCAGTGGCTGAAGCCGGTCCGGCAGAGGAACCACTGGAGCCTTGCTGCTTGTTCCATGGATTGCGCGTGCGCCCGCCGAACCATTTATCGCCATTGGCCAGCGCGCCGAGTGTAAGTTTTGCAACCAACACGGCGCCTGCTGCGTCCAGACGCTGCACCACGGTCGCATCCTCATCAATCATCTGGTGCTGAAATCCGCCCGCACCCCATGTGGTTGGATAGCCCTTCACGGCCAGCAAGTCCTTGGCCCCCCAGGGCAGACCATGCAGGGGGCCGCGATATTTTCCGGCGGCTATCTCCGCGTCCGCAGCTTTGGCCTGGGCCATTGCGCGTTCCTCGGTAAGCGTGATCAGGAAATGCAATTCCGGATCATAGCGGCGGATACGCTCGATGTACATTTCCGTGAGCGCGACAGACGACACTTTCTTCGTGCGGACATACTCTGCGAGCTGCGGCACTCGGTCAAAGGCAAGCGCCTCAAGGTTTTTCGGAGTGCTCCCTACGGCGGGAGCACTCCCGTAATTCGGAAGCTCTCGGTTCGTGTGGAGGATTGCGCCAGGTGGTAAAGGGTCGAAGATGTACGCGGGAGCCACACTGTTTGGCATGTGGAGCGCGCGAACTTTCTGATATCCGGTTCGCTGCCGATTGAGTCCGTCCAGCATCATCGGGACTTGATCCGGAGCGATGGAGACGCCAGCAAGCGCGGCGGCCTGTTCCAGCATTTCGGGCGTGATTTTCGGCAACTCCTTCGGCGACGAAGTTGTGTCGGCGCTAGACGAGGCGGCTTGTGCTTGCGCCGCAATCGTGTAAAGAGTTCCAGGCAGCAAAGTGGAGGCAAAACCGAATTGCGAGCAGACAGTAAGGAAGTGTCGGCGATCCATCATGATGCCGAACTGTATCACAATACTAAAGTTTCGCGCTCGATTGAGATTCAGCGAGCGAATAAGATTCGGCGCGCTGTTCGAAGTGAAGTAAGTATGCGTTGGGCGCCAATGGCGTCAAATTCGAGCCACCACATAGGCAGTCCATACGCGACAGCAGACAGAATAGCGACGAAAAGAAGGTGAGGATAATCTGGTGCAAGACAGAATCGCGTAAGGAGCAGGGGCACGACCAGAAATGCGGAACAGCGGAGACCAGTGTGCAAGTAGACAGTGGCAGTTTCACGCATGCTGATGTGGAGGAGGCGTTCTACCACCATGGGTTGAATAATCCCGCGAAAAATGATGCTGGGAACCAACGTTCCCAGTGCGACCCCAATCATGCCATAGGGTCGCGCCAACGCAATGCTAAGAATCAGGTTCGCAATCGCCTCACCGATATTGATTGTCGCGTAGGCCTTTTGATGCAGGCTCGCATAAAGGGCGTTGACTGAGGTGGCCTGTGAAGTTTCAAGAAAAACCGCCAGCGCCAGAATCACGATGACCGGGTATATATCGGTGAAAGAACGGCCCATCCAGCGGACCACGAAATCCCGTGACCAGGCGATCATGCCGAATACCATAAAAGCCGAACCGACCAACGCGATCCGTGTCCCGGCGAAGAAGCTGCGTCGAAAGCCCGCCTGATCGCTGATGCTTTGCTGCATGCTAAGCACGGGAACCAAGACGCCGATGATGGCTGCAATAGCATCGACGTAGTACAGCACCAGCGTGGTGCCAATGCTGTAATGGGCCACCGCCGTCAGGCCTATAAAAAATGAGACGGTAAGAGTGTCGGTCTGAAAGCGGATGCGGTCAGCGATCTGTCCTATTAAAACGGGGCCGCCAAAATTGAAGAGCTTGCTCGCTGTTTGGCGGTTCCATCGCGGCCAGGAAAAAATGTGAAGAAAGGGGAATTTGCGATGCACGCAACGTAAAACGATCGTGTTTGCGGGTATGGAGGTAAATACGCTAAGCCATGCGAGACCGACCACGCCATGGTGGGCGTCGAGGACCAAAACGGTTCCAACCGCGCGCAGAATGGCGGAAAGTATCAGCACCCAGGCTGTGATGTCGAAATGTTGTCCGGCATTCATCACGCCAAAGGGAACGCGCATGGAGAAGTTGATCGCAGTATTGAAGCCAACGATCAATAGGACTGCGGCCAGTAAGGTTCCGTGGGTGTGATTCAGTTTATATACGCCTGCGGCGAGTACAACCGTGGCACTCATCAAGACCAGACCTACGGCGCCAAATATTCTTAGGCTTGTGCCGTAGATATTGCGCGCTTCTTCGTGATCTTCTCTGCCAAAGGCGTAGGCCATGTGGGTAAAGACCGCCTCGGACAGGCCCAGATCTAAAAAGCTGTAATAGCCGATGAATGCCATCGCTATCGCCCATATGCCGTACTGCTCGGGCCCCAATTTATGGAGCGTAAATGGCATGAGCAAAAAGCCGATGCCTGCCAGAAGGACCATTCGCAAAATTCGGCTTCCCGAGCCACGGATCAGCTTTTTAACTGAATACAGATTGCGAGGCTCGGAGGTAGAAACAGTAGATGCCACAGATGAGGAGTTCTCCTTACCCACGCGTAGATATACGGAGGCACAGAATCCAATGCATTTGACTTACCAAAGTCGGGTTGCAGGCATAGCATCTGAGAGCGGCCCGCGTGAGTCGGCAAGTTAGAGGGACGTATGACCACCCACTGCACATGTGCAAAGTTTTGCAGTTGACGAGTAAAAAGACATCCTGCTCTATCAAAATTCGCTGCCGCACCATTCAAAACAGGCTGCCTGAGGGTCGAGCAAATTGCCGCGCTCTGCATTTCCGGCAATGTCGTTGCCGAGGACGACATGGGAAGCTACTGGTGTCTAGAGATGGCACGCCGCATGCAATAGGTCTATGTGCCCTTACTGGGTCGATGAGGCGGGTTACGGATGGCGTTGGTGCTGGTAGCGATCTTGTTTGTGTTGACGATTGTGGGATTTGTTCGTCCCTATATTGGTTTTCTTGCACTGCTCATCGTTATGGAGTTGCAGCCGGGTGAACTGTATCCGTCGCTGCTTCCATTCCATTTGGAACGGATCATCGCTGGACTTGTGCTGGTGGCGTTCGTCATGCATGGGGCAAAATGGAGGTTTCCAGCCCCGACCCGATGGTTCCTGGCATTCTATGGCGCGATGATTGTTTCGATACCACTGGCGTACTGGCGCACCAACTCCCTTGTGTCCTGCATTTCCTTTCTGGAAATTCTCGTCTTATGCTTGTTGGCGACGGCTTTGCTCACCACGGAGAACAGAATCCGCTCGTTTGTTCTGATCTCCGTACTGCTGTTCGATTGGCTGGGTGGAAGCGCTTTATACAATTACCACCATGGCATTTGGCAGTACCGTCAGCACATAGAGCGTGCCATTGGAATTACAAGTTCGGCGGGCGATCCCAATACGCTTGCACTCACGGTGCTGTCGGCGATCCCCCTCTCAATAGCGTTGCTGGTGCGTTCCAATGCTCTCTGGGTGAGATGCATCGGCATCGCGTCGATTGTATTTGGGGTGGCAACCATCGTGGATACAGGATCGCGTGCTTCGGCATTTGGACTCGTTTTTCTGGTGCTTCTTCTCATGGCCCGCAAACCCAAGAGTTTCATCTATCTCCCGTTCCTGATAGCGCTCAGTCCAGTCGTTTGGATGATGGTTCCGCAACAATACAAAGCCCGGTATGAAACAGTCGACAACCTGAAAGCCGATGAATCTTTTCAACTTCGCAAGTTGAGTTGGCAGGGGGGGGTTGCGATGTTTGAAAGCAACCCCATTACCGGTGTGGGCGCGGGGAACTACGCGACCGCCAACGGCGAAAAATACTGGCCGGGAACGGGTCATAAAATCTGGCTGGATGCCCATTCGCTGTATTTCAAGCTGCTAGGTGAGTTGGGCCTGGTGGGAATCTTCACGTTTGGCGGTTACCTGATCTGCCTTTTCCGGTTGAATTGGCGATTACGAAAAGAATTTCTCAAAGAGAACTCATCCAGCTTTCTAAAAATACTTCCCAGCATGCTGAGTGTCATACTTTGCCAGCTATTATTTGCGGGTTATGCGGCCCACGACCTGTATAGGATCCAATGGTTTACTGTTGGCGCAATGGCAGCTTCTCTCAGTTTGTTGCCCGCTTTTTCTCAGAACATTGCCGTGGAGGAATCAGCCGGTCAGAGCACTCTGCACCCACCGGGTACGCTCTCGCCAACCGGAGCCACGCACGAATGGTCGGGTTCGCTATTGCCAGTATTGCGCAAGCAGGTTCCAGTCGATGGGCCGCGCGGATAAAATTATCCTATGTGCATTAAGATAGATCGCAGGTCAAACATTCATTGCAGTGGCTGACATGAAGGAGAGAACATCTCCACAGTGCTTCACTCGTCCGCTCATTTCTGTCAGTTCGCGACAGGCGCTACTTTCGGTTTTTACATAGCGATGGAGAGAGGAGCATGATGGCTGTTGCTGCAATTCTATTTCCTGCCTGTATCTTTGCTGTCATTTTCTGGGGTGGTGTGGCGTTTTCCAGATAGGCGCCAACTACCACTTAAAATCCGTCGCAAACTCGCTGAAAAATGCGGTTGACGACAATGGGCAGGAATTCAGCCGAATGGAGGCCGAGTGTTGCATAAGCCATTTCTCTCTTTAACCATCATGACCTTTCTGGTCAGCGCGTCAGTCGCCAACAGTTCCAACGCCACCGCTACCTCATCCAGATCGGTTGAGGCCCAATGCAACATTTCCGTGCGACAAGGGGAACTAAACGGAGTGCCTTTACAAGCTCTCTCTAAAGAGACGCCGATCGGAGGGATATCCAGCTTCATCGGTCAAGGCATCCTGGCTACCACAGGTCTGCGGGTACCTCAGATTGGCCAGGGCGACGGCAAAAAGGGCGGCACTTACATGATCGCGGAATTGGAAATGGAAGCAAGCCCACTGGCTGATCAAGGGCCAACACGTTGCTACCCCGCGCTCAGTCTGACCACAAGCAGTGTCCCGTCGGCCGTCGCTGGCAAGAGTTATAGCGTCGCTCTCGCTGCCTCCGGTGGGCAGCCCCCCTACACTTGGAGCTTCGGCCAGTCGTCCTTGCCGTCAAGTTTTTCTCTCAGTTCCAGTGGAGATCTATCGGGTACACCGTCCGTAGCAGGAAACTACGCGTTCAATGTGATTGTGTCCGATGCGCTGAAGAATAACGTAACAGGTGCTCTGACCTTAGTGGTGACATCGAACAGCAGCACCCCAGCACCGATTCCAACCCCCTCGCCGGCCCCCGTTCCTACACCTGCACCCGTGCCACCACCCACTCCTATCCCAACACCTGCACCTGTGCCAGCCCCCACTCCCATCCCAACAGGGACAGTAGCAACACCGGTGTTTTCGCAAGCGGCAGGTAGTGTAGCTCCGGGAACCGTTACTACACCTAGCGACGCAACTAGCGGAGCGACCATCTTCTATACGTGGGATGGGACGACACCAACCTATACGACTGTGAACGGCACCATGTATCCCACTGGCACGACGATGGAATATCGTCCGGCGGATGTGCCGAATTTCAGCCTTTATGGTGCGAAGACGTTCAAGGCACTTGCTGCAAAGGCCGGCATGCTGGACTCCACAGTGGCGTCCTATGCGTACACATTGAAGCCGGCTACCGGGACGCCAATTGCATCGTGCTCCACACTTTCCACGGCCAGCAAGACTTACTATCTTTCGACGGACATTAGCTGTCCCGGCACGGGGATTTTGGTATCAGCCAGCAATGTCGCAATCAATTTGAACGGCCACACCATTACCTATGGCACCGGAGATTCTCCGCTAGCCACAGGAAACAACTTGAACGCCACCAATGGCAGCGCTACGATCTCCGTGGCTTCTGGTACACCGTTTAAGTCCAGCATGGTCGGGGATTTCATCGGACTTACAAATAACACATACATGACCCGGGAAACCACGATCACCGGCTATGTAAGTCCCACGACGGTTACAGTAGCAAATGCGCCACCATTCACGTCGGCAGGGAACGGGAACTACACCGTCTGGCCTGCACAGCCCCACTATGGGATCGCATGCAACCCATATAGCAACAGCGGTTCCTGTTTCAACCTGTCTATTTATAATGGGACGATTACCCAGAGCGCCAATAGTTCTCCGCATTCGGGAGCCATTTCGATTGGATCTCCGCAAGATGATGGCGACAATGGAAATAGCTTGATTTCCGACGTTACTGTGAATGTCTCCGGGATTGAGGTCATGGGCATCTCAACCCATTACGGGCACTTTGGAAACATTGTGCAATTCAATAAAATAAATGATACTTCAACGTCGATGTTCAATCGAGACGCGCTTTCCGGGTTCCCAATAAAGCTTGCCAATGGGAATCGTTCCGCAGCTACTAGCCCTTCGAGTTTGATCCACGATAATGTAATCAATAGTTCTCCACAGGGAGGCATCCTGGCAGCTGAGACAACCAACATTATTAATAACTACGTGGTTGGCGGCCCGACACAGTATGTTGGTGGCTATTGTGCATTTGCCGTAGCTTCCGGAACCAATATACGTGGAAACTATTGCGCGGGGAACACTCGTGGCTATGAGATTGAAGCTTCTAACGTGACTCTGAATTACAACGTTGGAAATACCGTCGATTCCGGAAGGGTGCATGACCCAAATCATAATGCTATTGGGTGCGAGATCGACGGAAACTACGGAGTGCGTGTCAAAGACTTCCAAATAGCCAATGGTGGAAAAACCGGCGGAAGCATTACTAACACGACCATCGATAATAACTGGATCACAGTTTCCACTGGAGCATGTCCGGCACAAGCTCTGAGATGGACACAGGTATATGCAGATTCCGGACAGTCGAATTTCAACACACTTGTTTTGAATGTCCCAACCAACCCCTACAGCGCCGGCGGAATTGTAAATTACAATGCCAGTTCGGGTGTCTACTCTATCGACGGCTCGAATATGACCGGTTGGACATATTCAGGCAATCATTACAATATTACCGGGGCCGATGCAGCGGACGCATTCTCAGCCACAATCTCGTACGACGGTGGCGTGAATTGGGTCCTTCCTGACTTGGTTTCACCGGTTATCTTCGATTTTGGGGTCTCAACTGTCGTAAACCAGCAGAATTCGGATGCATCCGCGACTTTTAGTGGAACTGGGACCCCTACAATGACTTGCTGGAACGGTGCGTCCCCATTGGTGGCTACCTGGAACGGAGCGGTGTTGAAGTGCCCATAAGGAGTACATAATAAGTACTTTTAAACCTCTTGCCATACTCAACCACTGGACTTCCCGATGATGGATGTTTGAAAAATACTAACTGGTTGAATACATAACTCGATCTATAGTGCGGTCACGATGGCAGATCAACAAAGCTAGAGCAGGTGATCCCCTCCCGCAAGTTCTGCGACTGCAAGGGCTTCGCCAAACTTGAGTCCGGGGTGTGCAACTCCGACATGCAAAGTCTAATTTTACCGGAGCGTTCCCGCGGAATATTAGCTACCTTTTCGAGTGTCCAGTTGAATGGATGGTTGGCCAGCGAATCGATGGCGCTGCAGATAGATTTGAGTTCCTCTCGCGCCGAAGGGTGTTCATCCTTTACAACGTAGCGCAGGTGGAGATGTTCGTGAGACTTTTGCACAAATTGAACTTGTGAAATGGCACGGAATGTTTGTCCCATCTGGGACATATGATTGCCGACGCTGACGCCAGGCACAATACCACCATCTGCGAGTTCGAGCCCATCGGCAACCCGGCCCAGGATTTGGCCGACCTGTGGGAACCATCGACCACAGCTACAGTCCCGATTGTTCAGGGTAACGCAATCCCCTGTATCGTAGCGGATAAATGGCTGCCCGTAGTTGAGCAGATCGGTAACTAGAAGGCGATAAGCTGGCCCGTCCGGCGTATCGCCGATTCGATCGAACTCGACATAACATCCCCAGGGATGGAAGTGCAGCCCTGTATGGTAAGAGCACTCCGAGCTGATCATACCAACGTCGCGGCTTCCGTAATGATTAAAGACAGGCACATCGAATACAGATTCAATCAACTTTCGACTCGGTTCGCTGAGTAGTTCCGCTGTTACTATCAACACTTTGGGCCTGTGTTGAAGTCCGTGTTTTTTAAGGTAGGAGGCAAATGCCACAAGCACATTGGTATATGCGTAGAGAACTTTTGGGCGGTGTTTCTCATATCGTTGACGGAACCGCTCCAGAATTTCTTCGTTGATGAAACCGCTGGGCGCCGAGACACATCGCATGAGCACTTCTTCGTACAGACGCCAGCGCCAGCTCGGTGCCATTAAGAGGTCACGATGCGCTCCCCAAAGCGTCATGACAGAATCGCCAGCTTCGTACCCAGCCCAGGAATTCAGTTGAAGTTGGAGAGCTGTTTTATTTCGCAAACCTTCCAGGTCACGACAGAATCGCACGGGTGTACTGGTGGTACCTCCTGTGGCCGAAGTTCGCAGGTCAGCTTGTTTGTATGAGTTGGAAAGAAGCTCCTCCGTTCGTTGACGCAAATCATCACGTGTCAGTATGGGCAGTGGTAACGGCTGGTCCACTCTTCCATGGGATGGGTGAAAATCGGCTGCGTCAAACTGCTTGCGATAATAAGGAACAGTACGATATGAGTGCTCGAGTATCCTGCTCAATCGTTGCTGCTGTACTTCGCGCTGTTGCTGCTCAGACATGCGCTCAAACTTCTGGATTTCACGCAAACGGCCAGGTAGTCCAGCGTGCCGTTCTGGTACAGCAAAAGGCAATAAAAAGTGAGTGTGAAACTTGCTCATAATTTCCTTCTAGGCGCTGGCCGGGTTGGCATCCAGCGCAACAATCTTTTTTAACGGAGCTGTGTACTTATCTGTGCATATGCATTCGATACTCCCTAAAGTTGCACTAACGTCTGCTCCGCCTGGAATGGCGCGGCGAAGGTAGATCTTGGAGTTTTGATTTCGGAAAGGCACAAGCGAATTTTTCCAGATCGCTCTCTCGGTAAGGCGGACACTTTTTCCAGCGTCCAGCGCATTTTCTGATGGATAAGTGAGTCAATTCCATTGCAAATAGATTCCAGTTCCTGAAATTCGGCTGTGCTTTGGTCTCTTACCACGTAACGCAAATGCAGGTGCTGATGACTTTTTTGGACAACCTGAACTTGTAAAATCGCCTGAAAATTCTGTTGCAAACTGGTCATCTGACATCCGATTGTGACTCCGGGAACGATGCCACCGTTGGCGAGAAGGATTCCGTCCGCGACGCGGCCAAGAATCTGACTGGCGAGCGGGAACCACCGGCCACAGCTACAGCGCTGTATGGCAAGCGTCACGCAGTCGCCAGTGTCATAGCGAATGAAAGGCTGTCCATAGTTCAACAGGTCGGTGACTAGAATGCGATACGAGGGGCCGTCGGGAGTATCTCCTATCCGGTCGAACTCGACGTAGGATCCCCACGGATGGAAGTGCAATCCCTCGTGCTCAGAACACTCGGCGCTGATCATGCCAGTATCTCGGCTTCCGTAGTGAACAAACACAGGAATGTCGAAGACGGATTCAATAAGCTTCCTGTTTTGTTCGTTGAGTACTTCCGCGGTAGCAATCACGATGCTTGGTTTATGTCGCATGCCGCACTGCCGCAAATAGGAAGCGAAGACGGCCAGAACGGTAGAGTATCCATAGAGGACTTTAGGGCGCTGCTTTTCGTAGCGCAGCCGGAACCTCTCCAGGATTTCGTCGTTGATCAAACCGCTGGGAGCAGAGGTCCGGTGCATCAGGACTTCTTCATATAGGCGCCAGCGCCAACTTGGTTCCATTGTGAGATCGCGATGGGCGCCCCACAACATCATGACGGAATCCCCAGGTTCATACCCAGCCCATGTATTCAATTGGAAGTTCAGTGCAACCTTATTGCGAAGACCTTCCACGTCACGGCGGAAGGTGACAGGCGTGCTGGTGGTACCACTGCTCGCAGCTATCTTCAGCTCTTCTGGTTTGAAGGCAGTCGATAGTAACAAATCGGACTTATCGCGCAATACGTCGCGCGTCATTACCGGAAGGGGAATTGGTTGATCGATACGAGCCTGAGAAGGGTGAAATCCGGCATCGTCAAATTGTTTTCGGTAGTAGGGAACGGTGTTGTATGCGTGCTCCAGCAATGTTCGTAATCGCTGTTGCTGTGCAGTACGCTGTTGCTGCTCGGGCATGCGCTCAAACTTCCGGATTTCGCCTAGGCGTCTAGAAAGGCCAACGTAGCGTTGAGGTTCAGCAACTGGAAGAACGAAATTAGTATGGAACCAACTCATAGGATCCTCTGTTGGGGCCTGTGTTATCAGTCTTGAGAAACGCGCTCTACTGGTTGCGCGAACCGCATTTTTTCTTTCTTTTAAAAAGGTTGATGGTAGCCAAGTGATTGTTTTGCATTCCTGTCGTTTGGCGTGTTTACTTCTAAGAGACAAACGCTCAGCTTTCCAGACCTCTCACTTGGAATGTCTGCAAGCTTTTCCATAGTCCACTGCATGTGCTCGCCCATCATCGCGTCGATCGTTTCACGGACGGAATCAAGTTCTCCATCTACAGCGGTTTCGTGCTTCCTGACCCTATAGCGTAAGTGAAGATGATTTCTGCTTTTTTGTATGAATTCAACGTTCAGGAGAGCTCGAAAATCATCTTTAACGGCGAAACTCAGGCGGTGACCTGGCTGGAGCCTGCCGTCAGCGAAAGCATAACTACTCGCCGCGCTATCAAGAAAACTGCGCACAAGAGGAAACCAACTTCCACAACTACATCTCTGATTGTCTAAAATCACACAATCGCCAGCATCATAATGTACGAGGGGCTGACCATAGTTCAGTAGATCGGTGATAAACAGGCGATACGCTGGACCTTGCGGCGTGTCGCCAATTGGGTCAAACGTGACGTACGATCCCCAAGGATGGTAGTGCAATCCTTCATGTTTCGAACACTCCGCTGCGACCATTCCAATATCACGGCTGCTATTTTGCAAGTAAATGGAGCATCCAAAAGCAGTTTCAACGATCTTTCTATTTTCTGGACTTAGCGCTTCTGCTGTAGCAATCACAGATTTTGGGCGATGACGCAGACCATGGGCTTGCAGATAGAGTGCGAAGGCTACGAGTACAGTGGAATAGCCAAATAGGACCCTAGGTCGTGTTTTTTCATATCGAATACGAAAGCGTTCAAGAATTTCTTCATTGATAATTCCGTTTGATGAAGGAATACGGTGCAATGAACTTTTCTTATCGAGTCGTAGCCGCCAGTCTGGTTCCATCGTGAGATATGTATGTGCTCCCCAAAGCGCCATAACGGGATCTCCCATCTGAAATCCGGCCCAGGAATTTAGTTGATGATTCAGTGCCATTTTATTCTTGAGACCATTCAAGTCACACTGAAACTTCACGGGTGCATTCGAAGTACCTGTCGTATACAACCGTAGATCAGATGGTAAGAATGCATTGGAAAGCTGGTTGTGTCCTTCGGAGCGCAGTTTATTGCGTGTTAAAGGCGGCAAAGGCAGCGGACAATCCGTGCGTGCCTGAGAAGGATCGAATCCAGCATCATCGAATCGTTTCTTGTAATAGGGAGTGGTTGCGTATGCATGGACAAGCAATTTCCGTAGACTCAGTTGATGCATATCGCGTTGTTGGTGCTCGGGCATCCGCTCAAATGCGCGGATCTGACTTACCCTGATAGTTAGATCTCGCTGGGGTCTTCTGTTAGACAAAGGCAGAAATGATTTTTTATTTGGCCAGCTCATAAATATCCTCCGTGAAGCCATGTTTCTTGCCTTTGCAGACATCTTGGGCCAGTGAATATACACCGCTGAAGTAGTCGAAAGACATTTATCTAGCACATCCGCAATTTCTATTTCATGAAGCGATCCACTCAGGCCTGCTTGTTTCAGAGTGGTTAATCTCTGGGCGACTTATCTCAGAACGGTTTACTTGGTTTTTGCTTTCCCTTACAGTCATCAGTAACTCTCGACTGGGTGTGTATTCTGGAACTAGCCGTTGAAGAATTGTGAGGGTCCTGTGAGCGTCGCGGTTCTGACAGGCAGCTTGCAGGTGATGAAGTTGCTCCCGCAAGTAGTGCGGGGGAGGCCCAGGCTCGTTAAGGACTGCAATTTTTTCGTGGAGAGTCGGTCGGGTGTCTTGTCCGGTTGTACTCAGTTCTTCAAACAACTTTTCACCTGGTCTCATGCCTGAGAATCTGATTTCGATATCTTTGCCAGGGATGTAACCCATCAGTCTGATCAGCCTTTCAGCCAAATCAACTATTTTGATGGGAAGTCCCATGTCCAACACAAAAATCTCATCGCTTGATCCGAGGCTTGAGGCCTGGAGAACCAGTTGGGATGCCTCGGTAATAGTCATGAAATATCGAACCATTTCGGGGTGAGTCACGGTTACCGGGCCGCCCATTTCTATTTGTTTGCGAAAAATGGGTATGACACTTCCATTGCTGCCGAGTACGTTGCCGAAGCGCACCGAGACGCAATTGGTAGAACGTGCCGAAGAAGAACGAACGATCAGTTCTGCAATGCGCTTACTCACGCCCATGATGCTTGTTGGGCGCACGGCCTTGTCGCTTGAAATCATGGCAAATGTCTTGACCCCGTACTCGCGGCAACATTGCAGCAGAATATCGGTGCCGAACACGTTATTTTCAATGACCTCAAATAAATGCCGCTCCATTAACGGAACGTGTTTATATGCAGCTGCGTGATAGACCACAGAAGGTGCATAGGTTTTCAAAACTTCAGAAAGTCTCTGTGCATTTTGCACACTTCCGATACAGGGGACAAACTGCACGTCTTTAAATTTCTCCTGCATCTCCCGCTCTATGAAAAAAAGTGCGGTCTCATTGATCTCATACGCAACAATGGTGCTAGGTCGAAATACTGCTAGCTGTCGGCACAGTTCGGAACCGATAGAACCAGCAGCTCCAGTGACCATCACGATACGTCCGCTTACTTTACCTTGGATAAGACTAAGATTCATTTCAACTGGAGAACGACCTAGCAATTGCTCCACAGGAACTTCGCGAGGGATGCACCTTGCCCCATGACGAACTTCATTCGCAAAGGAAGTGACTACTCGTATGTCTAGCTTGTTTTTCAGGCTGGTTTCAGCCATTGCGAGCCTGAGTACTTCTGAATTGGCCATGGAGGAAGTAAATATCATGCTGACTCCATACTTGCCGGCCAGCATCTCCAATTCATCGCTTTGCCCTAAAACACGAAGACCCGCAACTGAATTGCACTGGCATTCCGGGCGGTCATCCACGAAGCCTATTACGCGGAACTCTGGGCAGTCTCGTTTCAAATCTGAAAGTATTCCGACGCCGGCCGCGTCCGCGCCGTAGATCAGTGCTGTTTTTTGTTCGGAGGAGAACTGCGTTTGGCGAAGACGGGATGCAATCCAGCGGAATCCCAATCTAGCTCCAGCGATTCCACAGATAGAATAGATTGCACATAGAAGATAAATTGATAGCGGGACTGGACGGCTCAACACACCTGCAATCACAACTGAACTAAAGATTGAGGCGATCAAGCCGATGCCAACAAGATGAAGCATTTCGTCGATAGAAGTAAAACTCCACAGGCTCTTGTGTATGCCAAAAGCGACTAGAATGGTGCATTGAGAAAGGGCCCAAATCATCGCTATAAACGGCAGATAAGGAAGCCAGTTTTGCGGGATGCTTCCGTTAAAAAGCGTTACGAAAGCAAAATAGACGCTTAAAACTAGAACATTGCCGAGCAGCAACAGTCGAAGTGTGCCAGCGTAACAAATCATCCATCTTACAAGTGAAGACCTATTGCCCATAATCGATCATTCCTCTCATCAGCCGGTTTGGGAGTTATGTGGAAAAGTTGGCACCAAGTTTGCAGACCTTAAAGGAATCTGAGACTGGACAGTCTTACCGTGGGATGAAGCCTCTCCGGCCCGAAGCCAATAAACCAATCCTAAAAGTGGTATCCATGCGCATACGAGCAGAAGCGGTGCTAGTGAGGGTTGTCTATCGGCAAAGAATGCCCATGGAGCCAGCCAAAAGAGGTCAATGCAGGCAACACTGAGGGTGGTATTTCGATGTCCCCAAAGAGTGGCTGCATGTTGATAAGCGTGCGTGCGATGTGGTGTATACCAGCGTTCAGCCCGAAGCATTCGCCAAACTAATGTCCATGTAGCATCAACCACGAACACTCCAAAAAGAATCAACGGAGGCCAAATCGATAATTGATGTCGAACAACAGCGATGTAAACCATCACTCCTAGAGTGAAACCTAAGAAACCACTTCCAATGTCTCCCATATAAATAGATGCTGGCGGCCAATTCCAGACAAGAAATCCGGCCACGGCAGCAGCAAGTACGCAGAATAGAATCGCCAACCCGTTGAATCCAGATCTATGGATAACCAAGAGGCTACAGATACCTGCGGTCGTAATTGCCTCAACACTGGCAATGCCGTCAACTCCGTCCATGAAGTTAGTAAGATTGGTGAGCCATACCAGGCCACTGACTGCAATGACCGCCACTGTGACACGAGGCAGATAGATGGCGAATCCAACCTGAATCGGAACAATTCCGCCTAAGAAGGACACAGCCAGTATCGCTGCTGCGACGTGCACGACAATTCGAAATGCTGCTGACAGTCCTACACGATCATCCCAGTAGCCGACGACAGCAACTAGAATTCCGCATGACAAGGCAGACGCTTCCGAAATCGATATAAAATGCGATGACAGTAAAATAAAAACAGCCAGCGTGAACACGAGAAAGAAAGAAACGCCGCCAGCGCGTGGTTTAGGAGCGACATGCAGGCTTCTCTCATTCGGAACGTCAATAATCTTGTGATTTAAAGCAAATGAATGAAAATAGCTGGCGACAGCCCATGAAGACAGGAGCCCAACAGTCAAGACTCCAATGAGTTCGACCTGAAAAATCATAATCCAGCCTCTACACTTTGTTTGGTACACAATTGCTGGTAGTGATCTTGTTCGATAAATAGGTTTGCAGCGGCGACCATCACACGATGCGCATTTATGGATGGACTTCTGGACTGTCCAAGTAGCGTCGGAAGATGAGTATGGGGCCCAGCCACAAATTCCGGTTGAGTTACATGCAGAGCGGGGTGAAAGTGAAAGTTTTTCATCGTTGTTCTCCTATTGCGCCACAGTGTCGATTGCGACCGCATTATCACCCTTTTTTACAAATCTGTATTTACCGGAAGGTTCGGAAGGAATCGAGTCGGATGTAACAATCGTTAGGCTCGTATGTCCTTCAAGATAGGGCTGCATACGTCGACGCAACTCCTGCTCTGTAAGTGCGCTGTATCCGGTACCGGCAACAACTTTCAGCGTCACATGTTGTGGATCAGGTTGAATAAACTGGACCTGACGAACTTCGCGCATATCAGCGGCGAGTAAGGCCAGCGAAGGGCCAGCAATCATGCGTCCGTTCGGAAGTTCCAGGAAATCGGAGGTTCGACCCTCAATGTTTCCAATCAAAGGTAACGAGCGTCCGCACTGGCAATGCAATGGAGTATTGAGGCTCGCCAGATCGCCAATTTCATAACGAATGAGGGGCATCGATCGATTCAGGAGGTCCGTGATAAGCACTCGACCCATTCCCGAGGGTAGGTTCGGAACTGGTTCCACCTCGACCAACAGAGCATCTGCATTGACGTGAAGGCCAGTGTGGAATTCACATTCACTTGCAATGACGCTGACTTCTCTGCACCCGTAGCGGTTGAAGACCCTCCCTCCAAACGTTTTTTCCAGCAAGGCACGTTTTCCTGGCAGCAACATTTCCGCTGAAACGATCATGGATTCAAAGGCTATATCGGATATGTTGTTATTGCGGCAAAATTCAGCAAAGAGCACGGCTGACTGCGCGTAGGCAAGCATGTACCGGGGGCGATAGCGGCGTAGTACCCCAACGTATTCCAGCATTGCTTCTTCGCTGACGCAGGCGGTGTGTAGTGTCAAATCACGATACAAAAGCTTTTGTCGCCATGCTGGATTCGGATTGGGCTTGTCGCCAACATCAAAGCGAGAACCCCACAGGTGCGCATACCAATCCCCCGCGCGCAGTCCTGCCCAGGAATTATGTCGTTCTGTGCTGGCCATGCGCGAATCACAGCGTTCTTTGTCCACGTAGAACTGGAGCGGGCTTCCTGTAGACCCTCCGGTCTGGTTCTGCACCCGCTTCGATGCTGGAATATTGCTCGACACCAGGAGATCGCCATGGTCTTGTATGTCGCGCTTCGTCAGCACAGGAAGCTGTGCTAAATCCTTGTGTGTCTGTACATCTAGCGGAGTCATTCCTGCTTCAGCCATGCGGAGCCGATAGAAGGGTACGTATTTGTATGCATGGACCAGTTGCTGTCGAAGGCGCTGCATCTGTAACTTCTGTAACTCGTCGGGATGAAGATACTGGTTCCCTTCGAATTCATGTAGGTACCGGGCGTAGGTCGGATGTGTTCGTCTGGCCCAAAGGGGATGGACAATTCGGCGGATGATCTCAGCGGTGGGATCTGACTTAAATTGAGGAGGGGTTTTCTGAGTTATTTCTTTCATCCTGCCACCTGTTTCACTTGTTCTGTTAGTTGAAAGGGGGTTTTGCGTGGAAGAAATTCTTTGTCACCTAGCAGGCTTTTATATGCATCCCGAACCGGGGCAAAATGAAATTGCTCGAACAAGCGCTGCAGCTTAGCTTCCATCGCAGACGTTCCCCATGTCTGGCGAATGGTGGATTTGAAAGAGAGAGGAATACGAGGCGGATTTGGATCGAGCTCCCAGGGATGCAAATAGACCATTGCTGGTGTCTGCATGTGCTTTTCCCATGCTTTCAGCCCGCGTTGAATGTATTGGTAAGGTAGTAGACGCAAATAAGCGCCCCCTCCTGCCGAGAGATTGTGTCCCGCCAACCTCCATGTCGCAATAGGAAGCTCCATCAGCCGCCCACCGGCTACGCAGTATGGGCCCCGCGGCGCATCGGGGTTGCTGTAGAGAGGGTGACGAATTGGATGCACGCTGGAGTCATAAAGAAATCCGAGATCTGCCAACGTTTCAAATGCCCACTCATATCCAGGAAGAATGGAGAAGTTGGGCGCGCGATAACCCTGGATCGGTTCTTCGATGATGGATTCGATAAGGTCTTTCGCTTCTCGCGTAGTTTCATGAAATTCACGTGGCGATATTCGACACACCAGTTGATGATTGAGACTGTGACAACCTACTTCATGCCCTCGTTGATGAATTTCTTCGATAAGCGCCGGAAAACGTTTTGCCACCCATCCAAGAACAAAAAATGTGGCATGCACTGCGTTACGATCCAGTAGATCGAGCAGGCGGCTGGTACTGGACTCGATTCGCGATGGCTGGGTTTCCCACTCTGCGCGCGAAACTCCCTGTGCAGCAGTTTCGGTATGGAAGTAGTCTTCCAAATCGACCGTGAGCGCATGGCAAGGGCGATCCATTGGTTCCGGCATAAGAGCAACTTCCAACTTGCTCTTTGCGGATGCTATGTCGTTACCCATGACTCCCTCTCGCATAGAGAACACGAACTTCTCTGTTCACACCTATGCAAGTGCGAGGCCAAACTCGCTCATCAAAAAACTGGCGATCCAAGCCTTTGCGGCGATACAACGAGAATTGCGAGAGGGTTGCGAGGAGTACGGTGTGCAGCGATTTGCATCTGTAACAGCGCAGATGGCGCAGGGTTTACCCACCTGGATGGCGTGTTATAAACAATAGTTCAAGCTGGGCGGAGCAGAAAGGTATTTCTAAAGAAATATGCTGGAAAAACTCACCGGAATCATCATGAAATATGCGGACAGCGCTGTGCTGGGCGCGGACATTATGCGACGTCGCAATGCTGGATTTGCGCTTCGAGCAGGCCAATAATCTGAAAGCTGCGCAGAGATTGTTTTGGGACAAACAGACAACGATTGTTGGTGAGCTCGTCTACAGGGAAAAGCTGAAAAGCATTTTGTGCAAGCAAATCGATTCCGTTCAATACGCGTCCTTCCATCACTTCTCCATCCTTAAATGTCAGGCGCACCCAAAGATAGGGATGAATAGAAAGGGAATCGAAAAATCTAACATCCTGCTGGGTCGGGCTACCGGCGAAACTGCGAACAAAAAAAACTGCCTTTGCGTTCTGCAGATCAATCGTGACAGCCGCGCTGCCATCCTCCGGTTCGATCGTCATGGTGCGAGGCAGATTCACTGGTACAGAGCCGACACTGTCGATCGAATCATCGGTTCGATAGTACCCATGGAGTACAGAAGAATTTTTCAGGTTTACAACTACTGTATGTAGCATCAATGTACCTCTCAGATGTAGCAATGTGCAATGCAGCTTCTATGCGGACTGGATAGGCGCCGCCAGATTGTATTGACGAATTTTATACAAAAGTGCCTTGTAGCTGATGTTGAGTCGCGTTGCCGCGATACGGCGGTTCCATTTGGTCTCGGCCAGGGTTTCACGAATTGCCTGCATTTCTGCATGGTCTTTCAATTCGCGGACCATGGATTTCAGATCTGGACTGGTCGTCGCAGTAACAGCGCTCAGGGGCGTTGGCGTCGGAACAAAGTATCCGGGAATTTTAGATTCCAATTCCGCAATTGCTGCCGGTTCATCGCGCATGACCAGGTAACGCTTGACGAAATTACCAAGTTCGCGCAGATTTCCAGGCCAGTGATAGGCAATGCACGCCCCAATCATTTGCGGAGAGAACTGCACCGGATCCAGGCAGTGAGTGGCAGCCATCTGCTGCGAGAGTTGCGTAAGCACGTAGGGAATTTCTTCACGACGTTCGCGAAGCGGAGGAATATGCAGAACAAACGTACTCAACCGATAG
>JAKAYS010000136.1 GCA_021826695.1 Acidobacteriota bacterium | reverse complement strand
AAGTAGTAGGAAGAGCAGGTGTCGGCCTCGACAATGTCGATGTCGAATATGCCAGCAAAGCCGGTATCCTGGTCACCTACACTCCCGATCAGAATGCCATCAGCGTGGCGGAATTGGCGATTGGACTCATGCTCGCCCTGGCGCGTTTCATTCCCAACGCAAACGAGGACACAAAGAACGGCCACTGGAACCGCCAGCAATTTGTCGGAATTGAACTGTACGGGAAGACACTAGGAATTATAGGTGCTGGCAAGATTGGATACCTTACTGCAAGACGCGCCCAAGCCTTCGGAATGAAGATCGTTGCCTACGATCCGTTTCTAAGTCAGGACAATATCTATTTAAGCGAGCTCAATGCCGAACTTGTGGAGATCGATGCATTGCTGGCGCGAGCGGACATTGTATCTTGCCACCTTCCATCCACCCCGCAGACCATTCGACTGCTGGACGCGGATCGTTTTAAGAAGATGAAACCGACAGCCTACTTCATTAACACGGCGCGCGGAGAAGTAGTTTGCGAGGCCGATCTTCTCCAAGCGCTCAAAAGCAACACAATCGCTGGCGCGGCCTTGGATGTGCGCGCCACCGAGCCTCCTAAACCTGGAGAGCTTGAGCTACTTTCCAACGTGGTCCTTATGCCCCATGTCGCCGCCTTTACCTGCGAGGCCCAGGAGCGGGTCACAAAGGCCATTTGCGAAGACGTCGCCCGTGTGCTGGAAGGAAAGCCTCCGCTGAATGCTGTGAATGGAAAGCTCATTGGCTGACTGAACGATTTGCAGTGAAAGCTTTTGTCTAGCTTGCGGCACTTTCCGTTTTTAGATGACGACGAGATGATCCATTTTGTATATGAAACGGTCATATAGAGAAGGTCTGATTAAGTCGCTAGAAAATCACTCAGGGGCTGAAGCCCACCAATTTTTCACCCATTTACGGCATCCGCCGCGGCGGAAAGTCGTGCCCTGATACAAACCAGAATTAATCAGAGCTTCCATAGCTTGCGGCACTTTCCGTTTTTAGATGACGACAAGATGATCCATTTTGTTTATGAAACGGTCATATAGAGATTCAGACGTAGACTGCGTTTTTGCAGAGAATATTTTAGTTTGTGCTTGACAGAAACCATGTGGACTTACTGATCGCATATCGACCAGACGATAGATGCAATCTTTTGTGTAGCCTGTAGGTTTTTTCGCAGAGAAAGGGTTCCGGGAGAACGATGGACAGAAGAACATTCAATAAGCTGACTGGTCTGGCTGCGATAGGGGCCTTATCCAAAAACGTGGAACTGGGCGCGGAGCAAACCATCGCGCAGAAGAAGATTGCGGCAGACCCAGGTGGGCAATCTGCCTTCCCGAATGAGGTCGTGCTGGAGGACGAGGCGCTCCTCGTCGCCTTCGATGTCAATTCTGGCGCACTCACTCGCTTGGAACGGACGTCAACTCACTGGACGATTCAACGGCGTCCGGAGTTGGGCGTCTCCTTCCGTCTATTGGCTCCCCTGCCCCACCGTCGTGAGAATTATGTCCTCGGACAGAAACAGCGCGCTGTCCAGGTTGAAAAACTTTCGGACCATCAAGTGCGCCTCCAGTGGAAGGACCTCCTGAGCGAACATGGCGGCGTGTTGCCAATCACATTTACAGTCACTGCGACATTACGTGACGGGACACTCACGTTCGACAGTACTCTGATCAATGACTCGTCGCTGGCGGTGGAAACCATCGACTACCCTTACCTCGGAGATTTAAATTCTTCCACACGCGATACGCCGATGCAGAGCGAGCATATGTGGTACGGCAATTTGGTGTCCGACGAACTCTATCCAAAATTTCGCAACGAAAAGGGCTACTGGGGCGTGGATTTCCCGACAAAAACCATTGCATCCAAACAAAGCCTCTTTTGTCTGGTTCAATCGCCGCAAGAAGGCATCTACGTAGAAATGCACGACCCGAACCAGCCGTATCTGCTGGAATACACATTCGAGCAGCATCCAGGCGTCATTCAATCCATCGACAATTCGGTCCCGCAGAAAGATGAAATTTCCGGCATTCCGGTGCACCTGGAATTCCGTACCTGTCATTTTGTTTTTACTCAGCCACATTCGACCGGAAAACTGGTTCCCATTGTGCTGCGCTGTTACAGCGGAGACTGGCACGCTGGCGTCGATCTCTACAAACAATGGCGAACGACCTGGTTCCAAAAACCGCACGTTGCCGACTGGGTCAAGGACGTGAATTCCTGGCAGCAATTGCAAATCAATGCGCCTGAAGAGGATTACACCATTCCGTATCGCAACCTTGGGAAATATGTCGAGGAATGCGCAAAAAATGGTGTAGGCGCCATTCAGTTGGTCGGCTGGAACCATGGCGGTCAGGACCGCGGCGATCCTTCCCAGGACACGGACCCGGGACTCGGCACCTGGCAAGAACTGCACGATGCGATCGCGCAGGCCCAAGCCAAGGGCGTGAAGATCATTCTGTTCGGCAAACTCAACTGGGCCGACATGACGACTACCTGGTTCAAAAAGGAACTATATAAATATGCGGCCACGGACCCATATGACATCCCCTACCAACAGGGAGGCTACAGTTACTTCACACCTACGCAACTGGCGGGCATCAACAATCGTCGCCGCGAAGTGATGGATTTTCTCTGCCCGTCGTATCAGGCGATCGCTACACGGGAGTTTCAAAAAATATTGAATTTAGGCGCTGCGGGCTGGCTCTTCGATGAAGTCTGCCACCATGGCCCGGTCGAATATTCTTTCAGTCCTAACCACGGATATGCGCCGCCCGGATATATTTACAATGGCGATCTTCCGATGTCTCGGCTGTTGCGCACCGCCGCCGACAAGGTTGATCCTGACTTTATCTTCGCTGGCGAGGGGCCGCAGGATTGGTTGATGCAGTACTACCCTGTCTCTTATTTCCGCATTAATGCTGGTTCCAGACCGGTCTGCCGGTATATCGATTCGCAGGCCCCACTCATGGTCGCCGTCACTGGATTCGACGATCGCGAGATGCTCAATCTGATCCTGCTGAATCGATACATGATCAGCTATGAGCCTTACAACTTCAAAGGTCATCTGACCGACTTTCCACTGACACTCGCCTACGGAAAGAAGATTGACGCGCTGCGCCGGAAATATAAAACGTACCTATGGGACGCGGAGTTCCGCGACACTTTGGGCGCTGAGGTAATCTCCGATGGTTCGCATCGTCACTCTGTCTTTATTACGCCTACGGGCAAGCGTGCCGTCGTGGTCGTCAACGAGGAATCTAAAAAATCGATCGCTGCCAAGGTGAACCTGTTGAATCCTGGCAGACTCGTAGTTGCTACACCTGAGCAACCCGATGCCCATTCGACGTCAGGCACACTGCGCATTCCCGCACGTTCCGCAGCCGTCGTGATGGAACAGTGAGTTGATTAACCATAAATTGCTCTATACAACGGTGCCATGTTTTTCATCGATTCCCTCAACTGTGCCTCTTCTGGACTGGCCGCAAGGATATCAGTTCTTCTTTGGGGGAGAAGATGGGATGTAAGGAACCGCCTGGGTCCCCTGGATCCTCACTCCCTGCTGATGAGGCAGTTCGACCGAGGGCCGATAGGTGAGATGCACTGGAAGCAGATGGGATTGAATACCGGGCGGAACTGGGATCACGAGCGGCGAAGCAGGCGGTTGATCGAAGTCAAAAACATCGGCCATGTCATTCGCGCGATCATCGCGAGCAGTGAGGTGTTGAAGGTTCCAGCGCTGTTCGATGAATTTTAGGACGGATGTGAAATCGTACGTCTCGTGGGAGACATAATGCCGCTTGGCGTACGGGGAGATGATGATCGTCGGTACGCGAGGGCCGTAGCCGTAAGCGTCCACTTCCGGCGGTGGGACATGGTCGTAGAAACCGCCGTAATCGTCCCAGGTAAGAACGATAACGGTGTTCTTCCAGTACGGGCTCTGCATCAGCGCATTGACGGCCCGAGTGACATACCACATACCCTGATCCAATGGTTCGGGCGGATGCTCGCTGTCCTGGAAATCGGGAATGATCCATGAAACCTGAGGGAGCGAGCCGGTTTTCAGGTCGGTGAAGTATTGTTGCAACGGGACAAGACGGGCCATATCGGCGGGGTTGTCCCGTATCCCCTTAAAGCCAGGTAACGGGTTCCATAAAGTCAGTTCTTTGGGGTCGGGATAGGCCAAATGGGCCAGTCTTGCATTCCCCTTGTCACCGGGCGGAAGCGGCTGGGTCTCGACGTAATACTTCCAGGAGACGCCCGTGCCCCGGAACCGGCGGACGATGGAAGCAAAATTGAAACCATCGTCATCGTCCAGTTGATTTTCAACTTGTTTGAGGGAGCCGATGTTGTTGATCTCTCCCGACTGGGCGGCCACCGTGAAAACGTGATTGGGAGAACTGCCCGTCATCTCAGAGGAGAAAAAACGGTCGCAGAGCGTATAGTTGCGCGCATACTCCCAATAGTTTGGAATGTCCCGCTCATCGTAATAGCCCATCGTATAGGGCGAACCTTCGGCCCAGACGAAGCCATCCATCGTGCCACTATTGTAGGCGGCGTGCGCGGTTTCCCAGCTATGTTCGAGATCGAGGAGCGGCTGCCCCGCGGGCATGTGAAATGGCTTGACGCAGTCCCGATCGCCCGGCATTTTAGGAAGACACGTCGAGGGAGGAAGGCCATCGGCGCCAGGAAAGGTGCCGAAATAATTGTCGAAAGAATGGTTCTCTTGAATGATCCAAACGACATGTTCAATTTTTTCGCTGCCGGGAATGGCTAAAGAGGCAGAGACCTTCGGCTTGGCCGCGCTTTGACAAAATAGTGTGACCGGAGCGATCAGGGCCAGCATAATCATCAAGCACAGGAGAATGACGAAGCTTGAAAAGGGCCGCAACCCAGCTTTGTTGCTATCGGAATCCGATCCAATCAACATTAGTAACTCCTTTCCGTATCCTGGTTAATGTTTGCTTGTCTATCCGACTTTGGGTCTGGGAGATAGCAAAAACATCGTCTCTCATTTAGAAACAGCCGGTTGAGAAACCATCAAATCCGTAGATGGGTGTGTGGAAAGAATCAGTACCGGAAGTGGGGCCTGATTGAAGTCGAAGTCCTTTGTCAGATCACCCAAGATGGAAACATCTTCACGCACAGTAGGCCTGGGATCCGGCCGGCCATCGGTTTTTGGATTCAGCCGTAGTCCTCCCAAAAAATCATCCTCGATAAATTTCAGATAGGCATCGAAACTGAGAATCTGGCGATCAATGTAATGTGGCTTGGCATAGGGTGAGATTATCATGGCCGGAACGCGCAGCCCGTAGCCGTTTTGATCCACGACGGGAGGCACTTCATGGTCGTAAAAGCCACCCCAGTCGTCCCAGGCCAAAAAGATGGCGGTATCTTTCCAGTCAGGTCCCTGCATAACAGCATTGATCAGGCCTGTCACCCAACTCTGGCCTGCACTCACCGGAGCAGGAGGATGTTCACTGACCGCAAATGCTGGAGCAATCCAAGATACGGAAGGCAATGTGCCGTTTCTAGCTTGTTCGTAGAAATTATCCAACGATTGAATGCGAGATAGATCCCCATCATCCTTAACTGTATCGAAATATGGAAGTGGGTTCCATATTTCTGGAGTGCAGAAGCGTTCCGATCGGGCATCTCCCTTGCAGCCGGGTCCACCAGGTATGACGTAATAGCCCCAAGTGACATGGTATTTGTGCAGCAGATAAGTCAGGTCAGTCCATGCATAAATAGGATCGGTTCCCTGAGGAACATCCCGTGTACCACTGAATTGATTCCGATAAGCATAATCGGCGGGCAAGCCCGGAGCATCGAGCTCGTTACTGCAACTCTTTGGATCGTCATGCTTGGTGCAATAAGCCGACCAGGCCGATAACTCATACAAATGAGCTGGCAGGCTCCAGGAGGCATTTGGTTCGAACATGTGGTCCTGGAGCACGAACGCGCGTGCATAGGCCCAGTAATTCGGGATGTCGCGGCCGTCATGGTACCCCATCACATCCGGCTCTCTTGAGTTGGTACATGCAGGATCCGCAGCGACTGAACAACCCTTGCGACCCTTTTGGGCCTGTATTACAAAGCCATCCATTCTTCCGTTGTCAATGTCCCGCATACTAGAAGCCGCGACATGTGGACCACCTCCATTTACGTCATTCGTGTCGTGATAGGGACTCATACATTGACCTGTTCTTAGGTCCGGGTTACACACAGTAAAAGCACCATCCTTGGTCGGCAACCCGTCGGCTCCGGGGAAAGTGCCGAAGTAACTGTCAAAAGAACGGTTCTCCTGCATGATGATGATCACATGGCGGATCTTGTGAATTCCTTGCAGAGTTGTCGAGCCTGTCTGCGCCGAGCAGTTTACGGATAGAAAAAATATACTCAACCCAATCGAATACAGCTTTCTGAACATTGTTAATCTCCGATGCACATGCGATTGAATCCACTGAAGAGTATAAAGACACATTGGCAGTACCAGAAACTACCATAAGAATTAGAACGGCACCGAGAGATCGGCGCGCGGCAAGCGAAGTTGAATATGTTTTCGCTCAGTGAAAATATATCTTGGTGAGTGTGAGTATATTTTCTGGGTGCGGGACGGCGCATAAGGAGAATCCGCTATGAACAGAAGAAAGTTTCTGTCGGGAGCAGCGAATACGATAGGCGCCTTGAGTATTGGCGCCGATCGCCTCGGCGCGCCAGGCGCCATGGGTGCCATAGTGCAAGGACCCGGCGCATCGGCAGAACATCGGTCTGCCCCCAACGTATTGATCTTGATGTCGGACCAGCACAAGCGCAGTTGTATGGGGGTGGCTGGAGACACTGTAGCCGTTACGCCAAACCTCGATCGACTGGCTCAACAGAGTATTCGCTTTACAGAAGCTTATTGTTTCAATCCGGTATGTGCACCGTCCCGGGCTTCGATTATGACCGGGCTCTATTCGCACAATCTCGAGAGCCGGGGGAATTCAAAGTCGTTCTCCCCAAAACACAAGACGGTAGCCCACCACTTCAGTCGAGCGGGCTATCTGACCGCCCTTGTTGGCAAAATGCACTTCGTGGATGCCCAGACACATGGCTTCGAATACCAGTTGGAGTTCAATGACTGGTGCCAATATTTGGGACCGAGGGTGAGATTGTACGAGGACGAGCTAGGCCGACGCAATTCCGGGGCAGGCATCCCACAGATCGAAAGTATATGGAAGGGCGAAGGCGATCCTTGGAAGAGTCACCGGCAACTGGACAATCGACTCGGCCCCGTGGCCGTCGGGCGGCCCTCCATAATGGAAGAACAGGACCATTTTGAAAGTTTCGTCGCCCGCGAGTCAATCCGCTTCCTCGAAGATTACGCTCGCGATAACGAACCGTTCTTTCTTGTCTCTTCGTTCCTCAAGCCGCATGATCCATTTATGCCGGCAAAGCGGTTTGCGGAGATGTTTGAGCCGGAGCGAATGGAACTGTCGCAGACCTGGGGCAAGGCGGACCTGGAGCATTTACCGGACAGAGTACGTCGCTCCATCGAACATTGCCCGTTTACCCCAGAGCTAAAGAATGCCTCAGAAGCGCGCAAGAGGATGGCATATTACTACGGCAATCTTGCACAGACGGACGATTGCGTAGGACAAGTCTTGCGTGCCCTCAACCGATTGGGACTGGACCGCAACACGATCGTTGTTTATACGGCAGACCATGGGGAGATGCTCGGAGACCTTGGACTGTGGGACAAGTTTCAATTCTATGAGGGATCGTGCGGTGTTCCGCTGATGATACGGATGCCGGGTGGCGCTCCGGCACTATGCAACACGCCGCTCAGTCTGGTTTCTCTCTCCGCAACATTGGCCGACCTATGCCATGTCCCACTTTCAGGCCCAACCGATGGTAAGAGTTTCGCCGATCTGATACGGCGGCCTGATTCCCATTTGAACTATGGACCGGTTTTTGCTGAGTACGACCTTGGCAAAAGCGGCGCCAAGTACATGGTCCGCGACGCAAATTATAAGTATACGTATTGGACGCATGACACTCCGGAGCTTTACGATCTGCGCACGGACCCAGTAGAGATGCACAATCTGGCAGGTCAGCCGGCACATCGGCACACAGTCGAACGGCTCAAGCGAGAACTGTTTGCGTGGCATCGGCCAACGGAGGGCGACGTAGTCGTTCCTGGATAAACGATTTGGGTGAATAGGAACCACGAGACGGCTCTCTTCAGCGTCTCCGGGATGGCCGCTGCCGGGCCAAGCGGATCGCATAGCCATACAGGTCGCCACGACAAGCTGCGTCTTCGTAGAGCACTGGCCGGCCCTCGGTGTCGTAGCTTGTACGCCGTAACGCCAATACTGGGAACCCCTTCTTTACTTGGAGCAATTCGCTCAATCGGCGGTTTGTTACGGCCGCCTCAATGAGGTTCTGGCACTCGGCAAGCCGGATACCGCGCGACTCCATGAGTTTGTAGAGCGAACCTGAAAAATCTTC
This sequence comes from Acidobacteriota bacterium, assembly GCA_021826695.1. Lineage (GTDB taxonomy): Bacteria > Acidobacteriota > Terriglobia > Terriglobales > Acidobacteriaceae > JAKAAZ01. The sequence goes on along the minus strand of JAKAYS010000136.1, from coordinate 1,718 downwards.
TCCGGGTCCGATCCCAAGCCGTTCGGGGAGAATATCGACCGTCTGGAGAATAGGCTTACTGTCGGCATAACGGATGCGTTCAAGGCGCAGCACGCGCATCCTCGTCTCGAGACCGAGAGCTTGCGCGGCGCGCTCGCTGGCCGGGACCCATCCCACGGAAACGACCCGCGTGCTCGGACGCATGCCGCGACGCTCAAGTTCCTCGGTAAAGCTCAGCATCGCTGGCAGCGGCACCTGCAGCCGCGGCTCGGTCAAGAAAGTGCCCTTGCCGGTGACTCGCTCTACAAGCCCCTCGTCAACCAGTTCGTCGATTGCCTTGCGCGCGGTGGCGCGGCTCACTTTGAACTGCTCCTGTACACGCTCGTCGGTAGTGAGCAAGTCTCCCTGACGCATTTTCCGTGTGCGCATTTGGTGACGCAGATGCTCGGCGATCTGAAAGTACAGCGGCATCGGGGTAGTGCGGTCGATGCGCCCATTGTCCCGTATTCGTGCTTGCATGACAGGACCTCCACTTTCCACACTAGAACTGTCGGCGCGCGTTGTTCTTACGACCTGTTCCCAGCCGAGGCGATGATCCAGATTCCCATCACGAGCAGCAGGCAGCCCCCCGCCGCCCACGTCAGCGCGCGCCGTCCGGCACTGCGCCACTCGCCCGTCAGAAGTCCCCAGACGTTCGCCGTCATCACGATCGCAGCCATGAAGATGGGCCACCCGATGACCAGGCCGAGCGGCCCCATCCGGTGTGCCCCAGCGCCATAGATAAAGTTGCTGCCCGACCACAGCACGGCCATTGCCACGACCAGGCCGATGTTGGCGCCTGCGGCCTCCCGGAAGCGCGCGGCATTGCCTCGACGTATCAGAAGGAAAGAGCAGTATACGGCGTTAACGGCAAACCCTCCAGCCAGGAGTACAGGCCAGATGGCGTTCAGCGAGCGGCCCGGAGATGTCCCCAGGGATTCAGCAGCTCTGGAAATCGGTGTGGCTTCGTTGAGGGCCAGACTCATAAAGGTGGAACCCAGGCCGGAGAGCAGGCAGATGCCCAGGCCGGTCGTGAAAGGGCCATTGTCGCATTGCAGCGGTGACCTCGCCTCGCGCAACAGACCGGCCCGCGCACTCGCCGCAACCCCGGCGAGGATGACACCGACGCCAGCGAGCATCAGCACGCCAGCGGTCGTGAAGAGGCGGTCGCGGTGCAGCATCGCCAACGGCACTATGGCGCCAAACGAGGACGACGTGCCGAGGATGATCCCGAAACCGAGCGCAAGCCCGACACGCACGATGCCCAAGCCAAAGAGGACCGCACCCACACCCCACACCATTCCGTAGAATGCCGTGTACACGAGTGGCAGCGGTCCGGCTACGCGGTAAACGGCCCTCAAATCGGGGACTGTCGCGACCGCAATGGCCAGAGGAATTACAAGCATTCCGAAAAACGACCAGACGAGCCAGGTATGCTCCCACTGCCATCCGCGCACGCGCTTCATGGGCACGGCAAAGCTCCCGTTCATTCCGCCAGCCAACAGTACGAGCATCAACGCCGCAAACATCAGGAGGTCCTCCGGAAGGTCCCATCCCTGCGTAACTTCATATCTCTCAAGTCACCAGGCGTGGCGAATCGGCGAAGTAGTGCGGCAGGAGCGACAACGAGTCCACAATGAGATTGGCCTCCGCGAGCGCGCTCGCCGCGAAGCTGGTTGTTACCCCGACGACCTGCATAC
>JAKAYS010000007.1 GCA_021826695.1 Acidobacteriota bacterium | reverse complement strand
GGAGAGTGACTTTGAGCGGATCCTGCACAACCTCGTCGGCAATGCCATCGAGGCGATGCCGCAGGGTGGACAGTTGCGTATCGCGATTTCACAGGGCGAGTCACGAAGGAGCAGACATAGAGACGAACCGCCAAACCGGCTTTCCCGCCTCGCCAAACGATCGGGTGGAGAGAGGGGAAATCGCGCGCTGGAGGGCCCCACGCCTACACTGTTTCTTCAGGTCAGTGACACCGGCGCTGGGATTGCTCCGGACCTTTTGCCGCACATTTTCGAGTCGGGGGTATCCAGCAAACTTCAAGAGAGCGCCGCGCCGCGTGGCTTCGGGCTCGCGATTGTGCGGGAATTGACGCATCGCGCGGGAGGCTCCGTCGCAGTGAGGTCCAACCCGCATGGCGGCGCTTGTTTTTCGATTGAGCTGCCGCTCCCGCAGAAACCAATTGCAGCCAGAGACGCCTCCGAGACCGGAAGACCCAATAAAATCGGAAACCGTCTCTGCGAGAAAAAAGATGACCAGCACGAGCAACCGGAACAAGATGGACCACAATTGCTTCGCCGCCGGAAAGGAACCCGCGTAAGATGCTAACTACGACACGCATGTTCTCCCCTAACTCCCCCCTTCCCGCGACGGAGCGAGCCAGCATGATGCATGTGCTGGTGGTCGACGACGATATGGCCATTCGCGCAGCTGTTTCCGATATTGCGCGCAACCAGGGTTTCGCGGTTTCCAGCGTAGACAATACAGCAGACGCGCGCGCTGCCCTCAAGGCCCACATGGCCGACATCGTTCTACTGGACCTGAAACTGCCTGGGGGAGGGGGACTGCCGCTTCTGGAAGAGATCCGCACCATCTATCCCGAAACGGTAGTGGTGGTGATGACGGCCTATGCCACGGTATCGTCCGCGGTGGAAGCGATGCGCACCGGCGCCAGCGAGTATCTGACCAAACCCTTCACCATGGATGAGTTGTCGGACGTTCTGGAGCGGGCCTCCGAGCGCCGCCACTTCGACACAGAAAGCCGTAGGCTGCGGGAGCGACTGCGCACGGCGGACGGCTTCGGGACCCTCATCGGTCGAAGCTCGGAGATGGAACGCGTCTATCGAATTCTGTCGAAAGTGGCGCACACCAACCATCCAGTGCTGATCCTGGGAGAAAGCGGAACAGGGAAGGAAGTTGTCGCCCGCACCATCCACTATAACGGGCCGAATGCAACGCATCCCTTCATCCCGGTCGACTGCGGCTCGCTGGTGCCTACGCTGATCGAGAGCGAGCTCTTCGGCTATGTAAAGGGCGCCTTCACCGGGGCCAACCGCTCCAAGGAAGGCCTGCTGGCCACGGCGGAGGGCGGCACTGTGTTTCTGGATGAGATTGGCGAACTGCCGCTCGATCTCCAGGCCAAACTGCTGCGGGCGCTCCAGGAAAAAGAGATTCGGCCTGTCGGCTCCAACCTGCGCGTGCCGATTCACGTTCGCATTCTGGCCGCGACCAATCGCGACCTTGCTGCCATGGTCGAGCAGGGGAAGTTCCGCAAAGATCTGTATTTCCGTCTGAATGTGGTCAACGTCAAAATACCTTCGCTACGGGAGCGGCGACAGGACGTCGCCCTGCTGGCGGCGCATTTCCTGGAACGGCGGCGGCGCGAGACTGGCGTGCTGTACACGCTGAGCGATGACGTCTTGCGGGTGCTTGGCGCCTATGACTGGCCGGGAAATGTACGCGAGTTGGAAAACACCATCGAGCGGGCCTGCGCGCTCTCTTCCGGGCCAGTGCTGCACCTGGGGGACATGCCCACGCAGATTCAGGAATACCGGCTGCAGGCGCAACATTCCGCCGAATTTGCACCGACCGAGGAGACCAGCGCGGATGTCGGCATTCTGACCATTGCGGAGATGGAAAAGCATGCCATTCTGAACACTCTGCGTCAATTGAACGGCGACAAACTTACCGCGGCGCGCCTGTTGGGAATCGGCAAAACAACGCTGTATCGCAAGCTGAAGGAATATGGCATCGCCGAAGGATCCGCGATGTAGGCTGATGTTTCCTCGGGTGACGACGCTTGCGCACATAAGATCGATAGATCGATTCAGGTTCCAGCAGACGCGGTCACTCCCAGACACCGTGTCCGCTTCGTAGAAACAGGGGCCAGGCCGCAATCCACATTTGCATTGGCAAATGTGCTTGGAGCAGGAATTGTGTGAAACAAGAAAGAATCGGGAGAAATACTGAATGACTCAGACAGTGCTGCTGGTGACCACCATCGCGGGTGCGGAGAACTGTGCTTCCGCCATTGGACATCAACTTGGACTTGCCGTGGAGTTGGCGCAAAATCGGCGTGCCGCGCTGGCTGCGTTGCGACGGAGGGAATATTCCGTCCTGGTGCTGGATGAGGCCCTTGTTGAATCCGATCCAGCAGGGGCCGAGGTGCTCTGGCAACAGGCAGGCCTGGCTATCCCAATCCAGGTGAATCTCGGCATCTCAGGGTGCAATCGCGTCCTGCGCGAAGTCCGCGCCGCGCTACAGCGCAGAGAACGGGAATTGTCGCTGGCCACGCAGTCCGCCGCGCAACTGATGGCGGGGGAGATGAATACCACCATCACTGGCCTGCTGCTACATACGCAACTGGCCTTGGCCGAGCCAACGCTGCCAGCGAACGTTGTCGCCAAACTGCAACAAGTGGTGGAACTGGCAGGCGCGTTGCGGGACCAGTTGCGTCATCCTCCCATGGCTTGAGATGTGCTTCAGGCGAGAGAACGCCTGGGCCGTAGAAAATCGAAAATTAGTGCTCGACGATGACTCCCTTACTCCCATGTCCGTCGCTGCACGGACTGCCGAGTGGTGCCTGTTTCGGAGCGAAATCAGCCGTGCTGTAGGCCAGTGGTCCAGAAGTAAAACTACACACTGAACCTGACGTCGGCTTGGGCGCGGGCCTGGACGCCGGTTTGGGAATACTGGCGATGATTATGCCCGTATTGTCTGAGCCGTAATTGCATGGAGCACCGAGGGACGCCTGCATGGGAGCAAAGTCATACGTGGTGCCTGCTTTCGGTCCGACAGTAAGCAAGCAGACACTGCCCAGGCCCGCCTTCGGCCTGGCCGGTTCCGGCGGCGCGGCAGCAGCAGCATTTGTGGACGCGTTGGCTGTAGCAGCCGCAGTGGTGTCTTTAGCAGCATTGCCCGATGGCGCAGGGCTGGACGGTCGACAGGCTTCGGGTGGCACACATCGCGGTGTGCCAGTAGCCGCACTGTCCAATCCGGAGGTGGATGCAGCCGCACTTGACGGCCCAGCGGCACTGGGAGCGGTTTCGCTCGGCGGAGCGGCGATAATTGTGCCACTACTGCCCGCGCCGTCGTCGCATGCAGTATTCAAGGGCGCATGCATCGGAGCATAGTCGTGCGTGGTCCCCGCCTTCGGCCCTGCCGTGAAACTACATACGGACCCAACCTGTGGCGCGGCGACGATGATGCCACTGCTGCCCGCGCCGTCATCGCACGGTGTATTCAGGGGCTCGTGCATTGGAGCATAGTCGTGTGTGGTCCCCGCCTTCGGCCCTGCCGTGAACTTGCAGACCGACCCCGTTTTAGGGGCGACTGGCGCGGCGATGATGGTGCCGCTGCTGCCCGCGCCGTCATCGCACGCTGTATTCAGCGGGGCATGCATTGGAGCATAATCGTGGGTAGTTCCGGCCTTCGGCCCCGCCGTGAACTTACAAATCGACCCTGTTTTTGGAGCGGCTGGCGCGGCGATGATCGTGCCACTGCTGCCCGCGCCATCCTCACAGGGCGAATTGAGCGGCGCGCGCATGGGAGCGTAATCTTGCGTGGTTCCGGTCTTCGGCCCTGCCGTAAAGTTGCAGATGGAACCCATTTGTGATTTTGGAGGGGTAGCGACAATCACGCCACTGCTTCCCATCCCGTCCGTACATGGCATGTTCAGCAGCGCCTGCATAGGCGCATAGTCCTGCGTGGTGCCTTTCTTCGGTCCCGCCGTGAAGCTACAGACGGTCCCCATTTGCTGCCCGAGCGGCTGTCCCATTGGCATCCCAATTTGTTTATTGGCCGGCGTGTCCACTTTCGGTGGAGTGGCAATGATGATTCCGGTGCTGCCCGATCCGTCCTCGCATGGGGTATTCAAAGGTGCATGCATGGGAGCGTAATCGTGCGTGGTCCCGGCCTTTGGCCCTGCCGTGAATTTGCAAACAGTACCCAACTCCTGGGTGTTCTTCGTGGGGAGAATGACGCCAGTACTGCCCGCCCCATCATTGCACGGCGTGTCTACCGGCATTTGCATGGGAGCATAATCGTGCGTGGTGCCAGCCTTCGGCCCCGCAGTATATATGCATACAGATCCCATCTTCTGGACGGCCGGTGGGTTGGACTGCCCATGGTTTTTGTGGGTGGTTGCAGCGAAGGCGGTTCCCGAGAGGAATGCGGAAATCGCCAGTATCCAAGCGTACTTGCTACCGTGTTTAACTTGCCATGGGCGGGTCATGTCTCGCTCCTTCTATGGCTTTATTAGAAGACTATTCCCGCGCCAAGAACGTTATCCGCTTCCCAAAAATATTTGTTGTGCGTACGATCAAAAGAATAATTCTGGCAAGAGGAAACCGCTGGCAGGCGCAACGAATCCAAGGCTCGAAGCTTACTGTCCGAGCATTCCGCCATTTAATGAATGGTCTTCATCTTGCGGGAAAGAAAATCCATCAGCAGATACTGGCCGAGATTTTCCGGCGTGGTGAAATAGGCCTTTCCTTTACACATGGCCGTGACGCGCTGCACAAACTGGACCAGACCCGGGTCCGACGCCAGCATAAAGGTGTTGATCATGATCCCGGAGCGTTTGCAGTGGGCGACCTCTTCGAGCGTCTCGCCCACCACCAGCGGATCGAGCCCAAAGGCATTTTTATAGATCCGGCCATCGGGCAGCGTCAGCGCCGACGGCTTGCCGTCCGTAATCATGACGATCTGTTTCATGTCCTTGCGCTGGCGGGCCAGAATGCGTTGCGACAATCGCAAACCCTCCCGCGTATTGGTGTAATACGGGCCTACCTGCGCCCGCGCCAGTTGCGATAACGGCAACTCTTCGGCAGAGTCGTGAAACAGCACCAGCGAAAGCGTGTCCCCGGGATATTGCGTGCGCACCAGATGCGACAGCGCCATGGCCACGCGTTTGGCCGGCGTGAAGCGGTCTTCACCATACAAAATCATCGAGTGCGAGCAGTCCAGCATCACCACGGTGGCGCAGGAACTCTGATATTCGCTCTCCTGAACGTGCAGGTCGCTGTATTCCAGGTTCAGAGGCAGCGAAAGACCCTCGCGGGCAATTGCAGAACGCAGCGTGGCCGTTGCATCGAGGTTCATAGTGTCGCCAAACTCATACGGACGCGACCCTCCGCTGGTTTCCACTCCGGTGGCCATGGCAAGCGTGTCATGGCGTCCGAAGGAAGACTTTCCCAGCGAACCCAGCAGGTCGCGCAGCGTTTTATAGCCGAGAAAATCGAGGCCCTTGTCCGTCACCTGAAATTGCGCCGAAGTCTGCGCTTCCCCGACCTGCCCACCCACGCTGGAAACACTCGATACATTCTGCGGACGCTCGATGGAGATGAAATTTTCCTGCTCCATGCGGTGCAAAAGCTGCTCGATTAACGCATCCATCTGGCCATCCAGCGCCATCTGGTCGATACGTTCCTGTGTGGCTTTGTCGAATAGATCGCCGGACTCCAACGCCTGGCGCAATGCCTCGCGCAGGTTGTCGAGCGTCTGTTCGCCTTCGAACTCCTGAAACTGACTGAGCGGCGAACGATAGCCGGAATCGAGCAGATAGTCCGACAGCGCATTGAGCAGCGATTCCAGCTCCAGTTCCCGCGCCAGGTCCCCGGTATATTTTGTGTAGCGAATGCGCTTCATCGCAGACTGCCTTGTAGTGCTATGAAAACGGGGGTTAGCTGCAAAATTAGCTAGTTGTAAACCTTCCGCGACCGGCGTGCAGCCATCTCTTCCATCTCGGTGTCGCGCTCTGCGGAGCTTCTTTCCCCACGCTCGCTGCGCCGCGTGATTTTGTCCTGCGCCGTAAAGCCGCGTTCTTCTGTCCGGCTGATGCGGCGATGCGCGACCATGCCCTCCAATAAAAACTCCGCCGCGGAGACGGTCCGCTCCGGCGCGTCCTTGGCGCCGATGCCGAGCGGCCCCAGTTTTTCAAGCAGGCCCTGGATCTGCCGTAGTTCCGCCAGCATGGCGATGGCAGGCTGGTCATCCTGCACCTTGATGGTGCCGCCCAGGTTGAACCATTGCTCGATCTGCTGCGTGTTGGTGTCGGCAAAATACTGGTCGAAAACTTGCGCGATGGAGTTGCGCACCAGCTCTCGCACAACGGTCTCCGAGCCCCGCATTTCGCCTTCATACTCCAGCTCGATCTTGCCCGTGATACCCGGAAGTGCGCTGTAAAGGTCTCCCGCACGCGGCACAGCCAGCGATTCGCCATGTTGCAGGGCGCGACGTTCGGCATTCGAAACAACCAGCTCCAGTGTGCTGATGGGCAGCCGCTGACTGACGCCGCTGCGCCGGTCGACTTTTTTGTCTTCGCGCGCAGTAAATGCAATTTGCTCGGCGATGGAACGGATATAGCCGGGAATCTCTGTCTTCATCAGGCTGCGCTCCGTCCATGCCTCCTGCGCGGTAATGGCGACACCCTCCACCACCGTCAGCGGATAGTGGGTGCGAATTTCGGAACCGATGCGGTCCTTCAATGGCGTCACGATTTTCCCGCGCGCGGTATAGTCTTCAGGGTTCGCGCTGAAGATCAACGCGACATCGAGAGCGAGGCGCACGGGATAACCCTTGATCTGCACATCCCCTTCCTGCATGATGTTGAATAGCGCGACCTGAATTTTTCCCGCTAGATCGGGCAGCTCATTGATGGCGAAGATGCCGCGATTGGCGCGCGGCAACAGTCCGTAATGGATATTTAGCTCGTTTGAAAGCTGTTCGCCGCTGCGCGCCGCTTTGATGGGATCCAAATCGCCGATCAGGTCGGCAACAGTAACGTCCGGCGTCGCCAGTTTTTCCACATAACGTTCTTCGCGCGGCAGCCATGCGATCGGCGTTGCATCCCCCATGATCGCGATACGCTCGCGGCAGCTTTTGCATAAAGGCGCGTAAGGATTGTCGCGAATTTCACATCCTGCGACGTAGGGTATGACCGCATCGAGTAGCGCAGTCAGAGCGCGCAGAATGCGGCTTTTCGCTTGTCCTCGCAATCCCAGCAGAATGAAGTTATGGCGCGAGAGGATGGCATTCACGATTTGCGGAATCACCGTATCGTCATATCCGACGATGCCGGGGAACAAGGTGTCTTTGTTGCGAAGACGCTCGATGAGATGCTCGCGCATCTCATCTTTCACGCTGCGCTTAATGAGCCGATCCTGCGAGTAGCGATCGCTGCGGCGTAGCTCGCCAAGCGTTTCGGGACGCGATGTAGGCTTCGACATCCATACCCTCCTTGACAGCTATGTTTCTTAGACGTAACGATTCGGTGCGATGACACTATTCGTTTGGATGCACGGATGGATGCACGGAAGACGGCAATTGCGTGCTATACATCCGGGAACAGGGCATCGCATGCGGGGCAGAATCACATGACATGTCCATTGCGTGTGGCCGCCTTACTTACCATGGAGCCACGATGTAACTTCGGAAGAATCGTCCGATAAAACTCGATCAGGCGAGCGGTACGCTTAGCATCGGAGTTCATATGAAGCAGTTCCTGTTTAAAATCCAGATCGGCGGGAATGGCTGAGGCCAGCAAAAAGGCGACCGCCTGATTCAGGTCGAGATGCGGATATTCCGTGAGATCTCCTCCAGAGAGTTCCATCATTTCCATGTGCAGCGCAGCGCATTGCTCACGGTCCTCCCGCGTGGAAGCAGGTCCCTCCTCGGGCAAAAAATCGACTTCCGCCTGGAAAAACCTTCTTTGCTCATTCAGCAACTCAATTTCGAAACGTCGTTCGCCACGACATAGAATGTCCAATCTGCCATCGGGATACTTGTTCATCACCGTGAGAATCGAAGCCGTGCAACCAACTGTGGACAGCCCATCTCGACGGGCCCTTACGATACCGAACTCATCTTTTCTGCGCAAACATTCGCCGATCATTTCCTTATAGCGTTCTTCAAAAATATGAAGGGCCAGCGGCGCTCCTGGAAATAACACTACGTCGAGGGGAAAAAGAGGGATCTTCATTCTTGCTCCAAGCTTTCTATACATTTCCTAAAGCGCATTGCGCGACGGGAGAGATTGCTGCAATCTTCGCGCGATGCTCGGTAACTTATGGACTTTTTGCCGCTTATTGGTCCTCCAGCAATCCCTCCATCTCTGCTAGCGCATGTCGATTTCCGGTGCGACGCGCACTGGCGATACCTGCGCGCAGGCGTTCTCTGGCCTCCTCTATTCTCCCGCTGGCCAGTAGTGTCTGCGCAGCCATCTGGTACCCGGCTGTGTAGTCCGGATGGCGCTTCTGCAACTCGTCGAATTCTGCGAGTGCAAAGGCCACCTGGTTCCGTTGGGTATATTCAATGGCCAATCCGTAACGAGCAAATGCATCGTCAGGATTGTGCGCCAAAATTTCAGTGAATGCCGCTACTTTGTCCACAAGTATGACTCCGTCCGTTTACTCTGCATCCGCGCGCGCGCAGTGCAACCGTATCTCTTCCACATTACGGCGTGATACGGCGCATCTCAAGCGCGCAATCTTAACAGTGGCGGAAAACTTTCGCAGCGTAAAATAAAGGTTCCCTTCGCGACGGTGCCATCCACAACCGGCGAGACGCAATTTTGAGGGTACAGATCGGAATAGATACATGAAAGAAACTACAATTCCCACGGCCCAACCAAGACCCGTAGCCGACTCTCAGTCGGAGATGACCGAGTTGGTGCTGCCGAATGACACGAACACGCTGGGCAATCTGCTCGGCGGGCGCCTTATGCATTTTATCGATCTGGTCGGCGCCATGGCCGCGTATCGCCATTCTCGCGCCAACGTGGTCACGGCGTCGATGGAGCACATCGACTTTATCGCGCCCGTGCATGTGGGCGATCTGCTGATTCTGAAGGCCTCCGTTAACCGCGCGTTTCAGACCTCCATGGACATTGGCGTCAAGGTCTGGGTGGAAAATGCCATGGCGGGAACGCGTCGCCACGTGTCTTCCGCATATCTAACGTTTGTAGCGGTGGATGCAAATGGCCGACGCCTTCCCGTACCGCCGCTGGAGACGCAGGGGGCTGATGAGCTTCGGCGATATGAAGATGCCGGTCGGCGTCGCAAACAGCGTGAACAGGAGCGCGAGCGCAAGCGGCAAAACCAGACCGCGCGTGAGGCCCAGGAGCGCGTCACGGTGTAGCGTGCCGACAGAATGGCCTCAGCCCGTCGAGCAGGTCGCTTCATCCGATAAAAATTGATTTCCTGAAACCACGAATGAAAGAAGGAGTACAGCCAACATGGGACACACCGGAAATGCCCCTCAAGGGCCGCAGCCACTGCCAGGAATTCGCCACGTCATCGCCGTCGGGTCGGGAAAAGGCGGAGTGGGAAAAACCACAGTCGCCGTCAATCTGGCGATTGCGCTGGCGCGTCTGGGACACAAGGTGGGCCTGGTCGATGCCGACGTGTACGGCCCGAACGTGCCGCTGATGATGGGCAGCCGCAGCCAGCCACGCGTGCTGGAAGGCAATGTCATTGAGCCGCTGGAAGCTCATGGCGTCAAGCTGATCTCCGTCGGCTCCATCTCCCCCGGCGACAAGCCGATGGTGATGCGCGGACCGATGCTGCATCAGATCATCCGACAGTTTTTGCAGCAGGTCTCCTGGGGAGAACTGGATTATCTGGTCGTCGATCTCCCGCCGGGCACCGGGGATGTTGTCATCTCATTGGTGCAGACCGTTCCTCTGACTGGCGCGATCATTATTTCCACACCATCCGATGTTGCGCTACAGGACGCGCGCAAGGCCATCGAAATGTTTCGTCAGGTGAATGTGGATGTCCTCGGAATCGTCGAGAACATGAGCTTTTTCACCTGTCCGCATTGCCATCATGAGATCGATGTATTTTCCAAGGGCGGCGTGGAACGCACGGCCAGGGAATATCAAATTGCATTCCTCGGCTCCGTCGCGCTCGATCCGGAGATTCGTTACGGCGGCGACCGTGGCCTGCCGGTTTCTCTGGCCGGCGAACTTTCCGAGCGCGCCCGTCCGTTTTACCAGATCGCCCGCCAGGTTGCCGAACGCGCTCAGGAGCAAGCATCCAAAGATACAAACGTTTTAGAAATCCGCTAGGCCAACGCCGATGATTCTTCCCTTCGTCCGGGAATTTTTTGCGGAACTCGACAAATCCGCGCCCATGGATCGTGTGCGCCAGCCGCTGGCCAGCGGCGTTGGCCGTCGCCGCATCTCCGGGCTTACGGCCACGGCGCGCGCCATTTATTTGCCTCTGCTCGTCCGCACAGCGAAGGCGCCCGTGTTTGTGGTCGTCTCCGACAATCGCGCGGCGGAGGCATTGCATCTCACCGTGCAGGCCGCCTGCGACCTGACCGGCGAGCTGGACAGAAACGCCGTGGTCCGGCTGCCCGCGCATGACGTGCTTCCTTTTGAGAATCTTTCGCCGCATCCGGACATTCAGGAGCAGCGCGCCGTCACGTTGTGGAAGATAGCCAGAGGCGCGGCGAAGCTCATCATTCTGCCGATTGAGTCCGCCTGCTATCGCGTCTTCTCCACGCAGCATTACGCCAACCTTACCTGCACCCTGCGGCGCGGTGAAGAGACCGATCCAGAAACGCTCGTCGAGCATCTGGCGAGCGTCGGATACCAGCCCGTCGATATGGTAGAGATGCGCGGCCAGTATGCGCTGCGCGGCGGCATCCTCGATATTTATCCGCCAGAGTTGGACGGCCCGCTGCGCATTGAATTTCTCGGCGATGAAATTGAATCGATGCGGAGGTTCGACCCGGAGACGCAACGCTCCTCCGCTCCTGTCGATGAGGCCGTGCTGCTGCCACTGACGGAAACGCCGATGACCAACGCATTGCTGGCGCAGGTGCATACGCGGCTGAGCGGCCAGCGGCTGGAAGGCGAAGACGATGCGGTCCACGATGCCATCGAAGCGGAAGGCGCCAACATTTTTCCCGGCTGGGAATTTTTTGCCGCAGCCGCTTCCGGCTCACGCCACACCGTTTTCGATTTGGTCTCGAAGTGTCGCATCTTTGTTGAAGAACCAGGCATGGTGCAGAACCAGCTCGACCGCTGGTGGAACAAGGTGACGCAACGGCATGAGCGCAGCGGCATCGATACGCTGTTTACGCCTGCGGATTTGTATCTGACGCCGTGGGAATGGCAGACACGCGCGGCAGAAACGCCGGGGCTGGACCTGGACCAGCTCGGCGCAATCGATGTGCTGGACACAGACACCACATCGCTGGGCGAAATTGAAATTCCGACCAGACCCACGCTAAGACTGCACGGATCGGTCCCGGCGCTGGTGGAGCAGCTTCGCTCGCTGGCGCGTCAGGAGATACGCGCGCTGCTCGCCGCCGCCAATCAGGGTGAGGTCGAGCGGCTGGCCAGCATTTTGCAGGAGTACGGCATTTCGTATCGCATCGGCAGCCGCAGCGCGCACTCCGGCAGTGAGACCATGTATGACGAAACCAGCTATCTGCGCGGAGACATGCGCGCTCCCGTCATCGTGCGCACGGAAATTGCCAATGGCGTTTTCCTGGAAGAAGCGCGGCTGGTCATCTTCGGCGCCAACGATCTTTCCGATGAGGCCGACATTACGGCGCGTCCCGTCCAGCGTAAATCGCGCACCGCCGCATTTATTTCCGACTTCCGCGATCTTGCCGTCGGCGACTACGTGGTCCACGTCGAGCACGGCATCGCGCGTTATCTCGGCCTGAAAGAGATTGCGCAGGATGGCATGCATGTCGAGTTCATGATTCTGGAATTTGCAGAAGGCGCGCGGCTCTATGTGCCGCTGACGCGACTCGACCTGATCCAGAAGTATCGTTCGACGGACACCGGACCCGCGCCGGTGTTGCACCGGCTGGGGACAGCGCAGTGGGCGCGCACCAAAGCAAAAGTAAAAAAGGCCATGCAGGACATGGCGGACGAATTGTTGAAGCTCTACGCCATCCGCAAGGCCGCGCAGGGCAATCCATTTTCTCCAGACAACCAGTTTCAGCGAGAGTTTGAAGACGCCTTCGACTTCAACGAGACGGACGACCAGATCACTTCGATTGCCGACATCAAGCGCGACATGGAATCCTCCATGCCGATGGACCGCCTGCTGGTCGGCGACGTCGGCTATGGCAAGACGGAAGTGGCCATGCGCGCGGCGTTCAAGGCAGTGCAGGACAGCAAGCAGGTCGCCGTGCTGACGCCCACCACTGTCCTCTGCTTCCAGCATTTTGAGACCTTCAAGCGACGCTTCGCCGCCTTCCCGGTACACATTGAAATGATTTCGCGCTTTCGCTCGCCGAAGGAGCAGAAGCAGATTCTCGAAAAAGTCGAACAGGGCAAGGTTGACATCTTGATCGGCACACACCGCCTGCTATCGAAAGATTTGAAGTTCCAGGACCTCGGCCTGCTCGTCATCGACGAAGAACAGCGCTTCGGTGTGCGCCATAAAGAACGGCTGAAGCAGATGCGCCGCGAGATCGACGTACTCGCCATGTCGGCGACACCCATTCCGCGCACGTTGCACATGTCGTTGGTGGGCCTGCGCGATATGAGCGTGATCGAGACTCCGCCAAAGGACCGCATGGCCATCCAGACGGTCGTCGCGAAATATGACGAGAAGCTGATTCGCTCCGCGATTGAAGTGGAACTGGAGCGCGGCGGGCAGATTTATTTCGTGCACAATCGAGTGGAAAATATTTATGAGATTGCGTCGCGCCTGCAGGAACTTGTTCCCGCCGCGCGAATCGGCGTCGGCCATGGGCAGATGAGCGAGACGGAGCTGGAGCGCGTCATGCTCGCCTTCATGCATCACGAATATGACGTGCTGGTTGCAACCACCATCATCGAAAACGGCCTCGACATTCCGCTGGCCAATACCATCCTCATCAATCGCGCCGATCGCCACGGGCTGTCCGAACTGTACCAGTTGCGCGGACGCGTGGGCCGCTCCAACCGCCGCGCTTACTCCTACCTGCTGATCCCGCCGGAAAAAGAATTGACCGACATCGCGCGGCGCAGGCTGGCCGCGCTGAAGGAATTTTCCGATCTTGGCGCAGGCTTCAAAATCGCCGCGCTCGACCTGGAACTGCGCGGCGCGGGCAACATGCTCGGTGGCGAGCAGAGCGGCCACATTGAGGCCGTCGGCTTCGAACTCTACACCACCATGCTGGAGCAGGCCGTTCGCGAATTGAAAGGCGAAGACCAGGCCGAGCGGCCATCGGTACAGCTCAATCTCGGAATCTCGCTGCGCATCGACAGCAGCTACATTGAAGAAGAAAATCAGCGGCTCCGCATGTACAAGCGCATAGCCAGCGCGGAAAACGAGACCGTCATAGAAGACATCACTGCCGAAATGCAGGACCGTTACGGCCCCATGCCAGAGCCGGTGCAACAACTGATAACGGCGGGACGGCTGCGGCTCTTATGCGAGCAGACTGGCGTGGCGCAAATGGACCGTAAGGGCCAGATGGTCAGTCTCCGCTTTACTGAGACGGCCAGCATCGATCCGGAAAAACTGATGCAGATTGTGACGCGACACGCCAAGCGCGGCGCACAGTTCACCCCACAGGGCGTCCTCCGCTTCCCGGTAAAGGCGACATTGCCCGCGGAGATTCTGGATGAGCTGCGTAAACTGATTGAAGCGCTTGCCTCGCCATCCACCGAGAAATCAGCGCCGAAAGTCAGCGAGCAAGCCGTCCGTTAGTTTGCCTATCGGCTATTGCGCAACCACAGGGACCCACACATCCGTTGTGTCCCAGCGCACATGGAGCTGCGTGCTGGCCCCATGCGTATTCTCGAAGCTGATACTCATCTTTTCCTGCGGGGCCGGGAGCGTCGCCTTGTTCATGTCGATGCGCACCAGGTCCTTCGATGGATCGTAGGTCAGCCCCCACTGGCCCGTCTGCTTGTTGACGATTAGTTTCCAGGTGTTCTGCGAGGGCAGTGTAAACAGGGTGTATGTGCCTGCGGGAACGGTGGCCGTTCCCACCTGTAAATTGGTCTCCGTCTTCAGTGTCGTGGCTTCGTTTGCGCCCGTTCGCCAAACCTGATCGTAAGGCACCAGGCCGCCAAAAATCTTGCGGCCACGCATCGAAGGCGAGTGGTATATGACGCTGACCCGCTTGCCGTTCAACTGAATTGAGGCCTTGGCCGGAGGGCTGAGCATCGGTTTCTTTGCACCGCTGCCACCCGTCATCTGTGCGGAACCTATCGGCATCAACGCCACGCTGGCGACCATCGCCAGAACACCTGCCATCATCTTCATTGGATTTCCTCCCATAGTTGCGTTCTTAGTGTCTGACCCTGAACCGGGATTGTCAAAAGACAGCTCGTCCGTTCAGCTATACTTCGGTTTCCGCTACTTCTTATCCTGGAGTTGCAATGAAAGGAGCTGCAATCAAAATGCGTTTCCCGTTCGCGCTGGCCGCCTGCAGTCTTGCCTTGCTGATAAGCCTCCCTTTGACTGCCTCATCCACGACTGCGATGAAATCTATGACACAACCAAGCCAGCAACAGACCGCCGCATGGCACAAGCTTGTCGATGCCTACTTCGATCGGGTCTATCTTCCCTACAATCCCACCGCGGGCACAAGTGCGGGGCTTCATCAGTATGACAGCAAGCTGGAAAATTACTCGCGCGCGGGCCTCGATCAACAGGCAGGAGAATTGCACGACTACGAGCAGAAAGTTTCCGCCTTCCCTGTTGCTGGCTTGAGCGAATGGGACGCCGGCGATCGCGCGTTCCTGCTGGGCAACATCCGCAGCCAGTTGTTGACGCTGGAAACCATCCGCCCATGGCAAAAAAATCCTGACTGGTATTCCAGCGGCATTACCGGCAGCGCGTTTACCATCATCGAGCGTAATTACGCGCCTGCGGATGTGCGGCTGGCCGCACTGATCGAACGTGAGAAGCAAATGCCTGCTGCACTGGAAGCAGCGCGTGCCAACCTCATCAATCCGCCCAAAATTTACACGGAGATTGCGCTCGAACAGTTGCCCGGCCTGATTGGATTTTTTCAACATGACATTCCAGCGGCGTTTACAAGCGTAAAAGATGCGAAGCTGCTCGCCCAGTTTCACGCGTCTAACGATGCCGTCATCCAGGCGCTGACCAGCTACCAGCAATGGGTGAAGACCGATCTGCTGCCCAAGTCCAATGGAGACTTCCGCATCGGAGCCGCTACCTTCAGCGCCAAGCTGCGCGACGACGAGATGGTGAATATTCCGCTCGACCGCCTGCTGGAAATCGCCTACGCGGACCTCCACAAGAACCAGGAGGAGTTCCGCAAAGTAGCGCATGAACTGGATCCCAACAAGACACCCATGCAGGTGCTGGCGGAGTTGCAGGCCGACCATCCAGCACCGGACCAACTCCTCGGAAAATTTCAACTCACGTTCAACAACCTGATCCAGTTCATCCGCACCAAAAAGATCGTCACCATCCCGTCGGATGTGCAGCCGACGCTGCAAAACACGCCTCCATTCATGCGCGCGACGACCTTCGCTTCCATGGACCCGCCGGGCGCGTATGAAAAGGGCTCGCACAAAGCGTACTTCAATGTCACCGTGCCCGGCCCCGATAAAACGCCGCAGCAAATCTCCGAAAGTATGGCGGCCTTCAACATAGGCACGATCGTCAGCACCTCGGTGCATGAAGCGTATCCGGGTCATTATGTGCAATTTCTCTTTATGCCGCAAATCCATTCGCGCGTACGCAAGATGCTCTATGCCTCCACAGACGTGGAAGGCTGGGCGCACTATTGCGAGCAGATGATGCTGGACGAAGACTACGGACAGCCCGGCTGGGGCGCGAAAAATGCGCGCGAGGCCAAGCTGATTCGCCTGGGGCAGCTTGACGACGCTCTGCTGCGCGATGCGCGTTTCGTTGTCGGCATCAAAATGCACACCGGCCAGATGACCATGGACCAGGCGGTAGATTTCTTCAATAAAGAGGGCTACCAGACGCGCGCCAACGGGCTGGTGGAAACGAAACGCGGCACCAGCGATCCCACTTACCTCTACTACACGCTCGGCAAGCTCATGATCCTGAACCTGCGTCACGACCTCCAGCAAAAAGAAGGCGCATCATTTTCCCTGGAGAAGTTTCACGATGAATTTCTCCGTCAGGGTGGTGTCCCGTTACCGATTGTCCGACGCGCATTGCTCCAGAACAATTCGCCTGTTCTTTAGCTTTTCTCGCGCCTTACTGCCTGCCCAATACAACAATGGGATGGCGCTTGCCATCCCATTGTTGTTGTCAGAAACAGTCATAGATTGCATATACTTGCCAGTGGTCTAGTAGGCCTGCAACATTCGTTTTAATTGCCTGTGTACGTCTGGCTCGACACGCAAGCAACATAAAAAATCCGGAGAAAGCAATTCAAGATGGCCAAAATCAAGATTCGCAAAGCAGTTTTCCCCGCAGCGGGGCTAGGTACGCGTTTTTTGCCCGCCACCAAAGCGATTCCAAAAGAAATGCTCCCCGTCGTAGATAAGCCGATCATCCAGTATGGCGTCGAAGAGGCAATCGCAGCGGGCTGCGACCAGATCATTATCGTTACTGGGCGCGGCAAGACCGTGATTGAGGACCATTTCGATATCAGCGTCGAGCTGGAAAAGCAGTTGGAATCGCGCGGCAAAACGGACCTGCTCTCCATGGCGCGGCACATCTCGAATCTGGGCCGCGTGGCCTACATCCGACAGAAGGAAGCCATGGGACTGGGCCATGCAGTCCTGATGGCCCGCGACCTTGTCGGGGATGAACCATTCGCCGTGGTGCTTCCCGACGACGTGATCGATGCGAAGACGCCTTGTCTGAAGCAAATGATTGGCGTCTTCAACGACGTACAGTCCTCAATTCTCGCCACCCAGGTTGTCGAAGGCCCGGCGATCTCTTCCTATGGCGTCATCGATGGCAAGCCATGCGCCAAAAATCCACGCGTGCTGGAAGTAAAACATCTGGTGGAAAAGCCGAAGCAAGCCGATGCGCCTTCTAAAAATGCAATCATCGGGCGCTATATTCTTACGCCGCGCATTTTTGAGTTTCTGGAGAAAACCCCGCTCGGCGCTGGTGGCGAGTTGCAACTGACCGACGCAATCCGTAGCCTGCTGAAGCATGAAAAAGTCTACGGCTACAAATTTGAAGGCAAGCGCTACGATGCTGGCGATAAGCTCGGCTTTCTCAAGGCGACGGTGGAGTTCGCCCTTAAGCGGGATGACCTGGGAGAAGAATTTCGCAGTTGGCTGCAAGGTCTGCCCGCGTTGAAGCGCTGACCGCCAGGATGAACCTTATTGATCCAGCCTCAAGCATTGCATTGGTGCCCATCCTCACCGCGTTGTTTGCGGCCAGGGTGGGAAAAGTGGTTCATTCCAATACGGCCGGATCGATAACAGGATGGTCCTTAAAATGCCAATTTCTTCGTTACATAGGCCAGTTTCACTTTGCTGCCGTTCACTTTGTATAGACCAAACTGACGGCTTCCTGCTTCATCGATTTCAAACATCAGCTCCGCTTGATGATTGGCGGCTGCATCCACGGCATCCACCAGTCGCACGCTGGGGTGGGTGGCAAGTTGCGTCGCATCTGTCTCCGCCTGCGAAATGAGCTGAGGCGCTCCGTAAATGTCCTGCTGCGTAATCACGGTCACGTAATGCTTCGGCGTAACTTGCGGGGCAGTCTCGCCGCTCCACACACAGGTCGGCGTGGCCTGGCTCGGATTTTTTTCGTATGCCAGCGCAAAACAACGAAAGTCAACCGGAACAAGCTGCGGAGTTGAGTTTGCTGGCGCGGTTGGCTGTTTCGCAACTTGCGCAGCGGGCTTCGGCTTAGGTCGCCTGACAAGGTGGGGAGTTGTGTCCTTGGGCTGGTCGCTCGCAGCGGCCTGCGCGGTAATGCTGGCATCGGTAGCCAGCTTCGGCTGCAAAGCCTGTTGCAGGATTTTTTCTGCAATCGCCTGCACTTTCTGCTCCATCGCTTCCTTTTTCGTTGGATCGCTCCATGCATACGCCAGCGGATGGACATCGCGGGTCACTGCATCGGAAATCGCAATCATCTGATGACGAGCGATCGATGTGGTCTGTGTGAAGTCCGCCAGACTCTTCTGCGGCGGTTTTCCGTAGGCCATTATGGGCCGGTTCGGATCTGGTGGGGGCGTCTTCGGCGCGTTCGGAGATGGCCTCCGATGCAGCTTCGGAAGAGGAGGCTCGTCTGAAGGGCTATCGGCCCCAAAATGCGGACGGTCGGAATCGCTAGCAGCGACGAGAGCGTATGGATTTTTGGCGTGCAATGGCTCCCACGTGCCAGAACCAAACCAATTGCCGCGCAGCTTGCCCGCCGCGTTCAGATCGTAGTCGCCTTGCGGAACGCCGCTCTTCTCCAATACATATTGCGTGCCGTTTTCAACCGCCAGCGGCACCGGCTCCGCCAAATAGTCGCCGCCATCCATGTAGCGGTCGTCCGTGTACACAGTCACGGGAATCAGCAGAGAACTAGTTGGCTTTTCCGCGGGGCCGGTCCACTCCAGCACTGCAATCGACCGCAGCACGAGGTCGAGCGGGGTCTTCTTCTTTGGAGTTGTTTGGGTCTGCACGCTATCGATCGCCTGCGCGGAGAGCAGGCATACCATCCCTAAAAAAAGCGCGCATGCGATTCCACATGCAATCCACGGCCATTTTCTATGCGACAAGACGGCGCTCCTCAATTTGCGAAATAATCGACGTGTGCTTGTTGCTTGCTGCAAAGCTGCAACTCCATCCTCTTCATCGAAGGAACGTTCCATGGAAATCCATGACAAAGTTATTAATTTTACTCTTCAGAACCAGGACGACCAGACGGTCCACCTGACAGACTTCGCTGGCAAACCTGTCGTGCTCTTCTTCTACCCCAAGGCCGATACACCCGGCTGCACCATCGAGGCCTGCGGCTTTCGCGATACATTTACCAAACTACAGAAAGCCGGGGCCATCGTGCTCGGTATTTCCCGTGATACTCCGAAGGCGCAAAAAAAGTTTCAGGAGAAATATGGCCTGCCCTATCCGCTGCTCGCCGATGTGGACGAAAAAGTCTGCAACCAGTTTGACGTGCTGCGCGAAAAAAATATGTACGGCAAAAAAGTCATCGGCATTGAACGCACCACTTTCCTCATCGGCCCCGATCAGCGGCTGCTCAAAGTCTTCCCGAAGGTAAAACCCGAAGGCCACGCCGAGGAGGTGCTGGAAGCGATCCGTGAACACGCCAAGAAGCCAAGTTGAGGAGCATCCAGCGCCTCTGCCGCGCAGTTTCTTCGATGCGCCTCCAGAGTTCGTCGCGCGCGCGTTGCTGGGAAAAATTCTACTGCGCCACTCCAATAAGATGCGGCTGGCGGCCCGCATCGTCGAAACGGAGGCATATCTCGGCGAGCACGATCCAGCGGCCCATGCGGCCAGCGGGCGCACGGCGCGCAATGCCGTCCTCTATGGCCCGCCGGGCCACGCTTATGTCTACAGCATTTATGGCCTGCATTATTGCCTCAACGTAAGCTGCCTGCCGGCAGGCGTTCCCGGTTGCGTACTGCTGCGCGCGCTGGAACCGCTGGAGGGCATCGGCCAGATGCGGCAGAATCGTGGGCTGGATGCGGAGGTGGCCCCGAGTCTGCTGGCCTCCGGTCCGGGGAAATTATGTCAGGCGCTAGGCATCACTCGTGCAGCCGACAACGGGCTGGACCTGACCAGCGCCGACAGTCCGTTGAGCCTGGTTGACGATGATTTCCACTGCGGAGAAATTCGCGCAACGCCCCGCATCGGCATTCGCAAAGCGACGGAGCTTCCGCTCCGATTTTTCCTTGCAGGCCATAGCTGCGTCTCAGCGCGTGGGCGGTAGCAGGATATTGTCGATCAGCCGCGTGCCGCCGACATGCGCGGCCACAGCCAGCAGTGCGCCGTTTGCAGCATCTTCGAGCGGAAGTAATGTATCGGGATCGACCACTGCAACATAATCCACGCGCAACGCTGGCTCCTGTTGCAGGCAGGCGCGCATGGCGAGCAGCAGCGTTTCCGCGCGATGCTCTCCCTGCTTCGCCAATGCTTCGGCGGCAAATAGAGCGCGAGAAAGCGACAACGCCTGACGCCGTTCCTCCACCGAAAGATAGCCATTGCGCGAGCTCAATGCCAACCCATCCGGCTCGCGCACAATGGGACAGATCGCGATTTCTACCGGCAGATTGAGGTCGCGCACCATCTGCCGCAACACCGCAACCTGCGCCGCATCCTTCTGTCCGAAGAATGCACAGTCCGGCTGCACGATATGAAACAGCTTGGCGACCACCGTAGCCACGCCGCGAAAGTGGCCGGGTCGCGAAGCTCCGTCGAGCCGGTCGCTGACTCCGGCCACCTCGACAAACGTCGACACGCCCGGCGGGTACATGATCTCCGCTGTCGGCGTAAATACCAGATCGACGCCCTCGGCTTCCAGCATCCGGCAATCTTGTTCCAACGTGCGCGGATAGCGGTTGAAATCCTCATTCGGGCCAAACTGAGTGGGGTTGACGAAGATGGACGCGACGACAATCTCGCAACGCGAACGCGCAGCCTGCAACAGGGAGCGATGCCCTTCATGCAGCGCGCCCATGGTGGGCACAAAGCCGACACTGCGACCGCTTGCAGCGCCGTTGCGGGCCCGCAGCGCGCGCACTGCCACTCTGATTTCTGGAATGCTGGAAACAATTTGCATGGGAAAAATGTTTTATCGCGGATTCATAGCTTCTGTGGTTGAAAAAAGCGTCCATCATTCTGAGCCCTTCACTTCGCTCGAGGGTAGACTCCGCGAAGAATTCAGAGGGTGCTGGTGGCGCTTACAAAGCGTGTATTCTCTGGATTCTTCGCTACGCTCAGCATGACTCCTTTTTGATATCCAGTTGCATGAACCATCAAACTCTTCTATGCCTTGCGCGGCTGGCGGGTCCCCGTTCTCTCATAGCGGCCGCGTGTTTCCGCGGACAGATGATAGCTTTCCGCATCGCTGGGAAAGCTACCCGACTCTACGTCCTTGCGATAGCTTTCCACGGCGTTGCGTATCAGCGTGGCTGCGTCGCCGTAACGGCGGACAAACTTTGCCGCCGGAGCAAAGGTCATATTCAGCAAGTCATGCAACACCAGGATTTGCCCATCGCACTCCGGCCCAGCGCCAATGCCGATCGTCGGAATGGTCAGCTCCGCCGTAATGCGCGCAGCCACCTCGCGCGGCACGCCTTCGAGTACCATCAGCACGGCCCCAGCCGCCTGGAGCGCAAGCGCGTCCTCCAGCAGTTGCTCGGCGGCTGGCAGCGATTTTCCCTGCACGCGATAGCCGCCCATGCGATGCACCGACTGCGGCGTCAGGCCGATGTGCCCAATCACGGAAATCTCCGCGTCCGTCAACCGCTCGACCAGTTCCACGCGATTGCGTCCGCCTTCCACCTTCACCGCCTCCGCGCCCGCCTCCTGCACAAAGCGCAGCGCGTTCCGCACGCCTTCGGCCACGCTGACGTGGTAGGACGCATACGGCATGTCCGCCGCCAGCAGCGCGCGTCGCACGCCCCGCCGAACAGCGCGGGTAAACAGCACCATCTCCTCCATGGTGACGGCCAGCGTGCTGTCATGCCCCAGCATCACCATGGCCAGCGAGTCGCCGACCAGCACCAGATCGACGCTGGCCTCGTCCACCAGCCGCGCCATGGCGTAGTCGTAGGCGGTCAACGCGGAAATCGGCGTGCGATTGCGCTTCTTTTCCTGCAATGTGGGAATGGTGACTTTAAGAGAAGTGGAGGACGGTACGGAATGCGAGGCAGCATCGACGCTGCGCGGTTCGGTCAAGCTCATTGAATATCTCCAGTGCAGTTCCCTGTGGGCCAATGTTGGAGTGCCAACATTCCGGCCATCTGCGGGATACCGCCTGCAACGCATTTCAGCATACGCCCATAAGTGCATACCTTACAAATTTTGGATATCGGGAGTGGGCCGGGTGCCCCAGATGTATCCTGTTGCGAGGGAATGAGACCCTCCCACATCTCCCCGCAAAAAATGCGGGTAGATATGGGCATCCGGCAAAGGGTAGTGTGACCAGATGATGCCTCGGGATAGTTTGCCAGATGTTTCCACGCTAAAAGCGCAGCAGATACGTCAGCTTCAGGTAGATGGTCTTGCTGTCGTTCATCAGCGAGGAATAAGTCGGCGGCAGAATAGGATCGCTCGTGTTGCACAGGCCGTCCGCCTCGCGGGTACATAGTGCGCGGTTGAGATTGGCAAAGTTTCCAATGTAACCAAAGTAGACTGCTGTGCCCGGATGCGGCAGATAAGTAAACAACGCATCCGCGAAAAGGGTCTTCGAGTTGGGCAGGCTGGTGTAACGAGAATCTGGCAGGGTAGAGATGTACTGCCCGATCAGGTTGAATGAAACCGCCTTGGTAACTTGATAGTTCCATCGCGAAATGAATTCATGGTTGTCGTACACCACATTGCCATTGGTCAGATTTGTGAAGTGCGTATACACGTAACTGTTTTGCAGGTCGACAGAGTGGAGCGGCTTTAGCTCCAGATTCAGATTTGGCGAAGTCACGTGAACGGGATCGGGGCCAATGTTGCTCGGTGGTGAATAGTTGATGACTGTGCCCTTATAAACTCCGCCGCCGACAGCAATGTAGGGTTGTGGGGAGCTATAGAAATTAACGCCGCTGGTATGGCTGTGGTATTCCACATCGTGGGTCAGGATGGGATAGTCCACTGGACGAAGGCGGTCCTGGCCGAGATCGACATTGGCCGAGACAGAGGTGCGGTATTTGAACGTCGCGCTGTAAGTTGGATTGATGTAAAAGTCGAGAGGAACTCCTGTGTGGTCCCAAATGCGTTCGCTGTAAATACTGGGGCCGTTGGAAAGCACAAAGCCACTTTTTGGACGAAACGTGTAGCTGTAATATCCATTGGGTTCACGAACATCCGGGCGACGAAAAAATCCAGTGTCCGTTACATAGCCGGCAGACGTGTCGTTGTAAGATACCCACCAGTTTTTATGCAAGTCGGAGTAATTGAGCTGTTGTGAATAGACCTGGCCGCTGCAAGTCAAGGTAAACAATTCGCACTCTTGTTCCCCAGACGTGCGATTGCTGATATTTTCCGTTGCAGATGATATGGCCTGGCCGGTCAGCGTCCAGCGGTTTTTGATCCGCGCGCGATAATCAAATCCACCTGAACGGTTAAAGGAACCCAGATACTCTCGGTCGGCATAGATGATGCCCACATTCGACAGCGATCCAACATCACGGTTGACGCGACCCACATAAAAGCGCGCGCGCGTACCGTACTCAGGATTGCCGGGCGGGACTGCCTGGCCCGGGCTGCGATCGTCCACGCCCAGGATGCCAAGCGCCCAAGGCCCCAGTTTTCCCGTGAGCCGTGCCCCGTACTGCGGCAACACAATGTTGTCTGTGTAATACAGGCTGATCGGAGTCATGAAGTAGCTGCTGTTTTCAATAAAGAACGGTCGCACTTCAGGAAAGTATGGAGGAAAGCGCTGGTTCGGCGTGGCCGGATTGTCGATGCCAACCTGGCTGAAATCCGGGTTGATTGTCGTGTCCAGAATCAGGCTGTTGCGCAGGATGAACTTTGCATCCAGTCCCGCATAGCCCTGGAGATGCTTGTCCTGAAAATACGGATTGACCGGATTGACGGTATTCAACACACGGAGGTTATGTGCCAGAGCATACGGCTCGAATTGCCAGTTCTGGCCATGCTCCACATTCATAAAACCATCGACCGCAATGTCCTGGGTAAGGCGTCCAGCGACATCATGCCGATTCTGCGGCCAAAAGACATATTCATTTGCGTGCGAAATGTTGCGTTCCAGGATGATGCCCCATGTGCGCATCCGGTCAGGGGCAGCTTTCGCAAAATACATGCTCGCGAAGGGAATCCGGATCAGCACCACATAACCGTAGGGCGTGCGCTTGCCCCAGGTGTCCCAGACCGTGTCGAAGGAATAGTCGGAGCCATTTTGCTCACTGTAGAGCGCGTCCGCCTGAATGCCCAGCGCATTTGTTTTGAAGACAAATGCGCGACGCTGATCGTGAAATGTATCCAGCATGACTTCAACAAAATCATCGTCTCCCAAGGAATCCCGCGCCAGCATGTGGGCGCGGACCAGGCCGGGGGTTTTGTCGTGGCAGACAAAAGCAGCGTAAAAGTAATTGTGCGTATATCCCAGATAGGCGGTCGTGGGTTCTGACGGCTGGGCACCATCTTCGGGAAATCGCTGGATGAAATTGCTGACTCGGAACATCTCGCGCGCGGGTTTCGAGCGAATGGGCAATACTAGAAAATCGCTGAGCTTCGGTGCACCGTCAAGTCTCGGAATCGTGATGTGCGCCGGACTCAAATGGCGCGCGGGAGTCAAAGAAGTTGCCAGAGGAGTGGGCGCGGACGGCAAATTCGTGTCGGACACCAGATTCATTTTCGATACAGGGCCGCGGTCGGCGGCAAGCGCAAAAAATTGGCTGCCCGGCAAAATACAAACGATTGCCATGAGCAGAAATCTGAGATGGCCTGAACGCATCCGGCGGATGAAGTGGTCCTTTCCTATGGCATATGCATGCCTAAATTTAGTTTAAGGGAAATATGGATGCCTTCATATGATTGAGAGGACAATTCTAAAATAGCTGGCTTTGCTTGCGTGGCTGTTCCAGGCCGAAGTGCTGGTAGGCAAGTTTCGTGGCAACACGACCGCGCGGTGTGCGGTCGAGGAACCCTATCTGAATTAAAAACGGCTCATAGACTTCTTCCAGCGCATCTTCTTCTTCCGCCAGCGCGGCGGCCAGCGTGTTCAGGCCGACGGGGCCACCGTCATATTTGTCGATGATGGTGCGCAGCAGACGTCGGTCCATCTCGTCGAAGCCATGCGCGTCCACGCACAGCATATCGAGCGCCGCCATCGCGGTGGGACGGTCGATGTGGCCGCCGCCGCGCACCTGGGCGTAGTCGCGCACGCGCCGAAGCAGGCGGTTGGCGATGCGTGGAGTACCGCGGCAGCGCATGGCAATCTCCGCCGCGCCATCGTCATCGATCGGCACCTGAAGCACTTCCGCGGAGCGATGCACGATGATGCGCAGCTCTTCGTCGGTATAAAACTCCAGTCGCAGCAGAATGCCAAAACGCGCCAGCAGCGGAGAGGCCAGCAGTCCCGGACGTGTGGTTGCGGAAATAAAAGTGAACGGATGCAGGTCCATGACATGCGTGCGCGCCGCCGGCCCCTGCCCGATGATGATGTCCAGCTTGTAGTCTTCCAGCGCCGTGTACATCTTTTCCTGCAAGCCAGCCTGCAGGCGATGGATCTCATCGAGAAACAGCACTTGACGCTGCTTCAGATTGGTCAGGATCGCGGTAAGGTCGCCCTGAATCTGAATGGCAGGCCCGGAAGTCTGCTGGAAGGCAACGCCCAGCTCATTGGCGATAATGTTTGCCAACGTCGTTTTGCCCAGCCCCGGAGGGCCGGACAGCAAAACGTGGTCGAGCGCCTCGCCGCGATTGCGCGCGGCTTCGAGCGCAATGGACAATTGCTCCTTCGCTTTGCGCTGGCCAATGAACTCGTTAAGCCGCTGCGGGCGCAGCTTCAGTTCGACAGCGAGGTCGTCCTCGACCGGCTCGGCAGAGACCTGCCGCGGCAGGCGACTGGATGGGACATTAGACTCCATGCAAGCGGATGGTATCGTGAGCGGCGATTCGGCGCAACGTTGGCGGCTTGGTTTAGTTCGCTCTATTCCTGAGTTGTTGAACGTAAATTGTTCCATGAAACGGCGGCAACCATGTCCTGTAAGGCACCGGAGGATATTTTGACTGGACATAACACCACGGAGGAGGGGGATACAGGGGATTTTTGAACCAGGGGAAGAAGATGAAGTATTTTGGAATGATGATCGGTGCAAATTTTGTAAATCCATCCATGCATTTTTTGGGGATCAAGTTGGAAGTCATGGGGGCATACGCTCCGGCAGGTACTTGTACCCGTGGCTCATTGATATGGCCGCCGTGTTGAATCTGTACCCATCCATCAGATGGAAAGCCTCCCTGGATGGATATCCTCGGCACACCGGAACTTTCAACCATCTCGATTGCACGCACCTGAGCACGGGATTCTGCAAAAAAATCATGCGTGCCTGCGATGGAATAGACTGCGAATACCGTGAGCGCGACCAGGCTGACTGTCGGCAGTTTCGTCCTAACTTGTTCCTGGTATAGCCTGAGCAGAAAGATGATCGCGACAGGAGTCAGTCCCACTAGATATCTATCCTGGATTTGGTCGAAAGCCCCTCGTGGCGCCAATAACAAGAAGTAGCTCAGTGAAAATGGAACCAGAATCCATACAAGGCTATTCCACGGCATCGCGTGCCTGTCAGGGTTGATTGGCCGGTCTTTTTTTAGGCTCGCTATATGCGCCGCCACAATCAGTCCGGATGCAATCACCATTAGAGAAATAGCAAGCCTAATCCACAGAGACATTGCGATAGGCGTACCGAACATGCCAGCTACCAGGCTGCTTTGTTCTGCTAGAAGAAACATGAGCCAGGGCATTATCCACGTATCGATTCTTCCCTCTGCATACGCTAGGCCCGCGAGCGAGACCAGCAAGGCCATTCCACCGGCAATCTGGAGCCAAGCCTTCTTACTCAATTGGTGTGCTGTTGGAAGCCACGCGACGGAAACAGGAAAAATGACGAGTAGAAAACAAAAAAATACTTTTACGAGTTGCGCGCTCAGGTGGGGCAGCATTAAAAAGTGAACGGGCGCCCAAATAATATGTTCGGGCACAGAATATGGCTGATTGTTGAACCAATGCAGGCAAGCCAGCACCCCGATCAAGCTGCATGCGAACAGCAGGGTCCCTGCGATCTTCATGCCGCGGCGTTCGCGCAGCAACCATGCCGTCGATGGCACCATGACAAGTGCGCCAAGCCACGCGATCTGGCGCACCGTACCGCCAGCCACGTTGACTGCCATTGCAGAACCCAGCCACAAGAGGGCGCTCCTGTCGCTCGTTGCCGCAACTGCCCGCTGACACATGTAGATGCAGATCAGAATGGCCAGCAATCCGGGGACATCCGTCATATAACTTGAGGCGGTGGGGAGAAAAATTGGCGAGAGAGCGAGTGCCAGTGTACCGAACACCGCATTCTGGGAATTGATTCCAAACCGCCGCAATATCTGATGAAAGACATACACAGTTGCTATGTCTATCGGCAGCATCGATAACCGCATGGTGGTAAACGAGAAGCCAAAAATCTTGATAAACAGGGCACCCCAGGGAACAAGCCAGCCCAGCATCGCCGTGGCCCACCCGTTGTAAAAGAAGTGTCCCGTACGCGCAAAATCCAGCGCTGTCTTGTCGTAGGAAAATTCATCGCTGAAGGGCATATTCGCAACTGGATTAGTTATCAGTACACAAGCTGCGACAAACAAAGCGCATAGCAGCGCATTACCTTTTGAATTGGAGCGCTCGTCCTGTGCGAGTGGTTCGCGTGTGGCTATTAGCGCCTCGGCAGTGCTAGTCGCTTGATTCATGCATTTCTCAGCCTCTGAGAATCAGGTGCCTTTCACTGATCGAGCCATGTTGCGACCCATGCGGACACTTTCCGCAATTCCTCTGTCCTCGGGATAGTAGAAGCAGGTATCGGCAATCTGGAGTCCATGGATCGGTGTCTGAATGGGTGGAATTTTGGCAGCGAATCCTGTTTCACAAACAGGCTGTCCGTTCCTCAGTCGCGTCACCTTAACGTCGACGATGTCGTCGTGCGTCAACGCCGGATTGATCCGCTGAAGACAAGAGAACGCATCCTGTTGCAGCCTGTCGTCCGGCCATGCGAACTTGGCGTTCGTTACCGGCATGTAATACGGAACATAAACGATGCTTATGTCGCCAACTCTTCTCAAATTGGTAAACTCAATGACTCCTGGTATTTCGATGCCACTCTCGGAGATGTTTACCCAGAAATGCGGGCTTACTGACCGTTTCAGTTTCAATATGACGCAGATCACGCCTATGTTGTGGATGGCTTCGTAACGGGCCTTCCAGTCGGACGGCAAATCTGGAATCATACCGGAGATCAGTGGCGTCGGAACGGTAGAAATGACCGCATCGGCGGGAAAGAACTTTGCAAGCGCGTTGATGCCCGTCACTCGGCCATTCTCTACAGCTACGCGCTGTACTGGCGCACCCAGATGCAAACGCCCACCACGTTGCTCAATTGCATTCATCAATGCGTCAACCAGAGTTTTGGAACCACCTTCGATATACCCAAGCTCCTCCTGCATAAAGTTTTTCCGCGATTTTCCAATTCTCCGAATTCGAGTCCATATCCAGGCAGCGGATATGCTATCGACGTATTCGTAATACTTGTACATAAGTAGCGGACGCCAGAATCGGTCGTAGTTATCTTTCCCGCAATAGCGAATGATCCAATCGTTGGCAGATTTGTGTTCCAATCCTGGCCAGGAATGTTTTTGCATGCAAATAAATACAAACAAGCCATACCGTAATTTGTTGATCAGGCTGACGCCTGGAAGTCTAAGCAGGGAAATCGGATCGCCCCAGTGATGCAACCTTCCTTGATTGAAGAAGCCCATGCTGGTTGGCACCCACCGCATCTTGTCCGCGATGCCAAGCTCGGCCATCAGCTTAAATGTTGGATGGTCTGAATGGCAGACGAAGTGGTAAAAGCGTTCTATGGATATACCGCCGAAATCGAAGTGTCCGGCCATCCCTCCAGCCTCAGGAGATGCTTCAAAAACATCCGCCTCGTGTCCATCCAGCAGGGCCTGGTATGCGGCTGCCAATCCCATAACACCCGCACCGATTACGATGATCCGAGACATGGACTCTCTTTCTCAGCATGATATTCGCTGAGTCTTAAAATCGCGGGGGGGGGAATCCAGTGTAACAGGCCATGGTTCGCTAAGAGGAAATGACTGGCAACGATAGCATCGATATACAGTTTGGATTCGACGGCGAAAGCACTACTCTTCAGCTCTCTAGTAAACTCAGCAGCAGCCCATGCGTTTGCCAAAAATCGAGTTTCGCAGGCCGCAGATGCTGGCCACTTTGCTACTGCTGCTTTTTGCCGCGCAGTGTCTCTGGGTTATACATCGCCAGTACCTATCTGAAGTCGATTATCAATATGCCCGCTGCGGGCGCGAACTTTGGGAGAAACCCTCCCCGCTGGCGGGATATCTGACTTCCTGCGGAAATCTAGCCGACGGAACGTTTGCCTACCGTGCCGCGGGCCTGCCACTCACGCTGGAACGTATCCTTGTGGGGCAGCCCAGCAGCGCTTCTCCATGGGAGATGCGACATCTGGTCCGCAACGTTTTGCTGCTCCTGCGGCTGCCATTCATCTTCTTCGGGATCTGGCTGGGCGGCGGGCTGTGGTGGGTGTCGAGGCGGCTTTACGGCAATGAAGGCGGATTTGTCGCGCTGGCCCTCTATTGTTTTTCACCCGCGATGGTCCGCGCCTGCGTATACCCGAACAACGAAATTCTCGCCTCCTGGGGAATGTACGGCATTCTCTACACGTCGATTGGGCTGGCCCATGCTATGCAGGGGCCGACAAAGAAATGGCGTCCGAGAATGGTCCTGCTGGCGACGGCACTCGGTTTGACCGCCATGGCGCATGTGGCGGCGGCCATCTGGGGACTGCTGCTGGCTTTGGCATTCATGTTGTATCTGGCAGAGAAAAGACGCCCACAGGTGCTGCCCGTGCTGGCCCTCGCGGGTGTCGGAGGATTTTTCATCCTCCTGGCGTCCTATACGTTCAATCTGGATGCCTTTAGCTACATCTTTCAAAGCGCCGATGCGTTGATGTGGATTTCCTGGGCAGGCTCCCAGCATATGTTTGCGGATGTGTCGAATGCGGGCATGACGATAGCGGCTGTCAGTGCTCTGGTGCTCTATGTTTTTCATCGTCGCTCGCGTTATTTTGGCAACACCACTCCGCTGATGGTCGCCGCTTTGCTGTTTTGCCTGGAAACTACAGAGGTGCGTACTGAGCCGTGGATATGGGCGCTGCCTTTTCTGCTGACGTTTATCGGCGGCGTGTTTGCCGATGTGCTGGAGTCCCGCCAGCGCCGACTGTTTCTGTGGATGACGGGCGCCATTCTGGCGACGCAGGCAGTCCTGAGCGCGGTCAGTTTGCCGCTGCTGGTGCGGTAAACGAAAGCTTGACCCGCCCCGCTTTGAGTAACATTTGCAGGATCAATCACTTCCAGCGCGGTTTTTCAGACGATTTACGCTGTGTTTTCCAGCATGTAAACCTGCGAAATACCCACAAGACACGGTATCCTAGAAGGAGACTTCCATATCGCATCCGCTAAGCTTCTGGCGGTCGGCATCTGGCCCTTGCAGCTCCACCTGATTTAAGAAAGTTTCGCAAGAAAAAACATGGCAGACGAACAGAATCCTCAGCAACTCCCTCTTGGAAATAATGGCGGTGAAGGGTCCGGCGGCGATGGCGCGCCTCCGGGCGGTCCCACCGGGCCGGGCGCGGCAAACTTGATCTTTATCAACATTGAAGATGAGATGCGCCGCTCTTATCTCGACTACTCCATGTCGGTCATCATCGGGCGCGCGTTGCCCGACGTGCGCGACGGACTGAAGCCGGTGCACCGGCGCGTGCTGTACACCATGCACGAGATGGGCCTGCAGCATAACAAGAAATACACCAAGTGCGCCAAAGTGGTCGGGCAGGCGATGGGCCAGTACCATCCCCACGGCGATGCGTCGATCTATGACACTTTGGTGCGCCTCGCGCAGCCCTTCAGCATGCGCTACACCATGGTCGATGGCCAGGGCAATTTTGGCTCCGTGGATGGCGACCCTCCGGCAGCCATGCGATACACCGAAGCGCGCCTGACCCGCATTGCCGGGGAGATGCTGGCCGACATCGATCAGGACACGGTGGACTTTACGCCGAACTACGACGAGAGCACCTTCGAGCCGACGGTTCTGCCAACGCGCATTCCGAACCTGATCGTGAACGGATCGAGTGGAATCGCTGTGGGTATGGCGACCAATATTCCTCCGCACAATTTGACGGAGATCGTCAACGCGGCCATCGAGATGGTGAACAATCCCCATGCCGGCCTCGCCGAAGTGATGCAGCATGTGCAGGGGCCGGATTTCCCCACCGGCGGCTTTATCTACGGACGCAGCGGAATCCAGGAAGCGTATCGGACTGGTCGTGGCCGCTTCCTGATGCGCGCGCGGGTCGCGATCGAGAACATCACGCAGGGTCGCCAGTCTATCGTCGTCACTGAGATTCCGTACCAGGTCAACAAGTCGAAACTCATCGAGCGTATCGCCGCGCTGGTCAATGAAAAAGTGATCGACGAAATCAGCGACGTGCGCGATGAAAGCGACCGCGACGGTATGCGTATCGTGATCGAACTGAAGCGCGCGGCGGAACCGCAGATTGTGCTGAACCAGCTCTACAAGAACACGCAGATGCAGGACAGCTTTTCGATGATCTTTCTGGCTGTGGTCAACAACCAGCCGCGAGAGATGGGCCTGCCGCAGGCGATCCGACACTTCCTCGACCATCGCATCGACGTGGTGCGTCGCCGGACCGCCTTCCTGTTGAAGAAGGCGCGCGAACGCGAGCACATCCTGGAAGGCTACAAGATCGCGCTCGACAATCTCGATGCATTCATCAAGATCATTCGCGGATCGTCGTCTCGCCTGGATGCCCGCGAAAACCTGCACCGCTTTTCGCTGAGCAAAGAAATTGTCATCAAGCTCGACAAAGACACGACCAACCTGACCGGAGAGGCCGGACTCAGCTATCGCCAGATCGACGCCATTCTCGAATTGCAACTGTATCGCCTGACGCAGCTTTCCATCGACGAGCTGATGAAGGAACTGGGCGAAGTTCGCGAGCGCATCGCGGAGTATGAAGCCATTCTGGCGAGCGAAAAGAAGCTGCGCAGCGTGATCGTCAAGGAACTGGAAGCGGTCAAGAAAGAGTATGGCGACAAGCGCCGCACGGAGATACTGGACGAGAGCGCCGAGTTGCAGATGGAAGATCTGATTGCCGACGAGCAGGTCGCCATCACCGTTTCGCATTCCGGCTACCTGAAGCGGACCGCAATCTCCACCTATCGCCAGCAGCGGCGTGGCGGCACGGGCCGCTTCGGCATGCGCACGCGGGAAGAGGATTTTGTCGAGCAGCTCATTATCGACTCCACCCATGCGTACTTGCTCTGCTTCACAAACACAGGCCGCGTGTACTGGCTGAAGGTGTATGAGATACCCGATGTCGGCGCGGCGGGCAAAGGCAAGGCAATGGCAAGCCTGCTGAATCTACAGCCGGGAGAAAATGTCTGTGCGATTCTGCCGGTGCGCAATCTGGAGGAAGAGGGCAGGTTCATCTTTTTCGGAACGCGCCATGGAACGGTAAAAAAGACGCCGCTGAAAGATTTTTCCAATGTGATGCAGAAGGGCATCATCGCCATCGGCATCGATAAGGATGACGAACTGGTCGCGGCCCGCCTCACGGACGGACGCCAGTTGGTCTTCCTCGCTACGCACGATGGCATGGCGATTCGATTCGATGAAAACGATGTTCGCTCCATGGGCCGCCCAGCCTATGGCGTGCGCGGTATCGACCTGGCGAAGGACGACTATGTTGTCGGAGTCGCCGTCACGCCCAAGGAACGCAAAAAGGCCGAGGGCGGTGCGGAATGCGCCTGCCTCATTCTTTCCGTCACCGACAACGGCTACGGCAAGCGCACAGATGTCGACGCGTATCGTCTACAGACGCGCGGCGGCAAAGGCGTCATCAATGTGAAGACCATGAAAAAGAATGGCAAGGTCTGCTCGATCCAGTTAGTGGACGATTCGAGTGAACTCATGATCATCAGCCAGTTTGGGAAGATCATTCGCATCGATACCAAGACCGTCCGTGCCGCGGGCCGTTCGACGCAAGGCGTGCGCCTGCTCAACCTGGAAGAGCCGGACAAGGTCGCCGCCGCCGTGGTGATTCCGCCGGAAGAAAAGGAAAATGGGGACGAACCGACGCTGATCCAATAACACCATAAGCCACCAAAAGGCAGACGCTCAACGCCTGCCTTTTGGTGGTGGAACCTTCACTTCCTCAGCCGGGAAAAGGACCCTATTTCGGCGGCGGATAGCGTTGA
This sequence comes from Acidobacteriota bacterium, assembly GCA_021826695.1. Taxonomy (GTDB): domain Bacteria; phylum Acidobacteriota; class Terriglobia; order Terriglobales; family Acidobacteriaceae; genus JAKAAZ01. The sequence goes on along the minus strand of JAKAYS010000007.1, from coordinate 9,579 downwards.
ATCATCTTGTACACGGAGTTTGCTACCTGTTTTTCTTCCGCATTGCCGCCCTTGGTCACATCGTCTTCCATGGCTTCGCCGCGCCAGACGATCTTCCTTGTCCGGGCATCGATGAAATCCAATGTTAAATAGCCTTCCACGCGTGGAACCTGACGGGTTTGGGAGTAACTCATGCCTCCCATTCCCATGCCGCCCCAGCCCCAACCACCCCAGCCCATGCCGCCCCAACCGCCGCCAAAGCCGTAGCCGTAAGTGTCGAGATCGGTCGTCGCGCGCGTGGTGAAGTGGTACGTCACCCAGAGGTCAGGATTTTGCGACATGGAAACCTGCCGCATGTGTTTCTTTTTTTGCAGCGCGTAATTCACATATTCGCCGACATACTGGCGATAAAAGGGATGATTGGTCTGTTGGCTGGGGATCCACGCATACGTCCTGTAGTCGGAAAATGGCGCGGCATTGCTCCAGTTCGCTCGCACCTGTTGCGCCGCTGCTATCTTCGGCAGGCACAACAAGCCAACAACACCTAGAGCGAATGTAAAAATGGACAGTCGTAAAAACTTCGGTCTCACGGGAGTCCTCCATACATCTCGAACAATGGAGATTGCAGGCCTGAAGATCATTTCTCGGCCACTCCACTCACATTATTAGAATACGAGCGGCGGACTTCGTTAGCCAACCGCCCATAAATTAATTTATGGCCGACCGTAGACGCATGCGCAACTATTTTGGCGGATAGTGGCCCAGCATCTTGTGGATGGACTTGGCCACGTCTTTCTCTTCCCCTTTGCTGTTTTTCACGACATTGTCCTCGGTGGCCTGTCCGCGCCAGACGATCTTTCTGGTCCGCGCATCGATAATGTCCAATGTGAGCACACCCATGGTCCGGGGCACTTCTTTGGTTGTGGATTCATAGATGCCTCCCATACCCATGCCGCCCCAGCCGCCCCAGCCACCCCAACCCATACCGCCCCAACCGCCGTCGCCAAAGCCGTAGGTTTCCAGGTCGGACGTCGCGCGCGTGGTGAAATGATAGGTCACATAAAGGTCAGGATTTTGCGACGCTGAAACCTGCCGCATGTGTTTCTTTTTTTGTAGCGCGTAGTTCACATATTCCCCGACATACTGACGGTAAAAGGGATGGTTTGTCTGTCGACTGGGGACCCACGCATACGTCCTGTAGTCGGAGAATGGCGCGTCCTTGCTCCAGTTCGCTCGCACTTGCTGCGCCGCTGCTCTAGTCGGAAGGCACAACAGGCTAACAACTAGAGCGAATGTAAAAATGGATAGTTGGAAAAATTTCGGTCTCACAGGAGGCCTCCATATCGCTCGAACAATGGAGATTGCAGACCCGCGGGTCGTTGCGGGGCCACTCTGTTCATTCATTAGAGTACGAGCGGCGGACTTCGTTAGCCAGCCGCCCATAAATTGATTTTGAGCCGACCGCATGCCCTTCGCAACTATTTTGGAGGGTAATGTTCCAGCATCTTGTGGATCGACTTGGCCACGTCCTTCTCTTCGCCTTTGCTGTTTTTCGCGACGTTGTCCTCAGTGGCCTGACCGCGCCAGATGATCTTTCTGGTTCGCGCGTCGATGATATCCAACGTGAGCATGCCCATGGTCCGGGGTACTTCAGTGGTTGTGGAGTCATACATGCCGCCCATCCCCATGCCGCCCATTCCCCAACCGCCCCAACCGCCCCAACCACCCCAGCCGCCGTCGCCGAAGCCATACGTTTCGGTGTCCGTCATTTCCTGCGTCAAAAAGTGGTACGTCACCAGCAAATCGGGAGACTGCGAGGCAGACACCTGCTGGAGACCCTTCTTCTTCAGGTCGTAATTGACATACACGCCAACGTACTGGCGATAAAAAGGGTGATTGTCATTCTGGCTGGGTATCCATTGATAGGTCTTGTAATCGGAAAATGCGGCCCGCTTGCTCCAGTTCACACGAACCGATTGAGCATGGGCCATCATCGGCAAGGCCAACGTGACGACCAGGCCGAACATGAAAATGCCTGCGAACCTAAAACTCATGTTGTTCTTTAGCATCACAAATCTCCCTAAAAAGTTGCTTTGTTTTTCCACAGATGGATGTCGTGACCGGAAAACAGCGAAGACACCACCGAGATCATTATGGCCTAAGAATGCAAAGATGGCGGACTTGGCCACCCGCCATTTGCATTTTTATATATTTTTCAGGCGATCATAACGATTTCATTGCTATTTAGGCGGAAAGTGATCCAGCATTTTGTCGATCGATTTTTTTACGTTGTTTTCTTCACCCTTGGTGCTCTTGGTAATGTTGTCCGAGGAGGCCTGTCCGCGCCAAACGATCTTTCTTGTCTTGGCGTCGATCATGTCAACAGTCAGAATTCCCATGGTTTCTGGAACTTCTGTGGTTGTAGCTTGTTCCATGCCTCCCATGCCCATGCCGCCCATACCCCAGCCGCCCCAACCACCCCAGCCGCCCCAGCCGCCGTCACTAAAACCGGTCGTTTCAGTATCCATGGTTTCCTGCGTCAGGAAGTGGTAAGTAACCAGCAAATCAGGCGATTGTGCCCCGGAAACTTCCTGCAGGTGCTTCTTTTGCAGGTCTTCCTTGACGAATTGGCCTACATACTGGCGGTAGAACGGATGGTTAGTGTCTTTGCTGGGGACCCATTCATAGGTCTTATAGTCCGAGAAGGCGGCCTTTTTGGACCAGTTGACACGAACGCTCTGCGCATGCGCCAAGGCTGGCAATGCGACACCCGCGCCTATCGCTAATGCAAACGGAAGAAGAGAACGACCGAACTTACTTTGTTTCATTGAATTTTCTCCTTGGACACCTGTGGATGCAAATTGCAGCCGATCGCGAGTATTTAAGCCTTGTACCCGTATCGTCACTACCATTGATAGGACGAATCACGTAGTCTTTACGTTAGGTGAGATGCGTAAATCATTATTCATAATCGAAGGCGTTGGCTCGATCAGGGTACTTTTTGTCAGGTTTACCTGCCTGCTGGCACTGGCGGTTGTTCCTTTGGCGGTATTTGCCGGAACAACGCAGGCCAACCTGACGCAGTCCCACCATGTCCATCGCCGTGTGCATACCGTCGCCCACCATGGCAGGCGCCATCGCTCGGTTGCAGCCAGTAAGGGAAGGAAGCCTGTTCGTACAAATCCGGGAAAGCCCTCTCCTCACAAGACCCTGCGCGCCAGCTATGCGACCCACTCGCGCCGTGTTTCCCATACGCGCCGCACAGCCAGTATGGCACGCAGATCCAAGAGAAAACAATTGTCGGCTAGAAATGAATTGTCTGCGAAACTCGACACCGTGCGGACCCACAGCACCCCGGTTGGAGTGGATGCCCAGACTTCAACAGAAGGTATGGATACGCCCGTGGGCAGCCAAATGGCAATGTCCAAGCCGGTAACGCTGTTGGAGCCAAGCAGCACGTCCGATGCAGTTACTACCGCTGGCGGTGCTGTTGCGTCCACGGATGCAGCCCGCCGCGATCTCTCACTCTTCAACACTTCCGTTCCCAGCTATATGCCGATGCCTCTGCGCGGTTCGCATGAGGTGCTGGTGCATCAGAACATCATTGCCGATGTGGAAGGACTGGGCCGCATTCAGAACGATGCGCAGTTGGGCGCGATGGTGCATTCCGGCGAACTGGTCGCCTTACCCGCTAGCTCTGCCCTGACCATCGACCCGCGTCTGCCATTCAATCGGCGCTATTGCCGGCCCTGGACCGCCAAATTTTTAGGCGATATTTCTCGCGCCCATGACAGCGTTTTTGGACATCCTCTCCTCGTTACCTCCGCTGTACGCACGGTAGATTTCCAGCGGCATCTGGCGCGTTACAACGGCAATGCGGCCCCGGCTTTTGGAGATACAGCGTCTCCCCACCTCACCGGGCAGGCCATCGACATAGGCAAGAAAGGCATGTCGCAGCATGAGATTGCCTGGATGCGGGCCATTCTTGGACACTTGCAGAACAGTGGCAGGCTGGATGTGGAAGAAGAGTTCGAGCAAGCCTGCTTCCATATTTCTGTCTACAAAACCTACGCGCCGCGCAGCGCCGCGCCAGAGCATCTGATCGCTTCCGACGCGATGCCCGCTACAGAGGTCCCTGCAAAGCCTGCTATCGGTGCATTGACGCGGCCAGTCAGAGTGAATGCTGCTGCAACCCATTCCCACAGCTACTACGTCCACAATGCGCGTCGTGTAGCTGCGCATCGCCGTCGCCGTCGGCATCATTCCAGCATGTCTTTGCTGGCTGTGCGGATGCGGTAGGAGCTACCACACAACATCATTCAGTTGACGCTGCCTAATTCTGCGGCTCGGCGGTCGCGGCCTCCTGCTCGGCGCCGAGGAGTTCATTTTCGCTTAAGCGGTCCACCTTGCGTAGGGAAGGAAACAGCATCGACCATGCTGCGGTGACTGCCATTGCGCCTGCTCCGCCCACAATGACCGCTGGCACCGCGCCCCACCATTGTGCGGTGACACCGCTTTCGAATCCGCCAAACTCATTGCTGGCTCCGATAAACAGAGCGTTCACGGCGCTTACCCGACCGCGCATTCCCTGGGGTGTGGCGAGTTGCAGCATGGAAGATCGCACGATCACACTCACCATGTCCGCAGCGCCAACGACAAATAACGCCGCAAGCGAAAGCATCAAATTGCGCGACAGGCCGAAGACCACCGTGGCTGCGCCAAACAGCGCGACGGAGAACAACATCCGCTTGCCTGCATGATGCTTCATCGGCCGCCAGGTCAGCAAAATGGATATGGCCAGCGCTCCAAAGGCCGGTGCTGCCCGCAGCATTCCCAGTCCACGCGGACCGGCATGCAGAATGTCTTCCGCAAAAATCGGCAGCAGGGCGACGGCCCCGCCCAGCAGTACAGCAAACAGGTCGAGTGTCGTCACGCCGAGCAGCAGTTTTTTGCGCCACACGTAGCGAAAGCCTGCCAGTAGCGTCTCCGCGGACATGGCACGTTGTTCCTGGCGTCCCGGCCGCACCGACAGCGAAGCAAGCAAAACGAGAAATCCAAGCAGGCACGACAGCATGAAAGCATAGACAATCGCCCCGCCCACCAAATGTGTGCCGATAGAAGCAGGCAGCCAGCGCTGGAGCGGCAGAGTATAGAGCACGCCGCCAAGCGCGGGGCCGACAAAGTTCGCCATTTGAAAAATCGTCGCGCCCCAGGAGACGGCATTGACGAAGTCTCCCTTTGGCACCAGATGCGGCAGCAGGGCGGAGCTGGCCGGCCCGCTGAACGCACGACCAGTTCCGATCAGAAACAACACCACGAAGAGCGCCGAGACGTGCTTGGTGTTGATCCACGCCAGGTAAAACAGAGTTCCGGTACACAGGCATTGCAGACTGTAGCAGGCCAGAATGATATGGCGGCGATCATGTCGGTCAGCCGTGTGGCCGCTGATCAGCAAGAATAAAATTCCAGGCAAAAATAAGGCCAAACCGGTATAGCCCAGGTCAATGGCGCGATGGGTGATCTGGTAGATTTGCCACCCAACCGCGACGGCCTGCGCTTCGGCGCCGATAATCACCAGCAATCTTGCAAGCTGATAGCGCCGAAAATCGCGGGATGCAAACGCAGCAGCGGCTCGGTGGGGGTCTTGCTGGGTTGCCATTCTCTTCTATCCTGCCACATTCGGCTACAGTTGTGGTTGCGGGCGTTTGCGAAGCGCGAACAGTCACGCGTGCTGTAGGTATCGCAATTGTATTTCCTGCTGCTGTACTCTGAATACTTCGCGGAATTTTTCACTATGCACAGCGTGGACTACGTTCTCGCCGATCGGAAAACCGGCGCAATCCGGCTGGATTCCCTGCGACCCATTGGCGGAGTGCTGGCTGTTGCGATGTGCGGAGTGTTCGCGTTTATAGATATGTACTGCACGCAGCCGTTGCTTCCAATGCTTGTGCAGCTATTCCATGTGTCGAAAGCCGCCGCGGGACTGACGGTCAGCGCGTCGACGCTGGGGGTGGCCCTGGCAGCGCCAATCGTGGGCAGCTATGCCGAGCGGTACAACCGCAAGCGGACCATCGTAGGGTCTATCTTTGCCCTGGCAGTTCCAACTCTGCTGGCGGCCACAGCGCACAGTTTGCCAGAGTTGATCTTCTGGCGATTTCTTCAGGGCATTCTAATGCCTGGCATTTTTGCCACTGCCATTGCTTACGTTACGGAAGAATGGTCGGAGACGACCGTGGCCATCGTGATGGCAATCTATGTGAGCGGAACGGTCCTCGGCGGATTTTTGGGCAGGTTCATCGCCGGTATGATTGCCGACCATTACACCTGGCGGTGGTCATTTGTGATACTCGGACTGGCGAATGTGGCGGGTGCGCTGCTTATAGCCGCGGGGCTTCCGGACGCCCGCAACAGCGGCCTCGCTTACCACCCACACCAGGCGGAGCCGCACCTGCTTCGCGCGTTACGCCATCTGAAGAATACGGACCTGCTGGTAACTTTCGCGATTGGATTCAATATCCTGTTCGCGCTGGTTTCGATTTTCACTTACATCACATTTCATTTAGCTGCGCCTCCCTACGGGCTTTCCACATCTGCGCTGAGCCTGTTGTTTTCCGTCTATCTGGTAGGGCTTGTGGCGACGCCCGTAGGAGGGTTGCTGCTTACGCGCATGGACTTGCGCCGTGGAATTATGGCGGCGATTGTGTTGTCTCTTGTCGGCGTTCTATGCACGCTGGCTCCAGCGCTTTGGGAGATCATCGTTGGCCTGGTCTTGTGTTCCAGCGGAGTCTTTATCGCGCAGGCTGCGGCCATCAGCTATCTGCGTCGCGCGGCCCCAGCAGGAGCACGTGTCTCCGCTGCTGGACTCTATCTTTCCTGCTACTACATTGGCGGAACGGTGGCTGGGATACTTCCCGGCTATGCGTGGAGAATGGGCGGATGGACGGCGTGCGTTGCGCTGACAGCAACCGTGCAATTGCTGACGATTGCGCTGATTTTATTCGGATGGAGCAAAAGAACGGCCGTTGGGATAGCCGGGCCCGTGTAGTTGCGAGATTCCACCAGCGCCATCAGCCTGAATATCATTTCCCAAATAGACACGATATTGCTGCTCGATGATGCCAAGGCTCCTGGCCAGGCCGAGCTTGGCCCGATTGTATTGATACAAGCTGTTCACCAGTTGTGCCTGCGCAGCCGCGAGAGTTGCCTGCGCCTCGACCACCGGTAGATCGTCATCGACTCCATTCTTAAATCGATCCGTAGCGTCGTCAAGTGACGACTGGCTCAGGGCCACATTGCTGCGCGCGACTTTTACCAATTGCTCGGTAGCCGCGGTGTCCAGCATACTGTCGCGTATTTGTGCTTCAATCTGGTTCTTCAGGTCGGCTAACTGTGAGAGCGTATTACGGGCCGCTGCATCGGCGACATCGCGGTCGCCACGAAATTTCGCCTCGCGAAAAATGGGAATGCTGATGGTCCCCTGTGCAAGAAAAGCACCGTGATAAATGCTGCCGACTGTTCCTACAACACCATAATTGCCATTGAACTTGAGAGTTGGCAGACGCTCAAAGCGGGCGGCGCGTTGTTGATACTGTGCAGAACGCAACTTTGCCTGGAGCTGCAAATAAATCTGGCGATGACTGTAAGCGATCTGTAGCGCCTGCTCCAGGGGCATCGTATCCAGAGCCGCGTACGGTGTCTCGTCTGTAAGTTGAATCTCCTGGTCCGCAGGCAGACCAATCTGCCGATTGAGCGCGATCTCGGCTTTCTTGAAGGCATTTTGTTGCGCGATGACGACTTGCTCCTGTTGCTGGTATTGCACGCGGGCGCGTAATTCATCCAGCTTGGCTATGGTCCCCGCCTGATGTTCCAGTGTGGCCTGCCGCAGGATTTCCGCATTCGACGCCAATAAACTTTGTGCGTTCGATACATTGGCCGCGTCCGCCAGCGCCTGCAAATAGGAGTTGGCAACGGTCTGGATGACAGCTCCCCGGGATGTTTCCAGGCTGTAGTCCGCGGCGCGGATTTCCTCTTTGGCGGCGCGATACAGTTCCAGCGAACGGAGATCGAACAGCGATTGGTCCAGGTTGGCTTGTGCTGAGACTACGTTGACTGTGACGAGAGGTTGAAAGCCGCTGATCAAAGAAGGAGGAAAGAATCCCGGAGGAAAAGAGCTAAAGGTGCTTGGGCGAAATCCTTCCGCAGCCAGGTTAAATTGATTGCGGCTACGTTCTGCCTGCCAGGTGATGGTCGGCATCAGGTAATTGATGGCTTCCAGCCGCTCCCCAGCGGCGGTGCGCTGGTCCTGCGTCGCAATTGCCATTTGCAGGTTATGCGCCAGGCCGCGCCGGATCGCATCGTCCAACGAGAGCGGCAGCGCGCCAGCGACAGGCTGCGCCGTCGTCACGCTGCCGTAAATCGGATCGCTTGCTGAACTCGGGTTGTTTTGCATCTGCGCAACCGCCGCCGGAAGAATCAGGACAGTCAGCAAAGCTCCGAGCATGAAATGTGTAGGGCGATGTTTCATCGTGACCAACTATTTAGATTGCGCAAAAGCATAACGGATGCCAAATCTCTTGTCGAACACCCGGCGAAGAGTTCCTGAATACCAAAAATTGTACTGTCTTGATTCTAGTTGGAGGTCGTATCGGCCTATTATGGAGACGGAGCTTTGCCACCATCGGAAATTCTCCAGACAGTCAGATAATTCTTCCCCGTCCACAGAATGTTCCTCGGCGGAAGTGGAATATAGCCCGCAGGCGCCAGCGGCAATCGCGAGTAGACCTCGACGCCTGTAATCATCCATTGGGGTCCTCCATCCGGCCCAGGGATCCATGGTTCGCAGGTATATTTGGTGCTTTCCAAGAACAAGTGACCGCAATAAGTATTCTTGCCCCAGGCATCCAACGGGACCGTCGGTCCGGCGAAGCCATCGATCCGGTCTCGCTGAATAAATTCTCCGATGCCATATTGGGCAAGATTTGTCTGAAATTCACGATCTGCCATCAGGCCATCGAGTGGGACGACGGAAATCCGCGTAAAGTAGGCCATCCCGCCGGGCTGATCGTAAGCGAGCAAACGATGTACATGGTCGGCTTCGAGCACACGATTCATGATTGGGACCTCTGTATCTTCTGCTGCCGTTTCGCGGCTGTGTTGCAGGCCCATTTTGTACCAGAGCAGCATGGAGAGCAAAACAGCAAGCACCATTCCTGCATTGCGCAGCTTCAATCCGATTGAGGATTTGTTTTGGCTAACCGCAGCGGTTTCTGGCTTCTCCACTCCACCCATCGGAGCGCGAACGCGAAGTAGACAGTTTGCGGCCCGGGACGCAGTCAAAGCTGCCAGCAGCGCCCAACTGACGTAATACCATGTCCAACGTGTTTCGCTCGTCATCCGCAACGTAATGTACCCGGCGTGCATCAGCACGCCAACGAAGAAAGGTATTTCCGCGTAGAGCAGCCAGCGGTCTCTCTGTTTGAGCCACAAAATCACAATCGAAATCGCACTGATGGCAAGTGAAAGCAACGCAGTATGCGGCAGATTGCGGCCCAGCAGATGGTCGTGAGAGTTTTGAGATTTGAGCAGTCCACTGATTGGCAT
>JAKAYS010000135.1 GCA_021826695.1 Acidobacteriota bacterium | reverse complement strand
GGCCAGCATTTGGAAGGAGTCTTCGATCTCTTCCAGAAGATGGCCCTGGTTTTCTGTGACCGCCAAAATATAGTCGGCTTTCTTTTCAACAATCTTGGCGGCGATGCTGCGCTGGCAGCCCATGGCGGCGATGGTGACCACCGTCCCGCCGTCAGCCTGGCGATCGACGACACCCAAGCCACGAAGCCCTTCTCCAACTCTTCCGGATCGAGCGCCGAGAACACCCGGTTGAAGCTGTCGTGCCACGGGATGCCCGACGGAAGCGTCAAGAAGGTTTGCAGCCACTCTCGCTTGTCCTCCCCGTAATCGGCGATGCCGTTCCAGCTTTCGGCACCGCTCAGAACCGCCGCTATGGCGATCAGAAGAATCTCTTCCAGCAAATGTTCCCGCGTCCGCTCCACCCGCGGATCGCGCAATTCTGCAAAATATCTTAGGGGACTGTCCATCTCCCCATCTCATCTCAGCCAACCCGCTCCGCATATAGCAATCTTAAGATGCGTCTGCCCTGGGATGTTGTCTTTTTTCATAGTCCCACTCTCCTTCGCGGGTGTATAGTTCGGATGATTTCTAGAAGGAGATGGTATGAAGAAGTATTTTGCGGAACTTGTGGGAACCTTCGTCCTGGTCTTTGGTGGCGTTGGTAGTGCAGTATTGGCGGGCACGCACATCGGATATATGGGTGTGGCGTTTGCCTTCGGCTTGTCCTTGCTAGCGATGGTCTACACCATCGGGCCTATTTCGGGCTGCCATATCAACCCCGCCGTCACCTTCGGCGTTTTCCTTACAAAGAAAATCAATGGCAAAGATGCCAGCATGTATGTGATCGCGCAAATTATCGGCGCGGTGCTCGCGGCTGGCCTCATCCTATCGATTGCGCGCGGCATTCCCGGTGGTTATGACGCATCCGTGAGCGGCCTGGGCGCGAACGGCTACGGAATGCACTCTCCCGGCCTCTACAACCTGCAGGCGGCTTTTCTTGCGGAAGTCATTCTGACCGCGTTTCTGGTGCTCACCGTGCTTGGCTCGACGGACATCAAGGCCCCTGTAGGGTTCGCAGGCGTGGCCATTGGCCTGGTGCTTACGCTGATCCATCTGGTCGGCATTCCCATTACCAACACGTCGGTAAATCCAGCGCGCAGCATCGGGCCAGCCGTCTTCGTCGGAGGATGGGCCATCCAGCAGTTATGGCTGTTCATCGTAGCGCCGCTGATTGGGGCCGCCATCGCCGCAGGCATTTACGCCGTGATTCGCACGCCGGACGAAGTCATCACCACCCGCCAGGCCGAGCGCTCTCTGGGCAGCCAGCAGGAAGAACGCGGCAAGCGCAAAGCTTGAGACGGGCTTCCCGTGGAATAGCTACTGACGTATATCGCAAAGCTAGCCAAAGATATTTGAAATTTTGAAACCAGCGGTCGCCTGTCCGATGATCTTGTTATCCCGACGAGAGCAAAGGGAGGCGACCGATGGAGAGGTTCACCAAGCTGTTTGGCAGCCTGATCGTTTTTGTCTATCACTGCTTCGACCGCGTTGTCATCCACGGCTACCCCAGCGGCTTGTTCCGGCCCGAACATGTGGTCTACTTCTTTCGCCAGGTGCTCGGCATTCCGGTGGTGAGCAAGGAGGTTCTCCGCCAGCGCACCGACGATTACCGGAGCTGGGTGGAGGCCTACGCCCGCAACCACAAGCTCGCGATGGAATGGGCCGAGAAAGGCGTCCGCAAAGAGGACCATGTTTTGCCCGCGCTGCGCCACATGAACGCATGGAAAAGAAGGATGCCTATGGCGTCTACTTCATCTTCAGGAGCATGGAGCAGGGCCGCACCTTTCGTATCGGCGTGCCGGTCGCCGCGGCGACCCACTGCGGACCCCAACTACCGCATCCTGGCGCATCGGCAGAGCCGCTTCCACCACAAACCAGAACAGCAAAGCAGACCAAACAGCCAACTGGAAGCCGCCTGCCACAAGGCCGACAAGGCCATTGAGAACATTGTTGACCTGTTACAAGCCGCCTGATGTACTTCGCATTGTTAAACTATTTTTGTCTACAGATGAAGATTGAAGAATCTACAGCTTGCTGCATAAATCCAAATATCATAAGGGTTCAGAATGGCTATTACGGATAATCCAATTTGTAAAGGGCTTGTCAATAAACATAAAAACAGACTTAAGCCGATAATTCGTCATAAGCTTTTTTTAAAATGGTTGCCTTCCATATGCAATCTCAATCTTTCTGTCTTAGCCACGATATTTGGAACGGATAAGTTGGCACATGGCTATATACCACGATACGAATCTTTGCTATCAGGCCTACGGAATAGAAAACTTAATATGTTAGAGATTGGTATAGGAGGATACAAAGACCCCCATCAAGGTGGAGAATCGTTGAGAATGTGGAAGGCCTATTTCCCTCGCGTTAACGTGCATGGACTAGATATCTATGATAAGTCCGGGATGAAGGAGAGTAGGATTAGAATCTGGCAAGGTAGCCAGATTGATGAGGAGATATTGAATCGCATTGTTAACTCTTCATCAGCCGGTCTTGACATAATTATTGATGATGGTAGCCACAGAAACGAACACATTATAAGCACATTTGAAATATTATTTCCGAGGCTGAATAAGGGCGGTTGGTATTTTGTGGAAGATACACAAACTTCTTATTGGCCTGAATATGGCGGTAAGACTGAAAAACATGACAATACTGAGTCAACGGCCATGGGGTACTTCAAGAATTTAGTCGATGGTCTCAATCACGAAGAGCTCAAAATCCCCGACTATCAGCCCACCTATTTCGATATCAATATCGATTCGATATTTTTTTGGCATAACCTTATTGCGATTCATAAAAGTGGATGAGAGCGAACCGAATAGTTGCTCCAACCCTTCCAGTGTTCTATGCTGAGCAGTCTTCCGTTTCTTTTTTTCGCCTATGACTGCTGATCGCATAAAAGATACAAACGACGCGCTCGCAAACATTCTTCCGTCAGCGCTCGACACCGCGAGCGAGCGTTTCAAAGCCAACGCTGCCTCCATGCGTACTTTGCTAGCTTCGTTTGAAGCGGAGCAGTCGATCATCCGTCAGGGTGGCGGCGCGAAGGCCATCGAGGCGCAACACCAGAAAAAGCGGCTCACCGTTCGCGAGCGGCTGGAGTTGCTGCTCGACCCCGGTAGCGAGTTTTACGAACTCAGCCTGTACGCAGCGCACGGCATGTATGCCGACTACGGCGGCGCGCCCTCGGCGGGCGTCGTCACGGGCGTGGGCCGCGTGGCTGGTCGCCTGGTGATGGTCATTGCCAACGACGCCACGGTGAAGGCGGGCGCGTTCTTTCCCATGACGGCCAAAAAGGTGCTTCGCGCGCAGCACATCGCGATGGAAAACCATCTGCCGACGCTGTATCTGGTGGACTCCTCCGGCATTTTTCTTCCACTCCAGGAAGACGTCTTTCCCGACCAGGACGATTTTGGCCGCGTCTTCCGCAACAACGCCGTGATGTCGGCCAAAGGCATTCCGCAGATGACGGCCATCATGGGCATGTGCGTTGCCGGAGGCGCGTATCTGCCGGTGATGACGGACCATGTGTTGATGACGGAGGGCAGCGGCCTGTTTCTCGCTGGCCCAGCTCTGGTGCAGGCGGCGATTGGGCAGAAGGTGTCCGCGGAAGAACTCGGCGGCGCGACCATGCATGCCGAAATCTCTGGCACAGTGGATTTCAAAGAGCCGAACGATCATCTCTGCATTGCGCGGCTGCGTTCACTGGTGTCGCGGCTGGGGCATCGTCCCGGCGCGCCGTTCGATCGCATCCCATACGATGCAGACAAGGACACGCCCAAGTATCCCGCCGAAGACCTGCTGGGCATTTTGAATCTGGACGCAGCCAAGGCCGCAGCCAGCAGCTATGACATGCACGCGATCATCGCGCGCATCGTGGATGGCTCTCGATTTGATGAGTACAAGCCGAATTACGGGCAGACGCTACTGTGCGGCTATGCGCGCATTGGCGGCTTCGCGGTCGGCATCGTCGCCAATCAGAAGACGCACCAGATGCAGACCAGCCAGTCCGGCGAGAAGCACATGGAGTTTGGCGGCGTTATCTATCCTGAGTCCGCCGACAAGGCTGCGCGTTTCATTATGGACTGCAATCAAAACCTGATACCGCTGATTTTTCTGCATGATGTCAACGGATTTATGGTGGGTCGCGATGCGGAATGGAGCGGCATTATCCGCTCCGGCGCGAAGATGGTCTCCGCGGTTTCCAACAGTGTAGTGCCGAAGATTTCTGTCATCGTCGGCGGATCGTTCGGAGCAGGGAACTACGCGATGTGCGGCAAGGCCTACGATCCAAGGTTCATCTTTGCGTGGCCGACGGCGAAGTATGCGGTGATGAGCGGCGCTTCCGCCGCCAATACTTTGGTAGAAGTGAGAATTAAACAACTGGAACGCGGCGGCCACAAGCTGAGCGATACAGAAAAGAAGGAACTGTTTGACTCGACCAAGGCCACCTATGACGAGCAGACCGACCCGCGCTACGCTGCGGCACGCCTGTGGGTGGATGCGATCATCAATCCGGCGAAAACGCGCGATGTATTGATCATCGCGCTGGAAGCCGCGTCGTTGAATCCTGAAGTTCCGCAGTTTCATCCGGGTATTCTGCAAACGTAATTCTTCACGCGGAGTCGAAGGAAGTAATGCAGCGTCGAGAATTTTTGCGGTCTTCAATCGGTGTGTTGGCGATTGCCGCCATGGCTACTAAGTCCGCACTGGCAGCAAGCGTTATGGAAGCTCGAAAAGATGCGACGCGGCGCGTGCTGTATGTGCTTGGCGAATTCACCCAAACAGATAAGGCCGCGATGCGCAGCGCCGTCGAGGCGGTGGGTGCCAGCAGCTTCAATGTGTTGGTTCTTTCTTTTCTACAGGCCAGCGCTGCGAATGGAAAACTCAGCCTGACCTACAACGGCAACGAGTTTTCCTCCTTTGCCCAGGAGGTGCCCGCCATGCTGGCGCGGCTGCGATCCGGATTCGGCGCGCGCAAACGAATTCTCCTCTCCATGGGCGGATGGGCGTCTGCTCCGATGTTTGACGCGATTCGCAGTTTTGGTGTGACTGGATTTGTGCGTCAGTTGACGGACGAAGTCATCGCTCCGCTTGGGCTGGACGGCATCGATCTTGATGCGGAGCCAACCCAAGGCGGCTTGGACCAATGGATCGGCGTGCAGCGGGAGTACGGAAGCACGCTCGTAGAAATTACCAACGAGTACAAGCGTCTGCATCCCACGCATATAGTGACGCACGCTCCTATCTCCGCAGTGGCTGCGGATATCTACGCGAAAAGAACGGTTCTGCCAGGCCTGAAGGGAAGCCTGCTGGAAGCCACGCGCAGGAAACGCGGGAACAATATCGACTGGCTGAATGTACAGTTTTACGAGGGCGGCGTGGTGGAGGGCGGCGACATTGCAGGGTACTATCGCAAATGCCTGGCTTGGCCTTTGGCGGAGATGAGAGAGCAAACTGGAATCACGCATCCACTCAGTTTTTTGACGCCTACCTTTGAGCCGGAGGCGAAGCAGCCGCTGCAATTTTGCCAGCAGACGATTGCCGCCATCAATCAGCGTTGTGCGGATTTGCATGCAGGCAAAGTGAGCGGCGTGACGCTCTGGGATTATCGTCAGATCGCGTCATCGATTGGCGATTGGTCCCGCGGATTGGAAACGTCATTGCATTCCTAACGAATGAAACATTATGAATGACGAAGTAAAAATTATCGAATGCCCGCGCGATGCCTGGCAGGGTCTGCCGAAACAGATTCCTACGGAAGTAAAGGCGGAATACCTTCGTGCGCTGATCGCCGCTGGCTTTCAACACATCGACGCCGTCTCGTTTGTTTCGCCGAAAGCCGTGCCGCAAATGGCCGACTCCGAACAGGTGCTGCGCCTGTTGCAAACGCGGGAAGATGTCGAGATCATCGCCATTGTCGTCAATGAAAAGGGCGCCGAGCGTGCCATCGCTACCGGTTCGGTGAGCACGCTGGGATTCCCGTATTCCATTTCGCCAGGCTTTCTGGAGCGCAATCAGCACCAGACTCCGGAAGAAGCTCTGGACGCTCTGGATACCATCGCAGAATTGGCGTATCGAGCGGGCCTGGAACTCGTGGTGTATATTTCGATGGCCTTCGGCAATCCCTATGGCGATGCCTGGAGTCTGGACGAGGCCCTGGAGGCGTGCGGACTGCTGACGGAGATGGGCGTCACGCAGATTTCCCTGGCAGACACGATAGGCGTGGCGGGACCGGAGCAGATTGACGATCTGGCATCGGCGGTGTTCGCAGCGGACATGCGCGCGGAATTCGGTGTGCATCTTCATGCCAGGCCAGACGAGATGGAAGCAAAAGTTTTGGCTGCTTATCACGCAGGCTGCCGACGGTTCGACATGGCCCTTGGCGGGCTCGGCGGCTGTCCCTTCGCGCAGGACACGCTGGTGGGAAACATCGCCACACAACAGGCGTTAGAAGCTCTACGCAACGCAGGCGCAGTGTTGCCGACGTTGCAGCCGCTGGACACGATCAGTGCGTTGACAGAAGAAATCTCCAGAAAATTCGGGCCAACGTTACAGTAAATCAAGGGAAGGCCATTCATTTTAGGTTTGCCAAATTTATATCGCTTTGCGATATAATTAATGAAAATGAATCCCGACCATCCCTCGAGCGAAGCACACCAAGCCTTGCATCAGGCGCTTGCGGAGTTTCGCCATCAGTTGCGCACGTTTTTACACGCCAGTGAAACGGCGGCGCAACAGGCGGGGCTTCATCCTCAGCAGCACCAGCTATTGCTGGCGATTGCAGGCGCTTCGCCGCAAATTTCTCCGTCGATTGCGTATGCCGCCGACCGACTCGGGCTCAGGCACAACAGTGTTGTGGAACTCGTGGACCGATGCGTAACGGAGGGCCTGTTGCGGCGGAAGATCGACGCTCAGGACCGTCGGCGCGTCTGCCTTCAGGTCACATCGAAGGGGCACAGGGTCTTGGATCGTCTGTCGCAAGTGCACCTGCTTGAGTTGAATTCTCTGGCGCCGCACTTGATCGACGCATTACAAAGAGTTTTACAGAACAAAGTGAAAGCGGCGCATACCGCGCGACGACAAAAAACCTCTGAAAGACCAACTCATGACTGAGATTGCAACCACAAGAACGAAGATGGGGAAGCGAATCCTGAACCATCCGCTGTTGCGCAAATATTTTCCTTCGGTGCATGAGGACCTCACTGCGACGTACGCGCGCAATCTTTATAAATGGCTGCTGATCGCGCCGGTCATCGGGTTGACCACGGGCCTGGCGATTACGGCAGTCACGGTCATCATTCTGGACAAACTATGGCCGCCTGTGCTCCGTTACTACCTACACCACCGCTGGGCCATCATTCCGAGTCTGACCCTGGCCTTTGCAATCACGGGGCTGATCATGCAGTTCCTTACGCCCGATCCCGACGAGCATTCCACCGAGGAAATCATCCGCTCCTATCACGAGCATGAGGGCAGGATCGATGTGCGGCCGTTCTTTCCGAAGATCGTCGCGGCCATCACGACGGTCGGTTTTGGAGGGAGCGCGGCCCTGGAGGGACCGAGCATCTATGGCGGCGGCGCAATCGGTTCTTTTTTATGGACCAAGCTGCAGCGCTTCGGTTTGAAGCCGCGTGACCGGCGCATTATGCTGATCAGCGGGGCCGCAGCGGGCATGGCCGCCGTTTTCCGCGCGCCGATGACGGGACTCGTCTTCGCGCTGGAAATGCCATACAAAGACGACCTGGCGCATGAGGCGTTGCTGCCGTCTTTGATCGCATCGGTAGTGTCTTACGTGACGCTGGCGTTCTTTCTTGGCGGAACTCCGCTGTTTAACTTCGCCAGTAAGACTTCTTTCACTGGACGCGACCTGCTATGGTGCGCACTGCTCGGCCTGGGTATCGGGTTGATCGCTATGGCATTCACCATCACCTTCCGCCGCGCGCGTGTTTTCATGGTGAATTGGAACATTCCGCATTGGCTCAAACTCACACTTGGCGGGTTTTTAACTGGCGTCTGCGGACTCGCATTCGTGACATGGTTCCACGGAACGTTAATTCCGCTAGGGCCAAACTATGAAGCTGTCGGCGAAATTCTCGGCAAGCATCACAGCTCACTGGAACTCATCGTCTTCGGGATACTGAAACTCGCGGCAACGCTGTTTACACTCGCCAGCGGCGGCGTCAGCGCCATGTTTGTCCCGTTATTTTTGACCGGCGGAAGTTTAGGAACCGCTTTCGCGCAATCCATCGTTCGTACACCATCTCTTGAACTGTATGCCGCGGTTGGCATGGCATCGTTCATCGCCGCAGGCTACAAGACGCCATTGGCGGCAGTAGTATTCGTGGCGGAAGCAACTGGCGGTCATGCCTTTATTGTTCCCGCGCTGATAGGCGCGGCCGTTGCGTACGCAGTGTCCGGCGAAGCATCGGCCTCCGGCGACCAGCGCGAGCACGAAGGAATCAGAGTTCAGGAACTGAAGAATATTTCGGTGCAGGAAGTCATGCAGCGACAGATGATTTCTGTGCATGGCTCGTCCACCTTGCGGGAGTTTGCAGACAGCGTGTGCCTGCGCCATCGTCACATCGCATTTCCTGTTCTGACAGAGGGCAAGCTTGTTGGAGTCATTGCAGTGTCCACACTGGGCTGCATCGATCCTAAGGAATGGCCCATCCGACGCGTGGAAGATCTGGCTGATCGAAGAGTGATGAAAGTTGTTTCGAGTTGCGATGTGATGGAAGCGTTGCGTCTGTTACTGAGTGAGAGCGGCCAGCACATGCTGTTTGTGACGTCTCCAGAGGGCAAATTGGAAGGCATTTTGACCAAGACAGATATTTTGTCGGCGTTGAAATTGCGTAGCGATACTCTACGACCAGCCAATGAAGAGGCGCTCTGAAAGTTTCGCATCCAGCAGGGCAATCGCATGAACATCATTTGAGTCCTAAGAGTTCCGCGCGGTATTGGTCGGAGGTAGCGGCGATGATTCTTCGCGTTTTGGTGCTTCCTATTCGTTTAACCGGATCGAGTCGGATCAGATTGAGGGTAATGTGTTTGAGTACGGCGAGATTGTGCGCGGCTGCTTTGGTGCGGGCACGCATCTGGTCGTCGTTGAAGGACACATCCATGACCCAGTGCAATCGGTTCTCGACCGCCCAGTGCGAGCGGATGGCCTGACGGATGCGTTCGGCATCGGGGGGCAGGCTGCCGATATACATGCGCTGTTCGTGGGTAGTTTTGTTGCCGACCGTCCGTTCCGATTCGAGCACTGCGAAGCAACGCAACCCCTTCCATTGCTGCGGCTTGTCGAGACACTCCAGTCGATCGAAGACGGTACAGCGGCGGATTTCGATGCGGCCATGATTCTTTTCCACGCTCTGAGCAGATGGGTGCGGGAGTGGCAGGCGGGATGGGCGCGGAAACTGTTCCAGAAATCCTGGATGGAGTCAGCCAGTTTGGCTGATTGTCTTTGACCGCCAGCACGTAGTCGGCGCCGCG
Source organism: Acidobacteriota bacterium (assembly GCA_021826695.1). Taxonomy (GTDB): domain Bacteria; phylum Acidobacteriota; class Terriglobia; order Terriglobales; family Acidobacteriaceae; genus JAKAAZ01. Next base: position 834 of record JAKAYS010000135.1, on the reverse strand, counting down.
CTCCTGAATCGCCCCGGCAATGGCCGTCTGTGTGCCCATGGCATCGAGGGTGACCGTGCAGCTAGTCAGCGCCAGGGTCGAAAGCAACTCGGGAATGGCCGTAATTTCATTGGACTTCTCGGCTGTAGCTCGCTGCCCCAGCACCATCCCGGCCCGGCAGCAAAGGCCGAAACCATGTGCGGCGCCGTGGCGTCGATGCCTCCTGAACGACGGCTGGTCTTGCCGTCGACGGCTACGATCTCCGCCCCCAGTACGGGTAAAATGCCGCTCACCCAACGCCGGAAAGCAGACTCGAACTGCTGCGGATCAATCAACCCGAAGATGCGTCCGAAGGTGTCGCGGGAAGGAATGCCGTGGGGAAGCCGCAAGTAGCCGCGCAGCCACTCCAACTTCTCCTCCGCCCATAACTCCATCTCCACAAACGTATCGGCCCCCACAAGAACCGCGTTCACCGCTACCACCAGCAACTCCACCAGATCGTGCTTGACCTTGGCTGACTGCCGAGGATCCTCAATCGACACCAATACATCCGCGAACCGCAACCGGCCTGCTGTCTCCATCGAAACCTCCTGGAAACAGCACACCCGTTGTCGCTCGCTTGCACGAGTATCAACCCGGATGCCGCATCTACCAAGTCACTCCCAACTTCATGCGATTGCCCTGCGGGTGTACATCCGTCCGGCCCTCAAGACGGCAGGAATCACGGGTAAGGTGGGATGGCATACTTTCCGGCATTCCTTTGCGACGATTCTGAAGTCGCACGGGGAGGACGTGAAGGCGGTGCAGGAGCTGCTGCGGCATGCAAACAGCAACGTCACGATGAACCTCTATGAA
>JAKAYS010000134.1 GCA_021826695.1 Acidobacteriota bacterium | reverse complement strand
CGGCGCTGATTCCGGACTCAAAAGCAGCTTCAATGCGGCCAAGCGCCGATTGCCCTCGACCACGATCAGCTCACTATTTTCTTCGACGCAGATAAGAACTTCTGTCGGGAAGAAACCTTGGGCCGCTATGTCTTTGGCGAGGTCGTAGACCGTATCGTTATTTACCAGTTCAGCAACAATCTCTCTCTGGTTGGCTTTGTGACCGAGTTCAGGGATACGCGGGTTGTTTGGGTCAAGCAACAGCGAGGTTACGCTAACGATCTGTTCATCCCAGGCAGAATAGTTGCTCATGTCGTCCTTACACCAAAAAGAAAAGAAAGATTTTGTTTACACCACGCACCTTACAGACTACAAGGATTTTCTCGGCAGATGGGGTAATGCTTAAGGGGAGTACGCCTCCTCCCTGTCTCCAGCCGCCTCGCGTCTTCCGCCACCCTCCTCTGCGGGCCTGTGTCCTGCCCGCAACGCCCGCCCCTAAAAGCAATGCGGAAGTAGTCCGAATTTCTTCTTTTATCAAGTGCCCCCGCTTCATGCGGCTTTATGGCAGAGCCGGTCGGAACCCGTCAAGGGTCTTCGCTGACGCTCGATGAACGGGCACGAAACGCCCGCCCTTGACCGAACCCGCCTCGTCCCTGCCCGCCGCACAAGACATGAAGCGGGGGCGCTCAACAAAAGAAATTTGGTTGAGAGCCAAAGGCTGAACGCCCTCCTTCAGAATCTCGCCCCACGCGGGCAGCACAGGAGAGCACACGATCATGGCATACCTCAAAAGCAGCAGCACCGAGCCACAGCAGCCACGGACGGCGAAAGAAGTAATCGCCGCCAACGTCAAGAGCCTCATCGAGCAGTTGGAGGCTGGCCACTCCGAAGCACTCACAGCTTATCTGAACGCGATGAGTCGCTTCCATAACTACAGCTTTGGAAACATCCTCGAAATCGCACGGCAGAAACCGGATGCAACCCGTGTAGCCGGGTTCTGGAAGTGGAAAGAGCTTGGCCGCTCCGTCAAGAAGGGCCAGAAAGGCATCCGCATCCTTGCTCCCATCATCGGCCTTCGCCGCAAGAAGGACGAAGAAGCCGAAAGGGACATTACCAAGCAGAACACGGCTGTATTAGTTGGATTCCGTTCCGCGTACGTCTTCGACGTATCGCAGACCGAAGGCGCGGAGCTTCCCGAACTGCGGGAGATCAGCGGCGACGTGGGCGAGAACCGCGACCGTCTGCTTTCCTTCATCGAGCGTCAGGGCATCGAGCTTGTCTTCACCGAGAACATAGCGCCCGCGCTGGGCGTGAGCTACGCCGGACGCATCGCTATCCTGCCGGGACAGTCGAAGGCCGAGGAGTTTTCGACGCTGGTGCATGAACTGGCACACTTATGTTGTGGCCAAAATTATGTTGTGTAGAGAGCATTTAGTGCGTCAGTACGGGGCCGGGAGATGAATGGAAGGCAACATAACTATTGAGCCAATCGTAGTGAGACCTGCGTGTGCTCTGCGAATGGGACCAGCCGTCAACGAACGGCTCGAGCGTGCGAAACATCATCCAAGCCCTAACGCGCCGGGAGTCTAGCCAATGGATGAAGCGTAAGCGGAAACACGCCTGGGAGAGTTTTCTTTAACGCACTTCCGCGCTGAATGGTGCCACAAGGCGTAAAATCTCATCGATCACATCGAGGCGATATGACTGGATGCCATAAGAAACAGCGATTGCTGCGCTCGGTGATGCACCTCCGCGGCCGAACCTTCATCGTCGCTTTCAGCGCGCTCACAATCGGCATGACTGCCTGCTCCAGCCAGAACTCCCAACCGCTGCCGCCGCCTTTCTCTATCTTCGACGAGCGGCCCTTCCAGATGAACTGTGCCGACCGTCCGATCCCTCTTCCGCCCGGCACACACGCGTTTGTCACTGTTTCTCCGCAGGCTCCCTACGCGCGCACTCGTCTCGATACGCTCAACCTTCCACTTGATGAAGTTCCGGCGCTAACAATAGCCGCCGAGCCCGTCAACTGGATCAGGATCGTCGGCGCAAATCAGGATCACTGGGCAATTCACTTCTGTGCGATGGGCGAAGGCAACGCCGCCGAAGAAGCCAACAGCTATTTACAAAGAATATCGATAGAGCGCATCGGCAGCCTCCTCACTTTGAATAACACCGATGCCCGCGGCCTGACCGGAGGACAGGGCACCCTGCTTCTTGAAGCGCCCGCCGAAGCGCCTGTCACCGTACATAGCGATGCGGCCGTAGAGGTCCATGATATGGCTGGGCCGGTTCGCATCTCGGCGCGGGGCCGTGCCACGGTCCTCAACACATCCGGTTTAGTGGACGTATCGGCGATGACGGTCGATTTCGCGGGCTCGCAGGGTAGAGTCTCCCTCAACGCTCCATGGGACATCGACATCAAGCTCACTGCGCAAAAGTTCCACGGTAATATAAACGCCTATGCGCAACGCCAGGTGCGCGTGTTCTTCCCGCCCAGCTTTCAAACGCCCATAGAGGTTCTCGTAAACCGCCCGAAGGATTTTGTCTGCCGCGCCGATTTCTGCTCAAAGATGAAGAAGGACCGCGTGAATTCCCTTTACCGGTTCACTTACGGCGATTTCGAAAGCGCACCCGATCATATAAGCCTGCGATCCGAGGACACGCAGGTTGTCCTTGATATGACACGATGAGATCCGACCGCTCGTTGCCGGGCGCTCACTCGTAACTTGTTTGGATGAGCCTCCTTTCGTCTACCTATCCAGAACGAACTACTTCAGCGCCGATCTGATCATCTTGCTGAAGGGCGCACAACCAAGCACTGCTACAGAGATCGCAGGAAATTCATCAGGGACAGATCGTCTCTCCAGTGCTTGTTGTTGATGGGAGTTGTACGGAGAGCGTTTGAATGGGCAAGCACCTGTGCCTTACGTTGAAGGTCCACCTCCGCATAGATGTTGGTCGTGTCGATTGAAACATGGCCGAGCCAGGCGCGTATGGTGTTGATGTCGACTCCGGAACGAAGGAGGTGGGTGGCCGTCGTATGGCGGATGGTGTGGGGGCTGATCGACCTATTCGCCAATGCTGGGCGCGAGGCTGCGACGGCGCGTATGTACTTGCGGACCATCCAATGAACGCCGTGTCTGGACAGCGGCTGACCCACACGGTTTAGAAAGACTGGGTCATCAGGAGAGCGGTTGCGAATGAGACTGAGCAACTCATTGCAGGTTGCGGGCCAAAGTGGACATCGGCGGGTTTTGTTACCTTTTCCTCTCAGTTGCGCACTCCCGATCTGGTTGACGCGCAGATCGAGATCACCGACCCGGAGCGTAGTTGCCTCGGTCACGCGAGCACCTGAGTTGTAGAGAAAGAGCAGCAATGCGTGATCACGCGCACCCATCCTGGTGCGGAGATCGGGAGCAGCCAACAGGGCATCCATCTCAGCCTTGTCCAAATACGAAAGCTCTCTCCGCACGAAACGCTTGAACGGAACAGAGCGGACCTGGCCACACCAGTCGATGTGTTCTGGACTGCGCTCCGCAATGAAGCGAGCCATCGCGTGTAGGGCGGCGAGTCTCTGGTTCCGAGTGCGCACCGAGCAGCTGCGGCTCTGTTCGAGATGATCAAGAAAATCTCTGATCGCTTCCCGCGAAAGATCGATCACCTCCAGACGATCAATGGGCTTCTTCTTCCGGGCGCTTGCAAATGGCAGGAAAAGGGCCAGTGTGTCTCGATAGCTTCGCTGCGTGTTCCTGCTCAGGTTGCGTTCTGAGACGAGATGATCGAGGAGAAATCGCTTCACCCAAGGCCCAATCGACGCATCCCTAGACATGAGGCACCTCCGGCCGGGCGTATTGCTCAAAGCAGCGACTGGCGTGTTTAAGCAACTCAGTCGTCATCGTCAGATAGCGTTGCGTATCCTGGAGGCGCCCATGTCCGAGATAGACAGATAGATGGGGCAGAAGCCGCTGTACGTTTTTGCCTTCGCGGTACCAGGTGACGAGGCGAACGACGGCAAATGTATGCCGGAAGTCATGCAACCGCGGTTGATATCTGGCTTCCTTCGAGCGCGACACGCCAGCTTCCTCGCGCAGCCTTTTGAACACGAGTTCTGCCGTCTGGCGCAGAATCGGCTCACCTTTATGAGTCCCAAAGAGTGGGGTCGCGTCAGTGCGTGTCCGTCCTGCCCACTGCCGTTTCATGTAGTCGCATAGCACGCGGGCGAGATCGGGTCCTATAGGGACAAAACGGCTCTTGAAGAACTTCGTCTCGCGAATGGTGAGTACACCAGCATCGGCATCGAAATCGGCGATCCGCAAATGAAGCGCTTCACTGATACGTAAACCACTTCCATAGAGCAAGAGCAGCAGCGTTCGCACCGTGGATGGCTCGAGCAGCCAGACGTGACGATGGCGAGAATCGGCTGCCTCGATCAGCCGCTTCATATCGCGGTTCGTGTAGATGTAGGGCTGAAACTTCTCCGGCTTCACGGGAACGTTGATCGGGAGCGGGCTTTTTGAACAGTATCCACGGGCGATGGCATAGCGATAGAACGCCGTCAGAGTGTGATACTTCGAGAACCAGAAGTATGTAACCGGACCGGTTCCGTCAAGAAACTGGCGCACCTGAACGGGCTTGATGAATCGCATATCACAGTTGCCGATAGCCCTAACGAATGCACGTAGGCGAACTGCGTCGCTCCGAAATGCCATACCCAGAGAGCGCTTGTGCACAATGTAGCCCTCGACTGCTTTTGAAAGGTTCATGCGAGACCTCCCAAGCTGAGGGTGGCTACAGTGCGAAGGGCTTCCATGCTCCCTCGTGGCAAGATCGGAGTTGCGCTGCGTTCGCTCTCTTCCGCGTACCTCACAAGGGCCTTGATGGGCAGGTTACCGACTTCACGTAATGCGAGCATGTCGACCTTCGCGTACATCTGTGTGGCTGCCAGGGAGACATGCCCGAGATGGTCGGCGATCTCCTTGAGCGAAACACCTTCTGCCAACAGGTGGGTTGCGCAGGAGTGGCGCAGCGCATGAGGACCGTAGCATACAGATGCGATCCCTAACCGGCGCATACGCTTCTGCACCATCGTGCCAAACCCAGCAGCCGTCAGTGGCAGATACGGTTGCTTCGCAGAGAGGAATACCTCCCTCCGCTGACATCTTGGCCGCACTCTGCGGAGGTATCGCAGGATCGCGGCGCCGACTTCCTGTGCAAGTGGATAGCTCTGACTCTTCCGCTGCTTTGCGCGACGGATATGAATAATCTCGCGTTCCCAATCGATGTCCTCAAGGCGCAGATAACGCACCTCGCCGCCTCTCAAACCGTACACAGCGATCAGCAGCAACATCGCATGATCCCGGATCTCGATCGGCTTATCGCCGGCGCAGGAAGAGAGCAGCTTCTGGACATCGCTCCACGCGGGACCGCGCGGCAAGCTCTCGAGACGATAGATCCGCGGAGCGTCGAGCACCGAGAGACCCGATCTGCACCAATGCCTGGACTCTGCAAAACGGAGGAAGTTACGCAGCTTGGCAACGTGTAGGGCAATGCTGGTCCTCTTCAATCCGCGCTGCGAGAGCACCCGAAAATATGAAGAGAGATCTTCAAGGGTGAGCTCCAGCAGTGCCTTGTTCTGCCGCTCGACCCAGCACAGAAACTCGCCAACGCACACACGGTAATGTCGAATCGTGCTGGGCGAGAGACCCCTTTCGCCAATTGCAAACTGAAGGAATGCGTCAGTCTCGGCGGCAAACGGGCGCTTCACTTCTGGTTCCCGGAGCCGGCCGAGCAGTCGCATCCAGTTCGTCGCATGGAACACGAACTCTCTCTTACCGACGTGAAGGCAGGTTGCAGACCGGTGGGTGGTCGCGGCCCATGTCGTCGCCGCGGCCTCAATCTCCGCCGGCGAAATCTCGGCCTGATGGAGCGGCAGATGCCGCGCGAGATACATCAATATCCACGCAATATTCCGCAACGTCTCAATAGAGCGTCCTTCCTCCATGAGCTTCGATAAGTAAACCTGACGTTCGGCTGCAAAGGGTGATTGGTGGTAGCGGGTGACGGTGGCTTGATCTCGGAAGAACTGATCAAACATGGTGATCTCCTTGAGCAAAAGTGATCTGCCCAGTATCGCCACCAACCCCTAATTATGTTGTGTTCGTGACCATCACACGCAGTAGGAATGCATGTCTCGGGTGCCTACAGAACATAAACAGGAACGCAACATAAATGCGCTGTCTCGTGGACCAGAGTGGTGAACTCCTCGGCCCTCGACTGGCCGGGCAACAAAGCAATCTTGCCACCGTAGCTGACACCCAAAGCCGGAGCAATCTTCTCGTTGAACTCCAGCGCGATGTTTTGCCGGGCAAGGAAGTCCAGCATCCGGTCGCGGTACGCGCCGACCTCGCCGGAGATGCCGTGCTCCAGTTCGGGCAAGTCTGCGCCTTCGGTCTGGCTGATGTCGAAGACGTAGACGGCGCGGAAGCCAATCAGCATGGGCGCGGGCTTCGCGTCGGGCTGCGTGCTCTGCTCCTCGTCGGCATTGTTCTTCCTGCGCCGATAGCCGATCATGGGCGCGAGAATCTGGATGCCCTTCTCGCCTTTTTTCACGTAACGGCCCAGTTCGTTCCATGCGCGGATGCCTGCCACGCGCGTGGCGTTGGGCTTCTGCCGTGCAATTTGCAGGATGTTCCCGAAACTGTAGGAATGGAACTGCGCCATTGCGTTCAGGTAGGCGGCAAGTGTTTCGCTCTTGCCCGCCTCAAGCTGCTGGATGAGGTAATCCACCGCTTGCTTGATAAGCTGCTGCGTGGGGTTGTCGCGCTGGCTGGTGCGCTGCTGGTAGGGTGAGTTGCTGCGGTTCGGCTGCGCCGCATTTTTGCTGTGCGGCGCGGCGTTGCTGGTTGCTGCGTATGTTGTAACGGTCGATGCCATGACGTTGCTCCTTCTGTGCTGCCCGCTGTGGGGCGATTTGCGTGCATGAGGAGGAGCACTGCCTGAAACATGAATTTCTTTGTTTGAGTGCTCCCGCTTCATGGCTTTTGCAACGGGCGGGGGCGGGAAGGTTCGGTCAAGGGCGCGCGGTCGTTGCGCGTTCATCGCAGCGCAGCGGAGACCCTTGACGGGTTCTTCCCGCCTCTGCTAGACCGTTGCCGGAAGCGGGAGCACGGAACGAAAGAAGAAATTTAGGGGGTGACTTTTGAGCAGCTCGCTCAATTAGAGATTGCTGAGAAGATTGGCCTCATTTCGTTTCCCGCTTGACTCTATACCTAAGTACAGGGTTTACCGTGGATTCATGGACAGCTTGAGCATCGGACAAGTGGCGAAGCGGGCGGGTATCAATCTTCAGACGATCCGGTACTACGAACGTCAAGGAATCCTCGCGCCGGTGTCCCGCACCGATGCTGGATATCGCATGTTTTCTTCGGAATCTGTGCGGCGGATTCACTTCATCAAGCGCGCTCAGGAGTTGGGGTTTTCCCTGAAGGAGATCAAGGACCTGCTTTCCTTGCGCCTCGACGCGCATACGACACAGGCCGACATCCGTAAGCGAGCGCGAGCGAAGATTGCCGACGTGGAACAGAAAATTCTGCATCTCCAAGCCATCCATGCAAGCCTACTGCGGATGGCAAAAGACTGCTCCGGGTGCGGCGCTTTGAAAGATTGCCCCATTCTCGAAAGCCTGGACGGATAGGAGTTCTCATGACGGACCGTACCTGGAAGCAGAACCTGCTGGCCGCACCTGGAATAGGGCTATCGTTGCTGCCGAAGATTGCCTGTCCCGCCTGCTGGCCCGCCTACGCGGGACTGTTGTCCTCTATCGGCCTCGGCTTTCTGGTTCCGAACTTGATGTACCTACTGCCCTTAACTGTTGTCTTCCTCTTGATCGCTGTCGGGACCTTAGCAATACGCGCTCCTCAACGGCGCGGATATGCGCCATTTATTTTGGGGATGATCGCAGCCGGCCTCATCCTGCTCGGCAAATTTTCTCTGGCTTCCAATCCAATCTTGTACGTCGGATTGGGGCTGCTTATCCTGGCCTCTGTCTGGAACAGTTGGCCCATAGCATCCCGCTGCATCTGCGCCCCGGCAGCGGAAATGTTTCATCCATCAGGGGCGCTCAAGGAGAAATGAAATGGCCGCTAACAAAAGAAAAGTAGAAGTCTTCAGCGCAGGGTGCGGGGTATGCGATGAAACCGTTGCGCTCGTGCAGAGCCTGGCGTGTGGATCATGCGACGTTGTCGTCCATGACATGCACCAACCCGAAGCAGCCGCAAAAGCCAAACGCTACGGCGTGCATACTGTGCCTGCTGTCGTCGTAGATAGCAAACTCGCGGAATGCTGCTCTGGCCGTGGACCGCATGAATCCGCGTTGCGCGCTGCTGGAATCGGCGCTCAACTCTGAACCGCATTGCCAATGGGTCGGGCGTGGCGTTTACATGCTACCGTAAACGCCGCGCCCGTCTCGGAGCTTTCATTCGGTACTCGTTCACGCCGTAGGTCTTCTCCATGCCCGATCAGGCCCGCCATTCCGTCGCTGAACAAGGCCATGGTGTTGAACCTGGCGCGTTAGGAGTTTCTCACCCACCGGGAGGATTTGAGGCGGCTGATGTCGCAGCAAGATCAGAATGCCCACTGCCAACCTAACCGGACTGCCCAGCGCATCTGAAGTTGAGGTCCGTCCAAGGACTGGAAGATTGGCTTGTCGGCGTCTACGAAGAATTCGTGGCCTTTCAAGAACCCTTCAGTCGGGTTTAGTCTCATCCCGAATGTGAGGTCGATGAGTCTTCCGCCTTGGAGTGTAGGGTTCTTTGTCGGCTCATTTATTGGGTTGAGGGCCGCATCCGCGCCATGGATGTTATGCCATACATTGCCATTGGCGCGCGCCGATAGACTCAGCCACGGAGTCAACTGCCGCGCGCCCCAGATACTCGGCTGATAGCGATTACCCAACCTGTAACCATTGCTGTTCCTGCCTACCCGCAGCGTCGGAATGAACTCCGCTCCCCAGCCCCAGGGCAGCGCTTGACCGAGGTAGGTGAAGCCGGGGATAAGCGAGACCGTCCCCGACCCTTGCTGCATCGGATACTCCAGCCTCATCCCTCCCATCGTCCGGTTGATGGAGCCGGTCGGAAGCCCGATTCCGGCGTTCAGCAGCAACCGATGCCGGAGGTCTTTCCACGCGTACAGGGAATAAAGGCCGCTCAGTCCAATGTCGCCAATTCCATTGGTTTGTTCACTGAACCGCGTACCGTCGCGGGTGACATGGTTCATCAATTTGCTGGAGTAAGGAACCATGGCCATGAACGTGAGCTTATCGGTTGGGGAGTACATGACAGTCCCCATCTGCATTTGCATCGTCATGTTGGTCGGCGCCACCGCGAACTGCCGCAGAACTGCCACATTGCTGATGGGGTCGGTCCCGACAAGATTGCCATCGAATTTGTAAAACGTGACCTGATAACCCACCATCCATTTCCCAGCCTGTCCCACCATGATTCCGGGCGGAATGAGACCGGGGGCACCCATCTTGTCGTTACCCATGCGCGGTTGCGCGGTTGACCTCATCGCGTTCCCGTCCGGCGTGGGTGTGGTCGCCATCGACGGCGCACTCTGTACGCCACCAGCAGGGTACGTACCCTGCGAGGACTGAGTGAATGCTTGAGTATTGTTGCTTTGGGATGATTGCTGACCGCGCGCGGGCGATGCGCAGGTGACCAACAGGGTGCAGTAGGCTAAGGCAATCAAGACGAACTTTCGGAGCGCACCGCAAAATCTCTGCATGTGTCTTTCCTATAGGTATCTTTTCGTTACGGCAATGCTGTGCCACCCAACGAACTGATACTGCATTCATATACACCTCAAAACGAGGCCACACCAGCAAGACGGAAAACTCTGAGCACGCTGCAATGTCTCAGCGGCGCTTCTTATGAATGATGCATGTGACTGTGTTGCTGTTTGTTTGGGTGTTCAGGCGGCTTGCTCATCATGCGGAGCATCTGTGGACCTCCGGTGCGCAGAAAACGCCAAGCGAGCAACGCGGCAATTATCAGAAAAATAATGTTGAGCCAGGTGGTGTAATTCCAGCGGATGCTCTCCTGGGCAATCTGGATCGAGCGTTGGTGCGGAACAAGATGCAGAAGACCAAAGATGAACTCGACTGCCAGCGCCGCTATGGACATGGAGAGATAGAAGACGACAGTCAAAAATGCCGTCATCTTCAGCCCGTAGTATTTGCGGTAGATGTCGAGAATGGGCAGTACGATGAGATCGGCGAAAAGGAAGGCAACCACGCCGCCGAAGCTGATGCCGCCGTTCCACAATACGGCTGCCAGCGGAACATTGCCCACCGAGCAGACAAAGGAAATCACGGCGACGATGGGACCGACCAGTGGACCCCAAAACTTTGCCAGCACCG
>JAKAYS010000133.1 GCA_021826695.1 Acidobacteriota bacterium | reverse complement strand
CCTTCACAATCTCCGCCGCTTTGGCATAGCCAATGTACGGATTCAGTGCAGTGGCCAACGACACCGTGCTCTGCGCATAGAGTTCGCAGCGTGCCTCGTTCGCAGTGATCCCCGCGATGCAATATTTGTCGAACTGCCGCAGCATGTTGGCCAGAATCGTAATCGACTGCATCACGTTGTAGGCCATCGTCGGCATCATCACATTCAATTCCAACTGGCCCGCCTGCACCGCGTAGGCGACCGCAGTGTCATTGCCGATCACCTGGAAGCTGACCATGGCGGCCAGCTCCGGCATCACCGGATTGATTTTCCCCGGCATGATCGACGAACCTGGTTGCAGGCTCGGCAGAAAGATTTCCGCCAGGCCGGTATTTGGCCCGGAGGACAGCAGGCGCAGATCGTTCGAGATGCGGATGACCTCCAGCGCCAGCCCGCGCAGCGCAGCGCTCACATCGGCCATGCACGCATTCGACTCCATCGCCCAACGCATGTCTTCGGCTGGCATCAGCTTCTGCCCTGAGAGCTTCGCCAGATGCGCGATGGCCTTCACGCGATAGTCCGGATGCGTGTTGATCCCGGTCCCCACGGCAGAACCACCCAGGCCCAGTTCACGCAGCGAATCGCTGGCATGACGAATGTTTTTGTGCGCCTTGCGGATGGCCAGCGCATACGCCGCGAATTCCTGCCCCAGGCGGATCGGCACTGCGTCCTGCATGTGCGTGCGCCCGGACTTCATGACGCTGTCGAACTCCTTGGCCTTCTTGTCGCAACTGGCGGCCAGCGATTCCAGCACCGGATACAGCGTCTCCAGCGCCAGCAGCGCGCCGAGCCGCATTCCGGTGGGAAATACGTCGTTGGTGGACTGGCCGTAATTTACATGGTCGTTCGGATGCACGCGGTCGTACTCGCCCAGCTTGCCGCCGAGTATCTGATTGGCGCGGTTCGCCAGCACTTCATTGGTATTCATGTGGAAGCTGACCCCGGCCCCGGCCTGAAAAACATCGACGACAAATTCATCGTTCCATTTGCCCTCGATCACCTCCTGCGCCGCCTTCGCGATGGCGTCGGCGCGGTCCGCCTCGACCAGACCCAGTTCCTTATTGGCCTGGGCTGCGGCCGCCTTCACCATCCCCATGGCCCGGATGAGCAAAGGATGCGCGCGCATGCCAGAAATAGGGTAGTTGTCGACCGCGCGGGCCGTCTGCGCTCCGTAGTACACATGCGCCGGGACTTCCACATACCCCAGCGAATCTTTTTCTTTGCGAACTTCTTTCTGAACGTCAGACATTGCATTGCTCCTTGAGAGAAAACAAACATTTCAGTATATCGGCTGCTCGAACACGGGTGCCCCAGGTTCGTGCAGCTAACCTGGGATTATTGTCGAGGCGTCCAAGACTCAATCCTCGCGCAGCAAGTTGGAAAGGGTAAGAGAGCGCACAGCCGTAGACACGTCTCCAGAACGGATTGATGGTCAGTGCAGCCGAGTGTTAAAGGAGTCATTCTGAATGAAGCGTCGCGACGTGAAGAATCCAGAAAATATTTGTTGGTTACGTCGCAGTTAAAACAACTGGCTGTTTCAATGCAGTCCCATCACTCCCTAGGAATGCTGCAAATGCGGCAGCAGATCGACTCTGATCCTGTTCCGCTTCTGTAACTGCCACAGGTCGTACTTGGCTTGCATTCCCAGCCAGACCTCGGGCGAAGACGTGCCAAAGGCCGCGGCCAAACGCACCGCCATCTCGGGCGATATCGCCGCATTTCCATTCAGGACACGGGACAAGGTGACACGTCCGACACCCAGATGCTTTGCGGCTGCCGAAACGCTCATCTCTCCCAGATATTCCCGGACCACCTCGCCGGGATGTGGAGGGTTGTGCATACGCATGGGAAGTTCCTTTCAGTGATAGTCCCGGTAATCGACCAGGATCGCGTCCTCGCCTTCAAAGCGAAAAGTGACACGCCAATTTCCGCTGACTGCGATGGACCAGTGTCCCTGCAAGCTGGCCTGTAAACGATGAAGCCTCCAACCCGGAGCATTCATGTCTTCGGGCTTGCGGGCGCAGTCGAGCATCCCAAGTTGCACGCGCAGACGCTTGGCGTGCTTGGCCTGAATTCCCGCAGTCGATCCGGTGCGGAAAAATTTCTCCAGGCCCTTGTGGGCGAAACTCTTAATCACCTGCCGAGTGTATCGCATAGCGATACGGAAGTCAAAAGCGCGATAAACGCAGGATGTGTCGGGCACCATCAAGACCATGCAACGCTAAGGTCTCGTCGAGGTCACGAAGGAGACCAACGGCAGACTCGCGCCCAAAGTAGCGTACAAGCGCGTCGAATTGACGATGGAACTGGGAGCGTAATCGATCCCACCCTTCGCGAGTCGCCGCGGCGACCCGCGAAGGATGGGGCACCCGGCACCCGGCTGTGTCCACCAAAAGACCGCGCGGACAAGCACCTCCATTTTACGAACGCCGGGTGCCCCATCCTTGCGCAGCAAGGGTGGGATTGTCCTCTAATTTCCTCCACAATGCTTAAATAAGAGCATGACCCAACCCGCACCCTCCGTAAGCGACAGCTTCGACGTTCTCGTCATCGGGGCCGGACCCACCGGCCTGGCCTGCGCCATCGACGCGCAGCGCGAGGGCTTTCGCGTAGCGCTGATCGACAAAGGCTGCCTTTGCAACTCCCTGTTTCATTACCCGTCGAACATGACGTTCTTCACCACGCCGGAGTTGCTGGAGATTGGCAACATTCCCTTCAGCAGCCCGAACCAGAAACCGAACCGGCTGGAAGCGCTGGAGTATTACCGCAAAGTGACGCAGCATTTTCGGCTCGATGTCCGGCAGTATGAGCATGTGGACCGCGTCAGCGGACAGGCAGGCGACTTTACCGTGCATTGCACGGACACCTCTCAACGCCAGCACACCTATCAAGCGCGCGCGCTGATTGTCGCCACAGGTTACTACGACCGGCCCAATTATCTCGGCGTTCCCGGTGAGGATTTGCCCAAGGTATTTCATTACTACAAAGACCCGCATCCTTATTTCGATCACGATGTGCTGGTGATCGGCGGCAAGAATTCCGCAGCCATTGCCGCGCTCGATCTGTGGCGGCACGGCGCGCGCGTGACCCTGGTCCATCGCGGCCCGGACATGCATCGGCATGTGAAGTATTGGATCCTTCCAGACATCGAAAATCGCATCCGCAATAACGAGATTCACGGCCACTTCAAAACTACTGTGGAAGAGATTGCCCTGGACAGCGTCCGCCTGCGCACGCCGCGGGGCAAACACACGATAAAAAACGACTTTGTTTTCGCCATGACCGGCTATCACCCGGATTTCAGCTTTCTGGAAGCGCTGGGCATTCGTCTGGCAGGCGCAGATCGCACCCCAGCCTTCAACCCGCAGACACTCGAAAGCAATGTGCCGGGAATCTATCTGGCGGGCGTCATCGTCGCAGGGGCACGCACCAACGAAATTTTCATTGAAAATGGCCGCTTCCATGGCGCACAAATTGCTGCGGGACTGCAACAGAGACTAACTCGTCCCTCCAAGGCACATACTTCCATGAGTTCCAGCACCATCGTTGGCACATAACACAGTTGGAATACAGTAGTCAGTCGCACGGCAGTCCAATAGAATTGGTTTCATATTCTTATGCATCGGTTTATGCCACGCACTATTCGCGGGCAACTGATCCTCGGTACAGCTTTGCTGCAGTGCCTGCTGGTCGCCATCATTGCGGGCTACCTCTATCATCAGCAGCGGATCACGCTGCGTATCCGCACCGCAGAACGGCTGACCTATCAGGTCCATGTTCTTAGCAGCGTCGCTTCGCTGGAAATCCGGGACCAACGTCTCAGCGCCGTGCAGTCCATTCTGGACAACATGCTTGCTACGCCCACCGTTCGTGCAGCTCGGATTACAGATCTTTCTGGAAATACCCTGGCTTACAGTGACCGCACTGGCTCGGCGATATTCGCTCCGCTTTCGGCGGTCGAGCGACGGGAATTTCGTCCACCTTACGCAACGAAAATTTTCGATAACAGCAATCGAAGCATGGAGGCAGTCACTGCGATCGATGTGGATGGCGCCCCAGTCGCTCTGGCATGGATTTATTCGGATGCATCGGAAGATAGGTTGATTCTGGCGAATTTGCTGCACTCTGCCCTGCTGTTTGTTTTGCTGGCAATCGCCGCCAACGCACTTTTTTCTCTGTTGCTGGCGCGTTCAGTCACTCGGCCTTTGCACGGACTGCTACGCGGCACCAAACTGCTGATTCGCGATCCGGAACGCAGCGGCGTATTTCCTCTGAAGACCCGCTCTATGAATGAAGCTGGCGAGCTGACGCGTTCCTTCAACACCATGGTGGCCGCACTCAACGAGCAGCGTGCCGGACTGGATGACACGCTTGCCCTGCTCGACTCCATGCTGGCAAATGCGCCGATTGGCTTCGCATTTTTCGACCGCAAGATGCGTTATGTGCGCATGAATCAGTTTTTAGCAGAGATGAACAACCTGTCCATCAGCCACCATTTAGGGCGCACTGTGCAGGATGTTTTCTCGAGCGCGATGGCCCTGGAAATTACTGCCGCGATCGAACAGGTGTTTACTACCGGCATGCCAGTCCGCGATCTGGAACTACATGGCGAATTTCCGACCCGACCTGGCGAATTGCGCACCTGGCTGACTAGTTTTTATCCCGTACGCACAGGCGCCGAGCCAACCAACTCGATGCAGGCGGGCTCCGATCATATCCGCTGGGTCGGCGCTGTCGTCGTAGACGCGACTGAGAGAAAATTGTCGGAAGAAATGCTGCGCCGCACGGAAAAACTGGCAGCCACCGGACGCTTGGCAGCCTCCATTGCCCATGAAATTAACAATCCGCTGGAAGCTGTGACAAACCTTCTGTATCTTCTGCACCAGCAGCCCCTGGATGCAGAGTCTTTGAAATACGCAACCCTGGCGCAGCAGGAAATTGCCCGGGTCTCGCAGATTACCCAGCAGACACTACGCTTTTATCGACAATCTTCGAAGCCGGTCCGCATCAATCCTTGCGAAATCCTCGATTCGGTCTTGGCCTTGCATCAGGGGCGTCTCTATGCGACGCAGGTGGAAGTCATTCGTCGCTACAACGAGGGCGCGGAAATACTGGCCTTCAGTGGAGAAATGCGGCAGCTATTTGCCAACCTTGTGGGCAATGCTCTGGATGCCATGCCGCGCGGAGGACGCTTGGCCCTTTCTGTGCGTCTGTCCCGCGCATGGAATATGCCTGAAGTCCGTGGTGTTCGCATCTTCGTCTCGGACACTGGTTCCGGGATGAACCAGGCCGTACGCGAGCGTATCTTCGACCCATTTTTCACCACAAAGGAAACCACTGGAACCGGTCTCGGACTATGGGTCAGCTCGGAAATCATCAAGAAACATCAGGGTTCCGTTCGTGTGCGGAGCCGTCCGGCCCCAGACGATCCGGGCAGACAAGCTGCCTCCGGAACAGTCTTTATGCTGTTTTTTCCCTTCGATGGAAATGCAAGCCAGGCATGGGCAGAACACGCGCCGGAGGAGGCGCTCCACGGTGACGAAGTAGCCTTGCCAGATCATTCATAGAAGAATCAGGCGGAAAGTTTCCTCATGGGTGGCCGGAAGTCACGTCTGTGCCATAGTTTATGAAAGATATGGCGTATCCGGGCAAATGGAAACACACGGCCTAAACGCGGCGTAGTGCATAATGTTTGCAAGGCCCTCTGTATAGCATTCCTTAGAACAGCGGCCCGGATATCAGGCCCCAGTGAACCTGCCGAATTCCATTACGACGAGCCGCATCTTCTGCGTGCCATTGCTCATCTGGCTGCTGTCTAGAAGCTTTCCTCTCCACGCTTTTTATGGCGAACAGGAGATTCTTGCCTCTGTGCTGTTTATTCTGGCCTCCATCACGGATGGAGTGGACGGATATCTGGCGCGCAAGCGTGGGCAGATCACCACCATGGGGATGCTGCTGGACCCTCTGGCAGACAAGTTGATGGTGACTGCGGCTTTCATCGCGCTGGTGGAATTCAATCCCCGCATTGTTCCCGCCTGGATTGCGGTTCTGGTGATTGGCCGAGAATTTTTAGTGAGCGGACTCCGTTCGATTGCCGTATCGGAAGGCTTCACCATCCAGGCCAGCGATCTCGGTAAACTCAAAATGGTGACGCAGATCGTCTCAGTTGTTGCGGCGATTCTGGATCGCCGCTGGGACGTGTGGCGGGTCGGATGGTTCATTCTGCCGGTACACGTGATTGCAATTACGGCCATTTACTTCATGGTTTTGGTCTCTATCATCTCTGCCATCGATTACTTTGTGGCCTTCTGGCGCAAGATTGAGCGCGCTTCCGTCATGCGTCGGCAAGCCAATTTTATCTTGAGCAGAAAAAAGGACGTTTCCACAGTCGACCGGATTTCTTAGTAGTTTTTCTGTCGCAATTCCTGTAGATTCTGGATTTCTTTTTTCTTCCGACTGCGTCCATACAGTGTGGGCCGCAATCGTCGCTCCAGTCTCACTCCTTACAGGCGGCCCCTGTAAAGACCCTCGCAGGCTGTGGGGCCGCGAGGGTCTTTACTATCTATAAACATTCATCGATCTACGCCTGCGTATGCGCGTGCGAACGTTGTGTGTGTTGGATGAAGTGATACGGTGGCCACGGGCCGGAAAGCATCATCTGGCAGTCCCGCAACGTCTGGCTGGCGCTGGAGTATTTGTTCTGATACCGGGCAATGTTGCCGTGGTCAATCAGATGAGCGATGTCGAGCAGCATCTTTCCGCTGTCCATCCGCCTACAGGAAATATCTTCCTCCAACGGAGAAAACATGCGATGGACCTGCACGAAAACCGCCCGCGCCTTGGTTTGTCGCTCCCGCTGTAGCGCTGCTGTCTCCCGAAGACGGGAAAGATATTCCTTGCCCACGCAGGGGGAAGATAGATATTTCGGAGAGTTCGGGCCGCCATCTTCCAGAACAACTTTCAGATGCATCTCCGCCTTACCGCGCAATCGCTCAACATTGGCGTTGAACTGGCGCTGATTGCTTCGTACGGAACGGCGCAGCGCATCGTCATCGGAAAAAATAGTTCCGAATCGGAATGGCAGCACGGTCGAGTGTTGGAAACAGTCTGCAATCACACGGGCGTGATCGACGGCTGATTTTTGATCTAAATTGTCTTCTGAATTATGCTCGCTGACGATAACTGCGAAATCACTGGCTGGATAGAGGAAAATTTGATTTCCGAGAACGCCTACATGGGAATCCAAAGGAACTGGTTTACGATGATGAGCTATTTCTGGAAACGCCTGCTTTTCTGCAATGCAATACGCGTACCACGCCATACAGAGTCACTCCATCACGCTGGGACACTCTTAAAGAAGCGCGTCCAGGCTGAAAGTTGATTTTTTTACTTCCTGTCTCTTATAGATATGCGACGTACTAGCGCGCCGAACATCAGGCTGCACCGAACGCAAGGCTATCCTAGTCCCATGGTTGGAATCTAGGCAACTGTACCAATGAAAGATTTTAAGCGGGCTACCCGAAAAGTGGCGCTTGCCCGGCAATGCAAGAGCTAAAGAGAAGGTAGAGCCTGGCGAATCGTGGGCGAAACTGGTGCTCTTCGATCACCTTGGGGCAAAAATGGAGGTCAGGATAAAAGACGGGGCCAGCCATGCCAAAACATCAGGCTATGAAGCGGCTTGCTTCCTTTACGCCTAATGCCCCATACCGTGAATTGCCTGGATGAGTTTCAATACAAACATCAGCATGAGCAGAAATAGGCCAGCCATGGCGGAGTTGCGGACCCACCCGGCCATCGAACGTATCTGGTCAGCCAGATCCAACTGGTCGTCGGATAGAACGGTAAGTGAATGATTCAATTCGGCTGCATGCTCTTCCAGTTTTTCCAAACGCCGATGTTGCTCCTCGATCGCAGGAAATATATCCACTTGCGCCGCTTGTAGCGCTACCATGTGCTGCTGTAAATCATGCCGCAAATCGCTTCTGAGATCATGGCTCATATCCAGCAATGCGGGAGTGACCGCATCACGCTTCTGTACCAGCATGCGGTCCATCAACGGAATGAGCCACGCAAGGTACGGAACGATTCCACCACCGATTTGAAACAATCGACGCCACATAAGGTTTTCACTCATCGGTCAACGGAGTTCCAGGTATGCACCCGCTGCCCGACGACTCCTCTCTTCGGCTGAATTATTACCGGGTCTTTCAACCCTCAACGCGCGACCGCAACGCATGCGTCACAACGCGCCACATATCTTCGCGGGGCGCTGGCTTGCCCGTCCACAGTTGGAACTGTTCCGCTCCCTGGTGGACGAACATTTCTGCCCCTGTAATCACTGCCAGCCCTTTGCTTCGCGCCATCTTCAACAGCGGAGTTTCCATCGGGCTGTACACCAGGTCGAATACCAACTTGGCATTCAATTCTTTTTCTTCGAGAATGGTCTGCTGTTTCATCCCAGTCATGCCAACAGAGGTCGCATTCACGATGAGGTCGAAATTTGCCTTGACCAACTGATCGCGGCGGATCGTCTTCGCCTCCGCCTCGCGCGCCAGTTTTTGCGCGGTCTGTGGAGTACGGTTCAGAATGAAAACTTCCGCCCCTTTTTGTTTCAGCCCAAAGGCCGCAGCCCGCGCTGCCCCTCCGGCCCCCAGCAACAGAACTTTTGCCTTGCGCAGGTCGATCCGCTGTTCCAACGGTCGGACTATCCCGGCAACGTCTGTGTTGTAACCTATCAGCTTTCCATCCTGCGACCGAACTACTGTGTTGCAGGCTCCAATCTTTTGCGACAACACATCGGTACGATCAAGATGCTTCATTATCTCTTGCTTCAGCGGCATTGTGACGCTAACTCCGTGGACAGGAACCTCCCGAATCAACAGCAGCAAGTCCGCGATCTTCTCCGTCTGCAATGTGAGATAGACGGCATTGACTGTCTCGCGATGAAATGCGGTGTTCATCATGATGGGTGAAAGCGAATGCCGTACAGGATCTCCCGCGACGCCATAAACGCGGGTCCCCGCATCCACCTGATCGGTGCGATAGGTCTCCCTCAGCGTCCGAGCGGCAATCTGTCCTGGCGCGGTTTCTTCTCCCGTCGTTGCGGAGGCGAATGTGAACCTGCTGCCGGCGCGCAGCCCCAGCACGCGGCTGATAATACCCTGGTCGCCCATGCAGATGCCGACGACGTTGCCCTCATCGCGCTTGGCTTCTAGAAACCGCATCATCGTCACGTTGTCGGCCAGCGAGCGCGCGGTCGATACAATCTTGACGAAGTCTGGATGCAAGGGCTGGATGCGAGCGTAAATCTTGTCGAGATCCTTGGTCGTCTTAAAATCGTGATAAGAAATCAGCACAGCCGCGCTGTGCCCGCGGATTTTCTTCCAGTCGGCTTGCTTGAGTGTTTCAGCAGTCTGCAACTCTATATCCACTAAATGAAATCCGGCAGCGGCAGCCTTGCCCAGCACTTCCATCTCGTCGGCGACCTTGCCGTCGAACTTGCCACCGTTCGCCTCGCGGCGACAGGTTGCAATCGCAGTCATCTCCCGATGGAGATGCAAAAATTCCTTTAGCCTGGGCATGGCAGCCAGGGGCTTTGCAAGATAATCCAGGCGAAATTCGAGCAGCGTGTTTTCCCGCACCGCCTCGGCTGCGCGCTCCAGCATCTCATGTGGCGTGCTGCCGATAATGGCCACGCAAATGCGGCCAAGACGCGTACGAAGGTACTGCAAATTTACGTTTTGAGCGGTGTCTGTCATTGTGTCTTCCCGCACCTTTTCGTAGGTGCAATTGCGGCATAGTATCGAGGCTTGCGCCCGAATGCAATACTAATAGTGTCAAATCTTATACATTTAGCACCAATGGAGTAAGAAACACAAGCATTTTGCTTCAGAAGTTTCTGTATCCCGACAAGTGCTGCGCGCATCTCCTTGCGGATGCAGGAATGCTCAGATACAACCTCCAGTTTTCATCACACGGAACGGAACCTTATACGATGCTGCATTTTTTGTTACTGCTAAAAACATGGCACGGATTGCTCGTGCTTGCCGCTGTAGCGCCAAACGCACCTCTTTCGCTGTCCGAAACAGACTCGCTGCATGCGTGGTCTGGGACTGTGAATCCAGACAGCCTCACCACCTGGGTCATGCTCCATCTGAAAGCCGAAAAAGAGGCGGTCAACCAGCTTATTACTGTAAATGAACCACGCACCGTGGCAAACACGCTCGTTCCCTACGACCGTGCAATTGCCGAGCTGAGTCTGGCGGGGTCAGAAGCCGGGTTGCTGTACTCCGTTTCGCCTGAAAAAAGCGTTCGTGACCGGGCTGAGGCGCTGGTGCAGAAGGTTTCCGAAGCTTCCGTCCAGCTTTCTCTCAACCAGCAGGTATATCACGCC
>JAKAYS010000132.1 GCA_021826695.1 Acidobacteriota bacterium | reverse complement strand
GGCGACGGATCGGATGTGCGCGTTGACGCCGAAAATTTCCTGCAATACGACGATGCCCGCTTTGGGCTCGCCCGTCGGTTGGGCAATGTATGCGTCGAACTTGTGGCCATCCGCGGCCTGCAACTGAGTATGCTGTGCCATTTCTTTCTCCAGTGATAAAAACGTTTGGGACATCCAAAAGTACTTTGTGAATCGCGCAAGGATCAGTTCGCTGCGCGCTTTGGTGGTGATAGATCGAGAAACTTCATCGCTAGTTGCAGGTCTTTCCACGCCTCGGCCTTCTGGCGCGGATCGCGTAACAGGTAGGCCGGATGGTAGGTGACGATCAGCTTGGTGCCCATGCAATCATGCACCTGCCCGCGCAGAACGGAAAGCGAGGCCTTCGAGCCGAGCAGATAGGTCGCAGCGGTCGCGCCCAGCGCGACGATTAGCTTTGGCCGCACCACGCCAATCTGCTGAAAAAGAAATGGCGTGCAGGTCATCGCTTCAATCGGTTCCGGCACGCGATTCTTTGGTGGGCGGCATTTTGCGATATTGGCGATATAGACCCGCGCGCGGTCCAGACCCATGGCTGCGATCATGTTGTTCAGCAGTTGTCCGCCGCGACCGACAAATGGGATGCCTTGTATATCTTCGTCCGCGCCGGGAGCTTCGCCGACAAACAACAACTCCGCATTGGGGTCGCCGTCGCCGAACACGATTTTGTGGCGGCCTTCAAATGCGAGCGGACAGCGCGTGCAGTCTCCAATCTCATTTTGAATGGCAAGCAGGGCGGCGGCGCGGTCCGGCGGCGCAATGGCGGGCGAGGAAAAGTCGATGAGCGGAGGCGACGTTAGAAGATTCGGCTTGCGTGGCATATCGGGTAGCGGTTCCGGCGTAACAGTTTGCAGAATGGTAGCTGGTCCTGCATTCGCCACAGGCTGGAACATGGCCGCTTCCACCGAAGAAGGCCCTGCGTCCTGCTGGCTGCGATAGAAATCCACTCCGCCCATCTCGCGGCAATAGGCGAGCAGGGTGGCGAGTTGCTGACGCTGTTCTGGCAATAGAGGCGTGCTCATGAATCAACCTTTATCTGTCAATAGAATCGGATTGAAAAAGCAACTAGCGGGTTGTGTACGCAGAGGAAGAATCCATTTCGGCGACAATCTGGCGCGGGCGGCGAAGCATCAGCGCTTCATCCAGAATACGGTCCGCCAGGCCGCGCTTCTGCATCTCCGGCAGATCGATCGAGGTGCTGGATGTAAGGAACGTGACGGCGTTCCGGTCGGAGTCGAACCCAATCTCCGGGCGCGCTACATCGTTCAACACGATGGCGTCCACCCCTTTGCGTTCCAGCTTGCTCCGGGCATTTTCCATCTGGCGCTCCGTCTCGGCGGCAAATCCAATGACCAGCGTGCCGGGTTTGCGCGCGCGGACCACCTCGGCGACGATGTCTTCGGTCGGTTCCAGTTCGATGGTGAGAGGACCGGTACGCTTGATCTTTTGCTCCGCCTGCATCCTTGGGCGGTAATCTGCAACGGCTGCGGCTTTGATGACCAACGTAGCTTCCAACAATCTTTCAAGCACGGCCTGCCGCATCTCTTCCGCCGAGGTGACTGGAATGTACTCACAGCCTGCGGGCGGTTTCAGTTGCGTCGGCGCGCTGACTAAAATGACGCGAGCACCGCGGGCCTGCGCCGCCTCTGCCAGCGCGTATCCCATCTTGCCGCTGGAGCGGTTGCCCAGATAACGCACCGGATCGAGCGCTTCCCGCGTGCCGCCTGCGGTAATCAGAACAGTTTCGCTGGCCAGGTCATGGCGGCGATGCAACGCATCCAGCACGCCTGCAACGATGGTTTCGATCTTTGCCAGACGTCCATCGCCCAACATCCCGCAGGCAAGATGGCCGCTTTCCGGCGCAACAATGCGCGCGCCGCGCTCGCGCAGAGTGGCAATGTTTGCCTTAGTTGCAGCGTGCTCCCACATCTGGACGTTCATCGCGGGGGCCAAAACCAGCGGAGCCGGTGTAGCGAGCGCCATGGTGGTCAGAAAATCGTCGGCCATGCCATGTGCCAGTCTGGCGATAAGATCGGCGGTGGCTGGCGCAATCGCCAGTGCTTTTGTGGATTGTGCTTCGGAAATATGCTCAATGGCGGAATTTGCATTTGGCACTTCGCCGTCACTGTCCCACAGCCCAGTGATGACGCGGTGGCCAGTAAGCGCGGCAAACGTCAGCGGAGTAATGAACTTTTGCGCGCTGGCTGTCATCACAACGTGGACGTCCAGCGCCTGTTGTTGCAGCGCGCGTACCAACTCCGCTGCTTTGTATGCAGCAATCCCTCCGGAGACGCCAACAGTGACTTTCATGGGTCTGATTGTACGCCTCCGCCGTTCCCGTTCCAGGAGCTCGAAAAGTTCCGCAAGAGAAGTTCTTAAGTATGCAGAATCGGAGTGTAACCAGTCGGCAGTCCCTGTTCTTTGCGAGACGGTCCTTCCGGAACGATGTAATGGATCAGCCCCGCCTGCAATTCATCCTGGGCGATGCGAACGGCTTTGGTGGAGCGGGTGGGAACGATAGGGCTCGACCCGGACTGCAACTGGCGAGCGCGACGCGCTGCTACATGGACAGCGCGATATTTACTTTCTCTGACAGCAAGTTCTTCCATGGTGCGCCTCCTGCGACTACAAAGGGAAAATCCGTTCTGGAGCGTTGATGTTTCCAAACTCTACACGAACAAAACCTATAGCTATGGAGTGTGACCCCAGCTTACATCGATAAGCCGAAAGAAGCCAGAACTGGTTGCAATCGTTCTCGAGAATTTTCCAGTCGACATTGTTCTGCAAGGACCATGGAGCGCTGAAGTTCGGGATTTGCCGTCGCATCCGGTTGGCCTTTGCCGCGTTCCGCGACCACGATAGCCGTCAGTTCTTCCACGGCGCGTTCCAGAATGTCATTGACCAGCACGTAGCTATATTCGTGATAATTTTCGATTTCCTGGCGTGCCATGGCCAGGCGCTTCTTCACCACGGCGTCCGCCACGCCACCCTCGGCGCGGCTGCGGTTGGTGAGCCGCAGGGCCAGTACCTCCGGATTGGGCGGAAGAATAAAAATGGTGATGGCTTCCGGCATGTTGCGGCGCACCTGCGCTGCTCCCTGCACGTCGATGTCGAGCAGCAGGTCCCGTCCGCGCGCGGCGGCCTCTTCCAGGCTTTTACGGGCTGTTCCGTAGTAATTTCCAAAAACGTCCGCGTGTTCCAGAAATCCATCGGACGCAATCATCCGCTCAAAGTCTTTGCGGGAAGTGAAGTGATATTCCCGGCCTTCCTGCTCCGAACCGCGCGGCGCGCGCGTGGTCCATGAGACCGAAAAGTCGAGGTCCCGCACCATGGAGCGCAGTTGGCTTACAAGGGTGGATTTTCCAGAGCCAGACGGCGCGGAAAGAATAAATAATTTTCCGGCCACTTGCAGGAGTCTCCTGAGATGCGGGATCGGTGTGTTCGTAGATTACTCGATATTCTGCACTTGCTCACGCGCCTTTTCAATTTCCGACTTCATGGCCAGACCCAATTCGGTGATGTGCAGACTGCGGGTGGCGATGCCGCCCGTTTTGGAAAGCGTCGTGTTGGCCTCCCGGGTCATCTCCTGAAGCAGAAAATCCAGCTTCTTGCCTAATTCGCCTCCCTGTTGCAGAAGGTCCTGAAAATGCGCGATGTGCGCTCGCATTCTGGCCATTTCCTCTTCCACGTCGCTGCGTTCGGCCAGCAGTGCGGCTTCCTGCAAAATTCTCGACTGGTCCACGGAAGCTGTTCCCGCAGGGGCATTGGCCAGCAACTCTTGCATCTTTTGGGCGAGCCGCTCCGTGTGCGCCTGTTGCATCCCCGCACGCAATGAGGAGAGTTCCTCCACCTGCTGCTGCAACCGCGCCAGGGTCCGATGCAATTCATCGGCAAGTGCCTCTCCTTCCTGCGCGCGCATGGTGTTCAGTGCTTCGATGGCGGGTAGCATGCTGCCCGCGGCTGCGGCTTCCAGGCCTGGCTGTTCCGCTTCCAGGCCGTTGCTCTCTGCCGACCATGCGCCGGGCATTCCGAAGGCCATGTTGAGGTCCGGCTCGCCCCGCAGTCCATGTTCGGAAGCCGCCGCGCGAAAGGCCTGAAGATAGCTGCGGATGAACGCGGGATTCCATTGAGCGCCAGTCTCCGCGTCAGCTCGATGCAGCGACAGTCGCACATCGACATGGCCGCGGACCAGATGCTCCTTCAGGAGTTTGCGCCACTGCATCTCCAGCGCATCCATGCCGTTCGGCAAATGAAACTGCAAATCCAGAAAGCGGTGGTTCACGCTCTTTAAGCTGAGAACATACGTGGTATTCGCCGGGGTCACGCCCGTAACGCGGGCAAATCCGGTCATGGATCGTATCGGGGAAGTGGGGGAGGAGAAAATGCGGGACTTGGCTGGATCAATTATCTTCTTCACTTTTTCAGGCTCCTAAGTAACGCGCACGATCCATTCTTCGCTGCACACATACTGACATCGTTGCCCCTGTCTATACAGAGTTGGGCGGCATTGGAAAAAATTCTATAACTCTTGGCGCTTTGCAGGTATTTTGTGGCGAATTCTGGCGGAATACTCGGCGTCTACCGTTCTCGAACTCCCTCAAAGTCGTATTTTTGGGCTACAATGTAGCTCATGGAGGGAACCAATGCCTACCAATTCTGTCGTTCGCGCCCGAATCAATGACCAGGTCAAGGAAGAAGCCACAGCAGTCCTAGCTGCCATGGGACTTACTTTGTCAGACGCATTCCGCCTGTTGCTGGTTCGAGTGGCCCGTGAGAAAGCATTGCCCTTTGAGCCTTTGACCCCGAATGCCGAAACCATCGAAGCCATGAAGGCAGCCCGCCGAGGAGAGTTGGTGACGGCCGGAAATGTGGAGCATCTATTCGAGACCTTGCGTGCGGACGATTAAGTTCACCAGCAGATTTAAGCGCGACTATAAGCGCGAGAGTCGCGGACAACACCGGCTGACTCTGGAGGCAGATCTGTTTATCGTCGTCGAGCGTTTGGCGGCGGATGAGCCGCTACCGCATTCCCAATACGATCATCCCCTGGTGGGTGAGTGGGCCGATCACCGGGACTGCCATATCCAACCGGATTTAGTACTGATTTATCGGAAGCCCGATGTGACGACGCTTGAACTTGTCCGCATCGGCTCGCATAGTGAACTTGGAATTTAAAAATCCTCATAGGTGGCTGCGGGCCGCCACCGCGGCTTCAGAGATGTCGAAAAACTGTAGCTCGTGCAGACGTTGAAAGGTGGCTGAATTTTTTAGCAGTTCTTCATAGCTGCCAATCGCGGTAATATGACCGTCTTCCATGACCGCAATTCTTGTCGCGCGGCGCACCGTGGAGAGGCGATGCGCAATGACAAAGACCGTCCGCCTGTGCATCAGGTTGGCAAGCGCGGTCTGCACCAGTGCTTCACTCTGCGCGTCGAGCGCGGAAGTCGCTTCATCCAGAATTAAAATCGGGGCGTCTTTCAGCAGCGCGCGGGCAATCGCCAGCCGTTGACGCTCGCCGCCGGACATGCGGAAGCCTTTTTCTCCGATGATGGTGTCGTAACCCTCCGGCATTTGCTCGATAAACTCATGCGCCAGCGCGGTCTTGGCGGCTTCGATGATGCGCGCCTTCGGTACGTCCGGCAAGCCATACGCGATATTGTTCCGCACCGTGTCGTTGAACAGGATCGTCTCCTGC
Source organism: Acidobacteriota bacterium (assembly GCA_021826695.1). Lineage (GTDB taxonomy): Bacteria > Acidobacteriota > Terriglobia > Terriglobales > Acidobacteriaceae > JAKAAZ01. The sequence continues at coordinate 4,709 of JAKAYS010000132.1, read as the reverse complement.
GTTACCTTGGCGATCTGCGTGCGCAGGGAGTAAAGTGTAACGTCCCGCAGGTCGTGGCCGTCGATGGTGATTTGACCGCTCGACACGTCGAAAAAGCGCGGAATCAAATTTACAAGCGTCGTTTTCCCCGCGCCGCTGGGGCCCACAAACGCGATCACCTCGCCTCGCTTCACTGTCAGGTCGATATCGTGCAGGACTTCCTTCTGGCCCTCTTCGTCGGCATAGGAAAAATTGACATGGTGAAAGCGGAATGCGTCATGAAACGTTTTCAGTTGGATGGCATGCGGCTTTTCCTGCACGTCGTCGTGCGCATCGATAAATTTGAAGATGGATGACGACGCGCCCAGCGCCTGCTGAAAACTGTTGTAGTAAAGCGCGAATTTACGCACCGGGTCGTAGAGCTTGAACACCGCGATGGTAAAGGTAAAGAACGCTCCCTCGGTCATCGCATGTTGTTGGATGCGTATCCGTCCCAGCAACAACAGCAGCGCGATGGCTACCGCGCCGATGGCATCCATGAGCGGCGAACTGATGGCCTGCGCGCGCACCGAGCGCAGGTTAGCGCGGAACAGACGGCGCGCGGCGGCGCGGAAACGAGTCAGCTCCCACAGTTCCATGCTGAAGGCCTTGACGATACGGTTCCCTGTCACCGTTTCGTGCAGGATATTCTGGATCTCCGCCAGCTTGTCCTGTCCGGTGCGGGTTGTGCTGCGCACCCGGCGTCCAATGCGCCGTGCCGACGAAATGACGACCGGCACAAACAGCAGTAGCACCCAGGCCAGTTTGCCGCCGTACAGGATGACCACCGCGATGAGAAACAGCAAGGTAAAAAATTGCTGTAGAAAGTCCGACATCACCGTGGACATGGCAAACTGTACCCGCTCCACGTCGTTGATCAGCGTCGAGAGGATGGTGCCCGTGGAATGTTTTTGGAAGAAGGAAACCGAACGCCGCAGAATGCTTTCATACAGGTCGTTCCGCAGGTCGGTAATCATCCCATATCCGGCGAAGTTCGACAGGTAAGTTCCCAGATAGTCGCAAAGACTCTTGATGGCCGTCGATGCCACGAGAGCGAAAGCGACCATGGTCCACGCATTGTGAAAATAGCTGGGGACCAGTTGTTCCAGGCTCAACCGGAGATGAAAACTTTGGAACGTGAAGTTGACGAGTTGCAGGTGGTGCGTACTGTCGGCGGGCTTCAGCACTTCGTCGAAAATGGGCTTGATGAGCAATACCCGGAAGGCGTCCAGCAGTCCCACAATGGCCATTAACAGCACGGAGGCCAGCGCCTGGACTGTATACGGGGCTGCATACCGCAGTAAACGCAGCAGCCTCTTCATACGGTCCCTCGGTACTTCGCGTTGGCCGCATATACGCTCGAAATGAGGCGGCTGCTTATCTTCACTGTTCGCTTCACTGTTGGTGGAGGCCCGCACCCATTGTAGTCGGAGTCAGGGATTTCCTGTCCGCGTCCGAAATTGTTTCGATGCTGGCCTGCTATAAGGTCGGGTACCCCAGATGCGGCGCGTTTTTGCGGCCCATCTGGATACGGATGTATGCCGCAGGGGGAGGAGGCCATCCCGCATCTCCCTGCATAAAACGCGGGTAGATATTGATGGGATGATTGCTGCGATCAGTCCAGCAAATGCAATTCTTTCCCCGGCTTGAAGCGCACCGCCCGGCCCGGCTCGATGGGGACCTCTGCGCCGGTGCGCGGATTTCTGCCTATTCCCGTTTTACGAGGCCGCACGCTAAAAACGCCAAATCCCCGCAGTTCAATTCTGTCGCCGGCCGCGAGAGCATTTTTCATGCTTTCGAAGACGGTGTCCACGGCTGCCTCTGCTTTTACGCGAGGGAGGCCTGTACGGTCCGCAACTTTATGAACTACGTCCTGTTTAATCAAGTGATTTTCTCCGTTCGTCGCGAAGGATGGTGGATGTAGCATCCCGCATACCCATGCTAGGGTCGAGTTTTCATGATTGTCAATGCGGCGACACTCTCGTACACTCGGCCTGAAGCACACTATTCCAAGGCTGGACCACGACCGAAACATGGCGAGAGGCAGCCTGACGAGGGACCAAGAATGTCGATTAAGAGTGATCGCTGGATTCGCGAACAAGCGCTTCAGCACAAGATGATTGCACCATTCAGCGAAAAACAGGTCCGCGAGGGCGTAATTTCCTACGGATTGTCTTCCTACGGGTACGATTTACGCGTTTCCGATGAATTTAAGATTTTCACCAATGTAAACAGCACGGTAATAGACCCAAAAGCCTTCGATGAGCGCTCTTTCGTGACTATGAAGGCCGATTCGGTAGTCATCCCGCCGAACTCGTTTGCCCTGGCGCGTTCTGTGGAGTATTTCAGAATTCCGAGGAATGTTTTAACTATTTGCGTAGGCAAGTCAACCTATGCACGGTGCGGCATCATCGTAAATGTAACGCCATTCGAGCCGGAGTGGGAGGGATTTGTAACTTTAGAAATTTCTAACACCACTCCGCTTCCAGCACGCATCTATGCAATGGAAGGTTTGTGCCAGATCTTATTTTTTGAGTCCGATGAGACCTGCGAAATCAGTTACGCAGATCGAAAGGGCAAGTATCAAAAACAGCAAGGCATCGTTTTACCAAAGTTATAGGGTATGCAATAAATACCCTGACTTTAGTGAGAGCGGCGCATGAAACTAGGGCCAGGGAAAATGTCTCAATCGAATGCCGCTTTACTTCAGATCGTAACCGATCATGCGTCCGCTACGGGTGGCGCCAAACATCCTTCCGTATCGCACTTTCCAGCCGTGCCGGTACGGGTGTGTTTATTGCACATGGATCCGCTCCGCGCAGCCGGTCTACAGGCGATTTTTGAAGACTACGTCAGCATGCAGATCGTCGTTCAAGAGTCGACCCGCGACGACGAAACTGCCATCTGGCGCGACCCCACTGTACAAGTTGCGATAGTAGGTTCGCGCGCCGGGAAGGCAATTGCAAAGCTGATTGCTTCCCTGCGATTGGCCAGACCCGATCTGCATATTGTGGTCATGTCTCCCGCCAAAGGGAGTGAGGCGATTCTGCGTATTCTCAGTCTTGGCGTCCAAGGTTTTCTCCACGACACGGCGGGGAAAGGTGAGTTTGAGGAGGCAGTCCGGGTGGTTGCTTCCGGCTGCCTTTGGGCGCCACGCCGAATTCAGGCGCAGTTGGTCAAGAGACTCCTCGCGGAACGCGCCGGAAGCCCACAGGGAGGCAGTTCCAGCTTTACCAAAAGAGAACAAGAAGTTCTCAGCCTCTTGCTGGATGGCTGTTCAAACCGCGAGATCGCCAGAAAGCTGAAAATCGAGGAGCGTACCGTTAAATCTTATGTGGCCACGCTGATGGCCAAAACAGGCGTGACGAACCGTACAGCCTTGTCGATGCATGCAATTTCGGCGGCCAGCATGCGGTCGTAGCGAAGCCCAGACTTCCCGCTCTAGCGCAATTATCGCTGTCATTTTCAATTGTCTATGGTCGATTACTTAAGTCCCGGAACCTCCGTACTCTTTTCGATCCAGGCGATCCGCGGTGTAATCAATTCACCGATCATGGATTTGGGAGATCCGGGTTGCAATTGGCGAGAAATCGCAGATTGCAACCCATTTTTTTTGTTTTACTTCTGTATTTTCACTCAACCCGGGTTACATTTTTGGCATCTCACAGTCTGAAACATGAGCGTCCGCAAGTATGAGCGCGAAAAGCTGCTCCTGTTACGGCGCCTATCACTTCAATGCAAGCTAGAAAGGTCTGATATACATATGAAAAAATTTATTTTGGCCATTTGTGCCGTTACGGTATTGGGTTCTCAGGGTTTTGCAGCCACCGATAAAGCAAAGCTAGGGGATCGCCTGGCCGCCGCATCCCGGGTTATTAATGAAATTGAGGCGACTCCCGATAAATCGATTCCCACCAGCATCCTGTCCGATGCAACATGCGTGGCTGTCGTGCCAGGTTACAAAAAGGCCGCGTTTGTGGTCGGTGGCAGCTATGGTCAAGGCGTTGTTACCTGCAAAACCTCACACGGCTGGAGCGCCCCAGCTTTCATTCAAATGGCAGGGGGCAGCTTTGGGTTTCAGATTGGCGGCCAGGCAACCGATCTGGTGCTCATCGCGGTCAACCAGCGCGGTATGCAAGACCTGCTGAAGAGCAAATTTAAGATTGGCGGCGATGCCGCTGCTTCCGCTGGTCCCGTGGGACGCAATGCCGGGGCGGCAACGAACCTGACATTAAAGTCCGAGTTGCTGACCTATTCTCGTAGCCAGGGACTCTTTGCTGGGATCGACTTAAACGGTACCGTGGTCAACCAGAATACGGAGGACACACGCACTTTTTACGGTACTGACAGGCCCTTCTCTACAATTCTCGGTGGAGATGTAGCGACCCCTGCAGCGGCCCGTCCGTTTGTCAGCACTATTGCTAAATACTTCAAAAAGGCCCAGTAAGGGACCTCTTCACATATAAATGCGAACGGCAGGCCCGGAGAGGTTTGCCGTTCGTGCGTAGGTCTTTCGTCAGTGAAGCATCCGATTAGAGTATTTTCAGGTCAAGACTTAACAAAACATTGGGGTGTCCCTCGATAAGGACGAAGGCTTTGTCAAGGCACAGTCATCCTGTGCGGTGCGGCTGCATCGCATGAATTGCCGAGAGGTTGAGGACCAGAGCTCCGGTAGATTCACGCTGCATCGC
>JAKAYS010000131.1 GCA_021826695.1 Acidobacteriota bacterium | reverse complement strand
TTTGCGGTATGACCGCCTCGTGATTGGGGGAACGGAAATCGGGCGCTGTGTCCAGCTCCTTTGAGAAGGTGTAGTTGGCCAGCAGGCTGAGACCGTTGCTGTAGCGGTGGCGAACATTGATGTAACCAGCGTCATACCAGCTTCGCGCCGTGTTTTCCAGCCGATAGATGGCGCTCACCGGAAAGGTGAGGCTGGCGATGGCGATGGGGGTGCCTTCAATATTGGACGGAATGGTCGTTCCTTTGGCAAAACTGATGTGCTGGAAAGGGCGGCGCGGCTCCACGGCACCGGGTCCGGGCAATGCATTGTTGATCAGAATCGCGCGCATCAGGTGCAGGCCGTCGGCCCCGAGATATCCGACTTCAATGCTCGTCGAACTGCCCAGCGTTTTCTCGATGGCTGCGTTCCATTGCTCGACATACTGCGGCGATGGATGAAGGCTGAATGAGGCGAAACTGACGACCGTCTTTCCCAGCACCGCCGGGGCAAAATTGAAGCCGGCAATGGCCGGGTTCGGAGTATAGTTCCCGCCCTGGTCGGTCTCTGGAAAGACCAACGGCACGTTATGCCGCACGTCGCACCAGGTGGTGTAATCGACCGGCGTATCGAAGATGCCGTATGCGCCACGCACAATCAATCCCAGATGGGGAATGTTTTGAGCGATGCCAAAACGTGGAGCGAAGTCCAAATCGTTAGCATACGTCAGGCTGTTTGGATATTTTTCCTGACCTCCTATAAAGGCAACGGGAGTGCCTGAAGAGATATCGAGGTTGCTGTTGGTGTAGTGTGCGTCCCACAGCGGGCTGGTGTATTCGTAGCGCAGGCCGTAGTTGATGGTGGTATTCGCCGCGACGCGCCACTGGTCCTGCACATAGGCGTCGGCAAACCAACCGCGTAGATCCATGGCGGGAATGCCGGCCTGCCGCTGCCGGACCACGGGAAGGCCCAGTAAAAAGCTGGCCATTGCGGAACCCGTGCCGTCATTGGACGCGGTGCGCGAGGTGTATCCCTTGGTGAACTGATAGAAGCCGCGGTTCTGGAAAAACCCCTGCATTGGCCATAGGTAGCGGCGGTAACTGGCGCCGAACTGGAAATCGTGGCGGCCACGCTGCCAGAATAGAGTGTCCCGCCCCTCGTAGGTGGTGTCCCACTCGTGACCTGGCGTATTGGCGAACGAGTCGCCGAAGCCGGAGTAGCCCTGTACGGTAAACCACGGGGCTCCCCAAGCTACTGGCCCGCCAAAACCCACCCCCTGTATGCCGAGTTGTCCGACGATGTTGTTAACATTGTCGTTTTGCGATCGGGCGAACATGGACAGGCGCGACGCTGCGATGGACGCGGTATTGAGGATGGCAGGCGTAAAAGTGTGGGTCCAGGAACCGACGGCCTGCTGCGACAGATTGTCATTCGAGACGCCAAAACCCGGCAGGTTGATGGGCGAAAAGCCAGTCTCGCTCGACCCGGAATATCGCGCGAAAATCAAGTCTCCTCCCTTCATGTTGTGGTCCACTCGGAAGGTGCCCTGGTTCCAGGACTGCGTCTCGTTCCGCACGTCCATATAGTTGTTGGAGTCTACTCCCGGGCTGCCCATGTTTGGCCTTGGAAGGTATTGCGTCATGAACTGCACGGGCACGGAATTGAGCCTGTTGGCGGGAATTTTATTGCCTGGAAACTGGGTGCGCACCATCGAGCCACCACTGGTGGAAGCACTGGATGGGTCATAAATCTTCACCCCGCTCTGGCTGAAATCCCCGTGGATTTCCGCCAGCGTCGGCACTGTGTCGATCATGGTGTCGGTCTGGACGTGCCTGTACCCCTCGTAATTGATGAAGAAAAAAGTCTGCCTGGCGCGGTGGAAGATTGGACCACCGAGCGAACCGCCAAACTGGTTTTGGACCAGATATTTGTTGCTGTTCATCTGCTCGAACGTATTGGCGTCAAGGACTCCATTCCGCACATAGTCGTAGAGCGTGCCGTGGAACTGCTTCGTTCCTGAACGAGTGACGATGTCGATCTGACCGCCGCCCCCTCCAGACTCGCTCGCAGTGTAGCTGGATACATCCACTCGGAACTCCTGGATCGCATCCAGGGAAAGGCTAATGTTCTGCGTCCAGAAGGTCGGGTCCGTATTCACCGCACCATCCAGAAGATAGTAGTTGGCGTTGGGTCGGTTTCCCCCGATGCTGAAAGCGGAATCCTGTCCGGGACGCCAGTAGCGCGGGTTGCCCACCCCAGTTTGGGCGCCCGCGCCCATGTGCGCGCCAGGCACGGTGGTTACCAAATCTAGAATCATGCGGCCATTCATCGGTAAATCCTGGATGCTCTTCGGCTCGACAACCTCGCCAACGCTGGTCTTCGTCGAATCCATCGCCACCGACCCACCCTGGACGGAGACGGACTGTGCGACCGAGACGAGCTGAAGATGGAAGTCGAGGTCGAGGTTCTGGCCTACTTCCAGTGTCAGCCTCCGACTGAGTGGGGCAAAGCCGGGTACGGCGACTGAGATGGTGTACGCGCCGGACGCAACCGTCGGCGCTTCGTACAGCCCGTCCGCATTCGTAACGACGTATCGAGTCGCGCCGGTTTCCATACCGGTGAGGACGACGGTCGCGTTGGAAATGGGCTTCTGCTGCGGATCGAGCACAACTCCGTGCAAATTGGCAAAATTCACCTGGGCTTGTGCCGCCACTGCAAGCAGCAGGCACAAAAACACTGCATAGAATTGCTTCATCTTTGTAGGACTCCAGAAAGTGCAACACGGCTTTGCAGCTTTACACTATGGTTTTGTCATCGATTTGTCTTGCAACCATGTATGGACATATTTCTCCACCATTCGGTGGAGTTGGTAGGCTGGAGATAGCAGGCTTCAAGAATCCAGTTACTTTCCCGACAGCAGGAAGAAGATACCTAACGGACGGCGGCAAGCTAAACTGCGCGCCAAAAAAGGGACAACACGCGATGCTCATTAGATGCCGTAGGTTGCCCGCTATTCCTTTAGTAAAAAGATTTATTCCTTATGTGATTTCGGTTGCGACGATCATCATGGTCGCTTGTGACGTTAGCACAGAACTTTGGTATTCTCTCAACTATAGATAGTTTAGATAGTTTCAAAGTGATCCGGAATTTTCGGTCAATCATGGGATTTAAGAGAAGAATATTCAACTGCTCAGGTAGCTGTTGAAGACGCAGAGCGATGTTGCGGCAGTTAGTAGGAGCTACTCGCCATCCAAGGCCCTACTCTAAGGACCGTCAATGCAAGAAACTACAATCCGAATATTTACAATTCTGTGTTTCACTTTTAGTTTCTGGCCTGCGTATGCGGTCCCGAGTTTTGCACGGCAGACAGGCCTTTCCTGCAATACGTGCCATAGCAACCCACCGGAGTTGACTGCCTTCGGGCGCAACTTCAAGCTAAAGGGTTATGTGCTGACCGACACGACCGCCAAAGACAAAGTAGGTAATAGCAGGGACCTGTTGTTGTCGAAATATATTCCGCTTTCCGCCATGGTTCTGCTTTCAGACACGGCGTATCAGGCAAATCAGCCTGCGACGCAGAACAATTCGGCGGGCTTCCCACAGCAGTTGAGCATCTTTCTGGCGGGTGCCTTTGCCTCCCGTTTTGGGGCGCTGGCGCAGGTCACGTATACCCATCAGGACGACCACTTCGGCATGGACAATACCGACCTGCGCTACGCCAACCAGGGAGATCTCAACGGAAAACCTCTGTGGTACGGCATCACACTCAACAACAGTCCGACCGTGGAAGACGTATGGAACAGCACGCCGACGTGGGGCTATCCCTGGATATCCACCGGTTCCGGCGTCACCCCGATTGCGGCCCCGGTCATCGATGGCGCACTGGCACAGGACGTTGCCGGGGTCGGCGGATACGGCATGTGGAACAACCATCTTTACGGCGATGTGACCCTCTATCGGTCTGAACATGCGGGCGGCCCGGTGCCCATCAATGGAAAAGGCTATTCATACAACATCAACGGCGCGGCCCCTTATTGGCGCGGGGCCTGGCAGCAGACCTTTGGAGACAACTATCTCGAAGTTGGGACCTATGGAATCTATGCGGACACCTACCCGAATGCGGTCTCCGGGCCGACGAACAGCTACGTCGATCCATCGTTCGACTTCCAGTACGAGCGGCCATTCGGGGCCAACCTGCTGGACGCGCATGGCAGATATACGCATGAGGCATCGAACTTGAATGCGTCCTTTGCGGCGGGTACGGCGACGAAAAAATCGAACTACCTGAATGCATGGGAACTGGACAGCACCTACCACTGGAGCCGCTATAGATACACCGCGACAGGGTCGCTGTTCTCCACGACCGGCAATGCGGATGCGCTGTTGTACGCGCCAGCCCCCCTGACAGGCAGCAACAATGGAAACCCGGACACGTCGGGATATGAGGCGCAATTTGGCTACTGGCCAGTACAGAACATCGATATCAGTGCGGCTTACACGGGATATACGAAATTCAATGGTGCGGGCACCAACTATGATGGCGCTCATCGCAATGCGTCCGACAACAATACCCTCTATATGGCTTTGTGGGTCAATTTCTAGGAGACAGCATGGAGCAGCAGGAAGAAAAGATCCAAGAAAATATCACAAGCAATAAAGACGTCATTGTTATTAACCGACGCTCCTTCTTTGCAGTCCTGCTTGGCATCGGTACCGCGGGCATGGGAGCGCTGCTGGCAGTTCCAGTTCTTCGCTATGTCTTATATCCGCTATACGCAAAGTCGAGCAAGAGTATATGGACTCCCATTGGCGCCATGCATGAGTTTTCCGATTTGTCGAAGCCGATACTAAAACCTTTGGACTTGAAGCAGGTGGACGGGTGGCGCGAAGTGGATTCCTCCCAGACCGTCTATGTGACCAAGGGCGCGAATGGCAAGATGGAAGTCCTTTCCGCGATCTGCCCCCACCTGGGCTGTACCGTTGCCTGGCGCAAGGGCCACGATGACTTTTTATGCCCCTGCCACGGAAGTATTTTTGAGGCCGATGGAAAGCATGTCTCCGGCCCGTCGCCACGAGGCCTGGACACGCTTCCGCACAAAGTAGTGGACGGAAAGCTGATGGTCAAGTTCGAGTATTTCCGCGAGAATGTTCCCAACCAGGAAGTGGTGAGCTAGGTGGCGATGTGAATGATCCAGTGAAGGCCGATACCCCGCAGAAGAAGGCGCCAGCGCGTATCTATAGCTGGTTCAATAAACGCACGGGTATCAACAGCCTGATGAAGGCGTCGCTGGATGAACCTATTCCGGGTGGGGCGCGCCTGGCCTATATATTCGGTTCCGGCCTGCTGTTCATCTTTATCTCACAGGTCATTACTGGACTGTGTCTCGCGCTCTATTACGTTCCCTCTTCGGAGTCGGCGCATACCAGCGTCGCTTACATTACCAAAGAGGTTGCAGCCGGGCAGTTTCTTCGCAGTCTTCATTACTACGGCTCCAGCGCGATGATCATCGTTCTGGTCCTGCACTTTCTACAGACCTTCATCTATGGCTCCTTCAAAGGGCGACGGGAGCTCCTCTGGATCTCGGGCGCGTTCCTGTCCTGTCTGGTCCTTGGCATGGGCTTCACCGGCTACCTGCTGCCGTGGGACCAGAGTTCCTACTTTGCCACGGCGGTGGGAACGAACATCGTCGGTGAAGTTCCTTTTATCGGACAATGGCTTACCGATATGTTGCGCGGTGGCGACACGCTGGGAACGCTCACGTTGTCGCGCTTTTATTTCGCCCATGTGTTTCTGATTCCGGGAATGATCTTCCTGTTTATCGGCCTTCACATTGCGTTGTTTCGGAAAGCTGGCCCAGCCGGTCCAATCGATGAAGATCCTATCCATCCGAAACTGCCCCCGGAGAGTTTCTATCCTCGGCAGGTGATCATGGACATGGCGTTTGCGCTGCTGATCATGGTCGGTCTCGGGATTCTGGCCTACATCCGCCCTGTCGAGCTTGGCCCCCTCGCCAATCCTGCGAACACGCAGTTTATTCCGCGACCTGAGTGGTATTACCTGCCGATGTTCGAGTGGTTGAAATTCTGGTCCAGCCGGATGGAGGTCTTTGCCGTCGTCGGGGTTCCCGGCGTTCTCGCTTTGCTTTTTTTTCTGCTGCCATTTTTGGATCGCAAGCTGGAACGCAGGCCGTGGCGAAGGCCGATTCCACTCCTTGCCGTAAGCATCGTTTTAGTGGGAATGATTTTTCTTGGATTCAAAAGTCATCTGGACGATTTGCGCGACCACAGTATCGCGGTACAACTTGCATTCCAGGACAAACAGGCGGAAGAATATACCAAGGCCCCATTCCATCCCAGCATGGAGTCCGCCAGCGGGCAGGCTCTATCCTCCGCGCCCGTCAATCCTTTGGTTGCCAAGGGGAAGGGGATCTTCACTTCCAACGGATGTTCCGGTTGTCATGGAGTCGACGCTATGGGCACGGCTGCCGCTCCCAGCCTTGTAGGAATTACGGCCAAGTATCCTCTGCCCAAACTTACCGACTTGCTGCATCATCCCAATCCAGCGATGCTCGCAGGCCACATGCCTTCCTTCGATCTATCCACGCCAGACATGGCCGCACTCTTTAGTTATCTGGGCAGTTTAGGTAAAAGTGGCGGAAGCGCGCCTGTAGCTGCTGCTGCGGCGACACCCAGTGCTACTCCACCTGCGCCAGCAGCCGGTGCTGCGCCAGCCGCATCTCCCGCCAAGGCGGCCAGCGGTAAACCGGCTCCATCCGGGAAAGCTGCCGGACCCCAATCGGCCTCTGTTACAGCGGGAGAAAAATACTTCCAATCGCAAGGATGTATCGCATGTCACGGGCCGGCAGGGGCAGGAACGGCGCGGGTCCCCCCACTTGGAGGTATCGTTGCAGGGCTGTCGGACCAGCAGTTGTCCACGCTGCTACATCATCACAATGCGAAGATGCGCGCTGGAGGCATGCCCCCATTTACTGGAACGCCTGCTGAGGAGAAATCCGTTATCGCGTATATCCGCAGCCTCGCCCCAGCGAAACAAGCCAAGGTCGCGCAAAAGCCTGCCACAACCGCTGCGCCTGCCAAACCTGCTGCCGCTGCGCCTGCCAAACCAGCTGCCGCTACGCCTGCCAAACCAGCTGCCGCTGCGCCTGCCAAACCAGCTGCCGCTGCGCCTGCCAAACCGGGAGCGTCTTCGGCTGCGATCCAGGCCGGCCAGAAAATATTCCAATCGCAAGGTTGCTCCGCATGTCATGGGCCAGCAGGAGCGGGAACGGCACAGGTCCCCCCACTCAAAGGTTTGGTTGCGGGACTGTCGAACCAGCAGTTGTCCACGCTTCTGCATCATCACAATGCGAAGATGCGCGCTGGAGGTATGCCCGCCGTTACCGCTCAGGGCAAAGACATGCAGCACCTTGTCGCGTATCTGAAAAGTCTGGGAACGCCGCCCGCAGGTGGTGCTGCGCCAGCGGCCAAGGCCGGTGCCCCTGTGAGCGCTCGACCAGCTAGCGCGAAACCGCTCAGCGCGGAGGCACGGCGCGGCCAACAAATTTTCCAGCAGCATTCCTGTGAAACCTGCCATGGCACGGGTGGTGTACATGGGACCGTTGCCGCTCCAGGACTGGCCGGGACTGCATCCGTCCTTCCCGCTCCGGTGCTGGAGAATTTACTGCGCCATCACAGTATCCAGATGCAGGAGGGAGGCATGCCGCTGACCAATATGAATGCGCGAGACATGAAAGCACTGGTGGCTTATATTCGCTCGATGCCCAATCCCAATAGCGGACAATAAGCGACTTGGAAGTATCCCAATCCTGCTTTAAGTTCGATCTGGTGAGGGAATTGCCATTCTGTGAATGGTCGAGTAGAAAGCTTTCTCGATTGTCGGTATCAGAATTTGTAGAGCGCTTCGGCATTTCCGCGCAGGACCATGCGTGCAAGTTCGCCCGCGCGCTTCCGGCTTATTTCACCGTCCTGGAGCATTCCTGTCAGGGCGATTCCCAAGGCCTGGCGCGCATTCCGATTCGCGATCCATGTCGATTCGGGCCAGCCCAATTCCTCGGAGTAGGGATACCCGTCCGTGGCGAACAATACCTTTTCCGGTTCCCACTCCAGCCACTCCCGTAGCCACTGCGCCTGCGTTCGGGGAGTCATGACCAATGACTGTTGTGAAATGTCCAGGTATACATTCGGTTTCTGAAGAAGGGCCTGAATCTCTCGTATGTAAGGCCATCCGCCATGCAGCAAAACGAAGTTGGTTTTCCGCAACCGAGGATCATTGAACAATGGTTCTAAGAGCAGAGGATTTACCCCGCTGACGGAGAAGTAGCTACCGGCCCCAGCCATCGCATGTAGATGGACTGGCATCCCCAGCCGCCCGCACTCCTTTGCGATGTAGCGAAACAAAAAATCCTGCAACAACTTGTATTCCGCGGCATCGGGCCTATCGCGCCCGATCCATTTGGCATAGATGCGCTCTACCTTCGCGCGTGGAGGATCTGTAAAGTCGAACGAGCGTAGGTACGCCACCTCAAACTTCTCTGCTACCGCCCCGCTCGCCCTCTGTCGCTCGAGAGTCGGTGTCACCACTTGTTTCAAATACTCATCCAGCGTCGTCGGCGGAGTGCTCACCCCTACTTTTTTCAGATATCGCTGGAGGACGATGTCTTCAAGCGCGAAAAATTGTTTCCGATCGGGCGACGCCGACGCCATGCCGCTGTTGTCGAGAGGAAACAACAATGCGTCCACATAAGGGACCCATCGAAATCTCGGTGGTTCGACACCGCTGCCCATGGCTACGCGATTGGCCAGCATCGTGCCAATTTTGGCCCGGTCGAGTACCCATTCAGGATAGTGTTCCCCCTGCTGCGCCTTTACCCGCGCTCGCGCTTCATTCAAATGCTTGATCCCGACGGCATTCAGTGGAGGTGGCGTGTCGAACCCGTACAGCGCCTTCCATGCTGCTCCCAGCAGCGGAAAATCAGGCCGTAGCGCCACCGGATCGGATTGTGGCTCCAGCGAGGAGACAGGTAGCGCGTCGAATTTTCTATCTGTTGTATCGAGAGGTGGCGCCAACACAGGATGGGCATGGTTATCGATTGCCCAAATCGCGGCGATCCGATGGGCAATCCCTGGATCGATCTGCTGGCCGACTCCGGAATGTGTGATCCACAGTAAGCTTGCAACGGTGATTGCGATACGTGGGGCTTTCTTCATGGGTCGGCTCACACTGCAACAGATACAGGAGCATTTTAGACGGTCTTAACCATCCATTCACCAGTGGTGATCGTTTCGAGATCGTTGATGAAAATTGCAGGGTAGATGGGTGGGGCCGCATCTGTCCACCTGGAATTAGGCGGCCTTGCCGGAACTATTTGTTTCGGATATGGTTAATCCTTTCCAGGGAAAGTCCTCCGGGCGATGCGCACAGATATAGAAGACCATCAACTGGCGCATGTGTTTTCCGGTTTAAGTAGAGTGCTGATTGCTGATTGATAAAGAAAATTCCTGAGGTGAGAGGTCATTGTGAACAAGTTGGATCGCAGAAGTTTTCTCAAGACGGTAGGTCTGGCAACAGCCGAGACTTTTGTCGGAACAAACGTGTACGCGCTTGCGGAGGCCCAAAGCGAGCCCACCAAGCCAGTTGCAGCGAACGACCAAATCCAGATTGCGCTGATCGGCGCTGGCATTCAGGGCCAGGGGGACACGAAGTTCGCCTTGCAGGTTCCTGGGACAAAGCTGGTCGCCGTGGCGGACTGCTACCAGGGCAGGCTGGACCACAGCAAGGAACTCTGGGGCAACGATGTATTTACGACGCGCGACTACCGTGAGATTCTTGCGCGCAAAGACATCGACGCTGTGATTATTGCCACGCCCGACCATTGGCACAAACAGGCCGCCGTGGACGCGATGCATGCCGGCAAGGACGTTTACTGTGAAAAGCCGATGATCCATCTGTATTCCGATGGGCCGGTGATGATTGAGGCGGCACGCGAGACCAACCGCATCATCCAGATTGGCAGCCAGCGAGTCAGTTCCGTGATCTATGCAAAGGCGAAGGAGTTGCTGGCCGCAGGTTCCATCGGCGAGCTGAACATGGTGACGGCGTGGTGGGACCGCAACTCCGCTATCGGCGCATGGGACTATACCATTCCTCTGGATGCCTCGACGGAAACTTGCGACTGGCATCGTTTTCTAGGGACTGCGCCGCAAATTCCATTCAGCGCCGAGCAGTTTTTTCAGTGGCGTAAGTGGAAGGCTTACGGTAGCGGCGTGGCGGGCGATTTGTTTGTCCACTTGTTCAGCGGGACGCACTTCGTGACCGGAGCGCATGGACCGACGCGCGCGATGGCGACTGGAGGACTGCGCTACTGGAAGGACGGACGCAATGTTCCAGACGTGATGCTGGCGCTTTTCGATTATCCGCAAGGGTTCAACCTGAGTCTGCGCGTCAATTTTG
>JAKAYS010000130.1 GCA_021826695.1 Acidobacteriota bacterium | reverse complement strand
TCTTCCGTTCTTTCTGACATCCGCACTTCAGTGCGAGTGCAGTTTGCTTTTTCTCACACTATGCGTGACTGGCCGGTGTTTGCACCGGCAACAGTCCGAGGTGCATTGTTTGGAATTGATCCGTGCGCAATGCCCCGGCGATGGTTTCAGTTGTTGCGGGGTGTCGCCGCAGCCGGTTGCAAGACAGCACGCGCAGAGTATGACGAGAATGGTTCGCATCAGAAATCTCCCGGCATGGTGTGGTTTTCATACGCGGGCAGCAGCATGTCCTGCGTCAGATAGACCTTGATGCGATGGCCTTCGCGGATGGTGATGGTTGGCAAAATGTTGATGAAGCGATCGAGCACGTCCGCGCCCGACTGCGACAGGCTCGATGCCACGCCTTGCTCATACATCGCCGGGCCGCTGATGTTATAGCCGCTGCCATACATGGTCGCCTCGGCAGCGCCCGAGATGACGCCGAGGGCAATCGAGGCCCCGAAGATTTGCAAATAATGGTTGTTCACCTGATCGGAGAGGCCGGTGGCCCCGGCCTGATCGAGACCGTGAAACTGGTCGAGATCGACCGAATAACCATCGGGCATCAGCATGCGATGGAAGCGGACGGCCAGCCGCCGCTGGCCGAAGCCCGAGACCTTCTGGACATCTCCCAACAGGAAGGTGCCCTCTGGAATCAGGACATGCTGGCGGTCCTGGCTGTACACGGGGTTGGTGACCATGACCTTTACTGGCCCAGCGAAATCGCCGACCAGCCGATTCAGCAATGCTGTGTCGAGGATGGTTCCTTCAAACAAAACGTAGGGTTGCCCGTGCGCGGAGTTGAGATTCACTTCGGGCGGACGCTTGCCATTCGCCACAGAGGTGGCAGAGGAGTTCGCATTGTGCGGCAGCGCCGTGCCGGAGGTGTCCATCCTCGGTTGCGGCAATGTCTGCGTTGACGCATTCTCACCGCCCATGCTTGTTCCGGGATTCTGTTGCCACGGACTCCGCGCCATGTTGTCATGCGACGAGGTGGTAACTGGGGGCACAAGGTTCGAGGCGAAGCGGGACTTGAAGGCCAACGCCTTCTCCGCATCCGCGATGGGATCGCGGGGCGGCTGGTTATTGAGCGGCCTCTGTGGATATGTCCCCGTGACTGTGCCATTCTGTCCGCTCGCCGGGAGATCCGTACTGGCTACTGCCTGCCGCTGGGCCTCCACCTGCCGTTGTTTCGCCGTGAGGTCCTCCTGAAACCGTTCGATATCGCGTTGGCTGGCTTCCGACGTCGGAGCAGTGGACGCCGGCGCGAGCGGCTTCGCGGCTGGCTTGGCATGGTTCTTCGAGAACAACACAGCCAGCAGGATGACCGCGGACAACCCGACGATCAGATAGCTCTGGCTCTGTTTCGCCACCACTCCGGGAGGCTGCGTGCGCTGGTCCCTGAATTGTGGATTCTGGAACTGCGCGTTCGGGAGCTGCGCGCTCGGCGGAACATTTTGTGTCTCCACTTCCTCGGTCAGTTTTTTCTCTGCCATCGGCGTCCCCTACTTTCCCTTGCGCATGAACGCGAGCTTTTTCTTGCCGATCTGGAGATAGCCTTTATCGACGACCTGGGCGATCGCGTAGGTGTTGTCTTTGAGCTGGAAGCTGACAAGATCGGGTTTGCCGTCTTTCAGTTCATAGACGGCGAACTTTTCTGGCGCTGACGACTTGATGTAGGTGAAATAGTCATCGTGATAGATGGCCTGGACATTGAAGGGCGGTTTGTTTTTGTACTTGTAATCGAAGGCGAGATGCGCGACGGGATAGGTGGCGCGGAACGCTTCCACGGACTGTTGCGCATGCAATTCCGCGATCTTTGCCTGAATGCGTGCAGCAATCACGTCCGACGCGGGAACGAACTTTTCCGGGCCGCGCACGCTGGCCAGGGTCGATGGATCGGATGGTTCGATGACGATCTTCAGATCTGGCTGTTGCGTCTCATCGTCATCGAGTGTGAAGGAGTAGACATTGCCTTTGTCGGTGATCAGGTTGAGATTGGAGTGGATGTCAACTTTCGCCGGATGGAGGAAGCAGTAATTCTGGACTGCATCCAGAATCCAGAAGTCCTTATCGCCGGTGGCAACTTCCAGAATCTTTTCCGATGGAGGCAGCGCAATCAGCGTGGTGTAATGCATCTTTGCGCGAATGGCCACGATGTCGTTGGCGTGATAGTGGACGATGCGGGCCGATTGCTGACCGTGGGCCACGGTCGCAACCAGGCCCAGCACCAAGGGAAAGATGGGAGAACGATTCATGCTGTCACCTCGTGAAGGGTTGGGGATGCTGGGTTGGGATAGTCGTGGGCCAGGCGCAACAGTGTCGCCGCGGCGACCTCTGGTCCGTAGCGGGCGAAATACTCCTGCTTGCGCAAGTTGTCGCGCGAGTTGTTGGTGGCGATCCAATAGGTCAGGGCATCCACATCCAGACGCAGCTTTTTCGTGACGCTTGGCTGTTTTAGCAAGAGATCGCGCTTGGGAACGAGCGATTCCAGCAGCTCGAGTTCTGTGTCATTCAACTGGAAGACTTCGGCGTATAGCTTGCGATCCATGTTTGGGTTGGCGAGGAATATCTTCGTCGGGCAGGACTCATGGACGATGTGCAGCATCTCGGACGCGGCCAACTCCACGACGGACTGCGTGGCCAGAATCATCGCGGCATTCTTTTTGCGCCACGTTTTTTCGGCGCGGACAATCCACTCGCGGATAGTGGCGTTCTTCAAAAACATCCACGCTTCATCGATGACGAAGCACTTGAAGGTTGCGGTGTTCTCCGGCTTTTCGATCTCCGCCGACGCCTGGTGGAGCACATAAAACAACAACGGCTCCAGCACGTCGGGCGCATCCGACCAGCCATCGAAGTTGAAGGTCTGGAAGCGCGAGAAGGTCAGCGTGTCCTCGACGTTGTCGAACAAATGGCCGAACTGACCCGCCTGCGTCCAGCGGTGCAGCCGCTCGCCCAGCGGCCCCAGGATGGACGCGAAGTTCGAGAGCGCCCGAATCTCCAGCGGCAACTGGTACACCCGCTCGACAGCGGCGTAAAGCGCCTTTTCATCCTCCGGCGTGAGCGCATACTTGCCCTGGGCTTCGATCAGGACTCTGGTGAATAGATAAAGGAAGTTCAGATTCTCGTGCGTAGGTTCCAAGGAAAACGGGTTGATCGAGAAGCCGGGATTTTTGAGGCCCACATTGAGATAGGTTCCGCCGAAGACGCGGGTCAGGGTCTCATAGCTCGCGCCGAGGTCGAAGATAAAGGTCAGCGGGGAATATTTCTGGAGCGACTCCAGTAAAAAATTCAGCAGAAAGCTTTTGCCTGATCCGGTCGCGCCCAGCAGCAGCGTGTGCGCCACATCGCCCGAATGAAGATTGAAATAGTATGGGGTGGCGTGCGCCGTTTCGAGAATTGCGAGATGTTCGCGTTCGAGATGTGGGTTCCACTGTTGTCCGGTATCGACACTGAACAAAAACGACAGATCGGCATAGTTGGAGTTCAACGCCCACTGCTTGCGCAGATTGAACTGTTTATTGCCGGGGATGGTCGCGAAGAATGCGTTCAGCAAGTTGTAGCGCTCTTCGTACAACAGGCCGTCGTGCTGGGTGAGGAGTTTCTGGAACTCCGCCACGGCATGTTCTACCCTGGCGCGGTCTTCGTCGTAAATCACCACCGTCAGCGTGAACTCGCCGAAGGACTTTCCTTCCATCCCGAGCGCGGTCAGCGCTTCGCCCAACTCCGCAACAGCCGCTTCTTTCGAGTCATCGACCAGCTCCTCGCGAGGGCCGGCATGTTTCTGCTCCTGCAGGTTCGACAGAAAGCTGGTCTTCGAGTTGTGGTGATGACGGCGGCGCTTATTGATTTCCTTACGGGAACGCGCGTTGTCGACCGGATGCCATTCGGTCACGATATGGAAGTTGGCCGGGACATCGAGCAGGCCATGCAATAGCAGGGGTCGCGTCTCGCTGGGCAGTTCCTTCAGTGTCAGCACGCGGACGTAAAAATCATCGAGACGCAGATGGCCGCGATGCGCTTCCAGTTCCGAGTCGCACATCTGCCAGTCGAGATGTTGCATCCCGTGTAACCTGCTCTGTTCAATCTTGGAGGGGCGGAAGTTGACGAAGCGCCGGTCAAGCCGGAAGGCTCTCTCCGCCCCTAGCAGCTCGATCTCGGTGAGATCGCTAAGCTGCCCACTCAAACTCTGGACTTTCTGCTGCAACCGCATCCGGTCGCGTTCGATCTGCTCGTACAACAACGTGCGTTCTTTACTGCCGGAGAAAAGCGCACGCAAGTCCCGTAGGGACGAGCGTGGCGACTTCGGCAACTGCGATAGTGCGTGCACCAGGCCCGCCTTGGTATAACTGCCGTCGACCATCACGATCCAGAAGATCTCTACCGAGTACAGCCGGTCTACCTTCGCTGCGAGAAAATCCGCGCGTTGCTCCACTGCCGCGCGCACCAGCGGGTTCGTGTATTCGACACGCGGTATCTCCGGGCGGTTGTGACGGAACAGAATTTGATACAGCCGGGTCTTTTCATCGAGCGAGCGAAGCGCCGCTTCGAGACGCTTCACTACATAATCCCGTCCTGCATGGTCGAGACCCTCGGCATCAATGCCGCCGATCTTCAGGGCACAGCCGAGGTCGCCGGATTTCGTCAGAAAGCAGTGCTCGTCCCAGAACCCGTACAGGTTCACCTGCGCCATGAAAGCTCCGGCTTCCTTCCAATCTTTCGTGATGGTGTCAATCTTGAACATGGCTTTTCCTGATTTTGATTTCTGTTGGTTCCCACTGCATCGGGTCGTAGCGTCGGCGGAACTTGCCGGAGTTGAAAAGCACGCGCAGGATTTCGACATCGTGCTTCGTCGCAATGCGCGCGATCACGACGCCGACGACGAACAGCAGGATGCCGCCGAGCAGCGAATGCATGAGCGAGAAGACGGCCCCGCCTGCGATCAGCGCCACAAAGAACAGCCGCCGCTCCGCGCCCAGAATGGTCAGCGGGCGGTTCATCGCTTTATGCACTTTGTTCCGTCGTGGACCGCCTGCCGCCATCTGCCGACCTCCTTTCCGCTGACCCTGTTGTTGTTGGTTGCTATGGGAAGAGCCAGGCCATGAAGTTGACCGCGCCGATGGCCATGCCGATGCCGAACACAATCCCGGCCAGCATGCGCTTCGACTGACCTTCGCCATAGGCGAACATCAGGCCGCCGAGCACAATGGCGACGAGCGACAAGCCTGTGGCAATCGGCCCGGTGAATGCCTGTTCGAGAACGCCGACTGCGTTCTCCCACGGACTGCCGCCGCCCGCTTGTTGGGCAAATGCGGGCATGGTGGCAACGGAGACCGTGAGTGCGATCAGGAAAGGGCGACGGATGCGTGCCCATACAGGACGGACCGATGGTAGCCGGGACTGGCGTGGGTGGGGTGGGATGCGGACAGTAAACTTCATGATGACGACTCCTCTTCGCGGTAGTGGCCGTTTCCGGCAACGTTCTGATGGCGAAGGTAGAGCCGAATTCAGTCACCGTCCAATACCTATTTGGACCTATCTATGTACTTTTAGGCATAGATCCAGAAGCTGTAGGTTTTTGCGCGGGAAAGCTGCTCCCGGTGCATGGAAAACAGAGATCCAAACCTCGGGATGCAACGCATGTGTGGACGGAGGCATGCATTCCCACAGCAGGCACGCAGGTCACAGTCCTGTGGCTGATCGAACATTCTGGAGGGGGTTGGACTTATTTTCAGCAGCCAGTCGGGTGGGCAAAATCGGGCCTGGCGCGGAGCGGCAGCACGCAAAAGGGCGGGAATCGACGGGCTGGCATAAAAACGGAGCCTGTGGTTGAGGCTGTTACGAAACTGTATTGACAAACTTGAAATACATGGGAAAATGCCCTCGTACAACGAGGGCATTTTCATGGGATTCATTCAGGGCGAAGGCCGCAGTCAGGGAACATTGTTCCCGATTGTGCTGGACGATTTGATTCCAACAGATCATTTGTGCCGTGTGATTGACGCTTTCGTCGACACGTTGCAGATGGAAAACCTGGGCTTTGTGCGAGCGGAGGCTGCGGATACAGGACGGCCAGGATACGATCCGCGTGACCTGCTGAAGCTGTATCTGTACGGCTATTTGAACCAGATTCGATCTTCACGCCGGTTGGAAGCAGAGTGCCGCCGCAACGTGGAGCTGATGTGGCTGTTGGGGCGTCTCTACCCGGACCACAAGTCCATTGCTGAATTTCGGCGGATGCACCGTGAAGCTGTGACCGGAGCCGGAGCGAAGCTGATCCAGTTCGCCTGCTCCGTGGGCCTGATTCGCGGGGAGTGGATTGCTGTGGACGGCTCAAAGTTTCGCGCGGTCAGCAGCATTCATAGCGTGTGCGAACGCGAAAGAGTTCGCCGCTATCTCGACGGGATGGAGGCTGCCGATAAGGAGCAGGGAGAATCAATTGATACCGCTGCTGTTGCCGCAGCGTTGGATAAGCTCCGCAATCATCCAGAACCAGAAGCCTGTTTGATGAACACCCGGGCCGGTACAGCAGCGGCCTACAACGTTCAAACTGCGGTCGATGCCGCCCATGCGTTGATCGTGGCGCATCAGGTGAAGACGGCACGTAACGATAGTGCTTGTCTGCAATCCATAGCCGAGGCAGCTCATCAAGCCATCGGGAAACCGGGTGTGACAATGAACATCGTTGCCGATTGTGGCTACTCAAACGGCGAACAGGCCAGCGCGTGCGAGGCGGCGGGAATGATTCCACACATACCAGTTAAGCGTGCCGTCAACTCCCACGGGGACGGCACACTCCTGGATCGCACCCAATTCCAATATCAACCAGAAACAGATTCCTTCCACTGTCCGGCTGGCAAAGAACTGCACCGAACAAGAGTGAAGCAGGAAGACCGCCTTGTCTATTACCATGCGCGGGCTAAGGACTGCAAAGCATGTTCGCTCAAAGCTCGTTGTACGCTCTCTTCGCGGCGGATGGTCTCACGTCATCTTTATGAAGAGGCATTGCAACGAATGCACCAGCGAGCCACGCCTGAAGTCATGCTGCTGCGACGTTCTACAGTTGAACACCCTTTCGCTACCTTGAAGTACCGCATTTTCGGTTTACCACGCTTTTTATTGCGCGGGCTGAATGGCTCACACACTGAAATGAGCCTCGCCATCATGGCATATAACCTGAAGCGGATGACCAACATTCTTGGCCCGCGTCAACTTGCGGCCAGTCTCCAATCGATCTGAATCCAAACCTGGAGATCATTTTCCCGCGTATGAAAAACGGCGACACTCCACAGGAGCATCGCCGCTTATTTCGTTTTTCGTTGGCTTTTGAGTTTCGTAACAGCCTCGGTTGCAGGCTCCGTCAAGGTTGGTTGTTGGAATTATGCAGCGGTGGTCTTCTTCGCTGGTTTGGGTTGCGCTTTCGGACTCGCTTTCTTTGCAGCTTGCGCCTTCTCTTTCGCGGTGAACTCCTGTTTCACTTTGAGAGCGATGGTATCGGTGTCCACCTTGTAGTGCTCGGCTGCTTGCTTGAGTGCGTTGCCAGCATCGGGTTGTGTCCGTGCTGTGTGGAGAATGACCATCTCTACCAGCATCCGTCCGAGTTCGCCTTCGTCGGCTTTGCGGACATAGGCAGATAGCAGCTTCGGAATTGAGTCACTGTCCTTTGCCTTTTTGATGCCGCGATTGCGGGTGACAACTTCCAGCCGCCGTTCGTCCAGCATGGTTGCAACCCGTTCCACGATGAAAAGCAGGTCGCGCTTCATCAACCGCACGGGAACGGCTGCGACAATGGCGTTCAGGACACGCAAGCCTGTTGCCTGGGCCAGCGCTTCCTCGCGGCGCTGCTTTTCCTGCTCGGCTTTCCCATTGGCATCGGCGGTTGGCTTCTGCTTTTTGGGATGGTGAACCGGACAGTTCGGGTCGGCACAGATTTTGCGGAGTTCGCCTTTCTCCGTGCCTTCCGTGATGATGGCCTCGGTCGTGGACTTGCAGGTCTTGTACTCCGGCCAATCCTG
Organism: Acidobacteriota bacterium; assembly: GCA_021826695.1. Classification (GTDB taxonomy): domain Bacteria; phylum Acidobacteriota; class Terriglobia; order Terriglobales; family Acidobacteriaceae; genus JAKAAZ01. The sequence continues at coordinate 2,508 of JAKAYS010000130.1, read as the reverse complement.
CTGGTGCTTGCCGGTCGGCTTCTCCTGTTTGATTTCGATGTACTGGTTGCGCGGAATTGCCGCACTGCCTTCGGCGGGTTGGCCATAGGCGGCGGAGATTTGTACCAGCTTCGGCTTGGCGGCGAGCGTCTTAACAACATGCGCGTCCACTTTGGTCTGGTAGCAGGCGGGGTCGGTGCAAGCGTCCTGCTGAACATCCGCAAATAGCAGCTTGTTGTGTCCCGTTCGTTTGGGGCAGTCCAGACAAGCGCCAGCTTGCGGGTTGAGGGTCGTGTCGCTTTTTGAAAATGGCGCGTCTTTGAGAATAAGCAGGATGTTGTGCTCGATCCATTGCTGGAGATTGCGGACGGGCAGCAAGATGCGTTTGCTCTTGCTGCCGCCTCCCCAATCTTCGCGGAAGCAAGCGGCGAGTGCCTGTTCCTGTTCGGCTGGCTGGAGTTTCGCCAGTAGCAGCGCGTGGCCGACACCGATTTCGTCTTTATAGAAAGCCTCGACCACTGCCGGAGAGAGTTCCGTCAGCCTGAGGCGCTGGGCGCAATACGCGGGCGATTTTCCCGTCTTCGCCGCGATCTGCTCGATGGAGTATTTTGGTTCGTCAAGATTGAGCAAGGCACGAAAGCCCTGCGCTTCCTCCAGTGGATGAACGTCCCGCCGCTGAAGATTTTCGATCAACTGCGCCTCCAGTGCTTCGGCATCCGTGAGATTCACGATGCGGACGGGAATGGTTTCAGACTCGGCCAGTTGCGCGGCGCGGTAACGACGCGCTCCGGCGACAATCTCGAAGCTGCGTTCATTCAAAGGCCGCACAAGCAAGGGCGAGAGAACGCCCTGACTGCGGATGGATTCTGCCAGTTCTTTCAGGGCCGCATCCTCGAAGATGCGGCGCGGGTTGCTCTTCGATTCGGTCAAAACGGAAAGTGGGACGTTGCGGTATTCGGTAGCTGCGATATTTTGAGTAGACATGATGCGCTTCTCCTGTGATTGAACGTGCGTGGATAGGGAGAGCGGACAGCCATTCGCCATCCGCCCGTAGATTTGCGGTGGACTAGCTGGCGGCTTCCATTGCATCTGTTGGCTGCTGCTCCTCGACTTCCGGCTTCGCCTCCAAAGCCGCCAGAATGACGGCAGAGGCTTTCTGGATGACTTCCAGACTTTCGGCCAGCAGCGATGCGTTGCCGTGGTAAAGCTGGATGTAATCGGCGGATGCGGTTCCCGTCTGAAGACCAACAGCCTTGCTCACCACGAAAGCGATGGCCTCGGCTTCGGTCTCGCGGACGGTTTTGGTGGTCTGGGTGCGGCGTTCGGCCTTGTGCAACATCTCATGCGCCAGTTCATGCACAAGGGTTGCAAACTCTTCGGCCTTCGACTGGCCCGGCAACAGAACGATCTTGCCGCCGTAGCTCATGCCCATTGCTGGCGCGATGTGCTCATTGAATTCAAGCTCGATGCCCTGAGTGGTGATGAAGTCAATCAAGCGGTCGCGGTGTTCGCCGACTTCGCCCTTTACACCGTCCATGCCGGGAAGCTCCTTGCCTTCGGTTTGCGAAACATCGAAGACGTACACGGCACGAAAGCCTACCAATACCGGGACATTTTGTTTTGTGATGTCCTGCTCGGCCTCGGCATCCTTCTTGCGCTTGACGCCGAGCATGGGCGCGAGAATCTGGATGCCTTTCTCGCCTTTCTTCACGCGGCGGCCAAGCTGGTTCCACGCATAGAGTCCGGCAACGCGAGTTGCATCGGGCTTCTGCCGAGCAATCTGGAGAATGTTGCCAAAGCTGTAGTTGTGAAAATGGCTCATGGCCGTCAGATAGGCCGTCAGTGCGTCACTCTGTCCCGCTTCAAGCTGCTGGATGAGGAAATCGACATTTTCGCGGATGAGTTTCTGCGTCGCGTTTTCATTGCGCGACGTGCCTGTGCTGCTGTTGTTGCGGTTGTTGTTGGTAGATAACATTTTTTGTTCTCCTGTGTGCCCGGCTGGGCTGTTTTTTGTTCCTCACTTGGGCTGGGGACAAAAACAGACCAGACGGCGCGCAGGACGGAACGAGGGCAGCGGAGGTGGGAGGCCGGAGGGTGGGCGCGGCCAGTGCCAAACACGCACTATCGTTTGGCGCGCAGACGGCGCTGGCCCGAACAGACTCAGAAAGGCCCGTTCAGCGCGGTTTTATGCGCTGGGCCGTCCACCGAAGCGGCACGAAGTGGGGAAAGGCCCGCGCGGTGACGCGCGCACCGAGTTTTTTATTTGGTCTGCTGCGGGGTGTTACTTGCGCTTGGGGTTGTAGGGAGCGTCGGGGTCGATGGCCCGATTGACCATCGCCACCAGCTCACGCATTTGCGTGTTGGAGAGTACACGCGGCAGGCGGTCGATCAGCCTGTCTTTCGGAAGGATTTGGATGAAGTGGGCTTTCAGAAAAGAGGGTTCCGGCAAGCCAGTTTCACCCGGCTCCATGCGGAGCGTGGTTGGCCCTTCCGCGCCATAGCTGCCAAATGGTACGACGAGGATCGAGG
>JAKAYS010000129.1 GCA_021826695.1 Acidobacteriota bacterium | reverse complement strand
CAACCGACGCGGCAACCAAAACGGATGTATCCAGGTAGACCTTCACAGGCCGACAATGTCCTTCATTCGCTCGTCCTCAACACTCTCCGTCAGCCGCTCCCAGTCAAAGCCGCGTGGCGCCTTGCCAGTATGCACCAGGACCCCATTCTTCTTGAGTAAAGAGGGCCGATGAGCGACAGGCCGTAACAGGATGCCTTCAGCGGATTCAGTGGCCTCAAGATGCGCGCCTTCGACTAGACCCATACGAACACGAACAGGTTTGGGAAGGACAACACGTCCAGATTTATCTATGTGCAACTTCATGCCATTCATTATGGCACATGCCATTTCTTATGGCATAACTTCCGCTACGCCTGACTGGACTCCAGGGTCGTAGATAAATGGGCGAAGGGTCTAATCGATTCCCAGCTTGCGTTGCATTTGTTCCAGGCTCAACCCTTTGGTTTCCGGATAAATGAATAGCACGATGAAGAATTGCAGCGCCATCATTCCGGCGAAGAAGTAGAAAGGAAGCGCAGCGAAATGCACCGCCAAAATCGGGAAGATGCCTGAAATAAGGGCATTCGTCACCCAGTTGGCGGAAGTGCCAAGGCTCTGGCCTTTGGCGCGTATGCGCGTGGGAAAGACCTCTGCGATATACACCCAGACGACCGCACCCTGCGAGATGGCGAAGGCAACGATGTACAGGATCAACAGAGGCAGCAGGTATTTCTGGTGGCCATGGGTCTGAAAGATGACCGCGACCGTCGTCAGGCAGATGGTCATACCCACCGCGCCGACCAGCAGCAGCGTCTTGCGTCCCAGCTTGTCAATGACCGACATGGCCGCGAGCGTGGCGACCAGGTTGGCCAGCCCGACGTAAATTGCCTGTATGTCCCCGGACAGGCTGGTAAAGCCTGCCTGAGCGAAGATGTCATTCAGATAATAGAGGATGGCATTGATTCCGGAGAGTTGGTTGAACATTCCAACTGTGACGGCAAGGAAAATTGGCAAGCGATATTTTTTTACCAGTAGCGGCTCGTTGCGCGTCAGGCGATCGAGATGGATGGACGCGATAATGTCCTGCAACTCTTCTTCCGTGTTCGGAGTTCCGCTCAGCCGCAGGGCTTCGCGCGCTTCTTCAATGCGGCTCTGTGTGACCAGCCAGCGTGGACTGCGGCCAATGGTCAGCAGCATGATTAGAAAAAGAAGTGCGGGCAATCCGGCGATGCCCAACTGCCAGCGCCATTCCAGCAGGCCAAGATGCAACATTGCGATGAGGAAATTCGAGACATAGGCCAGCAGAATGCCGACGACAATATTGATCTGAAATGTTCCCACCAGCCGACCGCGCCATTTGGCAGGCGCAATCTCCGCGATATACATCGGTCCCAGCACGGATGAACCCCCGATGCCAAGGCCACCGATGACGCGAAAAGCCAGCAGCGCGTCCCAGTTCCACGCCAGGGCGCATCCGAGCGCGGAAATAATGTACAGGGCCGCCATGATGCGCAAGCTGTCTCGGCGGCCGATGCGTTGTCCCGGAATGCCTGACAGCATGGCGCCGATGACGGTCCCAACCAGCGCGCTTGCAACGGTGATACCCAGTTGCGTGCTGGTCAGTCCATAGATCTGTGTCAGTTGATGCGTGGTGCCGGAGATGACGGCAGTGTCGAAGCCGAAGAGCAGGCCGCCAAGAGCGCCCACAAGAGTGCTGCGAATAAGGTATGAGTTGAGTCTCATCGATGGTCGTCCGGTTGCGACTACAGCAAAATAGCTTTCAGTCGCTTCTTGGAAACATACAGGATGATCGGGGTTCAAGTCACGCAAACCTCGCAGAACTTTCTCGTATTACGGCAGGTTCGACTCGCCGGTAATCCTGGACGCAGATTTTTCCTCCGGTGAGTCGAAGAGAAAATCCTTGCTGCGCAGCTCGCGAATGGTGTCGCGCAATTTGGCGGCTTTTTCAAACTCGAACCTCTGCGCGGCCTCTCGCATGGCAGCTTCCAGTTTGGCGATATGCGCGTCGAGATCCTCCTCGGACTGAAAGCTCTCGGGCATCGCGTCTGCTTCCTCAGTCAGGTCAGAGTATTCCGCCTTCAGAATGCCAGCCAGCGTCATATCCACGGATCGAATAATGGAGGTCGGCGTAATGCCGTTTTCCTGGTTGTAATCTTCTTGAATTTTTCTGCGACGGTTGGTTTCTCCGATGGCCCGGCTCATGGAATCCGTCATTTTGTCCGCGTAGAGAATTGCCCTGCCCTTCACATGCCTTGCAGCGCGGCCAATGGTCTGGATCAGCGATCCGGCGGAGCGCAGAAAGCCCTCTTTATCGGCATCCAGAATGGCGACCAGAGAGACCTCCGGCAGGTCGAGCCCTTCGCGCAGCAGGTTGATACCGATCAGCACGTCGTATTCGCCCTTGCGCAGGTCGCGCAGCAGCCGCACCCGCTCCAGCGTTTCAATCTCGGAATGCATATAGCGGCAGCGCACGCCGACCTCCGTGTAATAGCTGGCCAGGTCTTCCGCCATGCGCTTGGTCAACGTCGTCACCAGCACGCGTTCGCCGTTCTTCACGCGCTCGCGTATCTCAGCCAGCAGATCGTCAATCTGCCCGCGCACCGGACGAATCTCCACCTGCGGATCGACCAGCCCCGTGGGCCGAATGACCTGCTCCACCACGACGCCGCCGGACTGCGTCAGCTCATACGGTCCCGGCGTGGCCGAAACATACGTCACCTGGTTGGTGCGGTTCTCAAACTCTTCAAACTTCAGCGGGCGATTGTCCATCGCCGACGGCAGGCGGAAACCATAATCGACCAGGCTTTGTTTGCGCGAACGATCGCCGTGCCACATGCCATGCAATTGCGGAATGGTAACGTGCGACTCGTCGATAAACAGTAGATGGTCTTTCGGAAAATAATCGAGCAGCGTCGGCGGCGGTTCGCCGGGAAGACGGCCAGAAAAATGCCGCGAATAATTTTCTATCCCATGGCAATACCCCATGGACTTGATCATTTCCAGATCGAACCGGGTGCGTTGATGAATGCGCTGCGCCTCCACCATGCGCCCCTGCGACTCGATCTCTTTTTCCCACACTTCCAGCTCGGCCAGGATGCCTGTGATGGCCGTTTTTTTGCGCTCCGGCTGCACGACATAGTGGCTCTTGGGATAGATGGGCAGCCGCGCATATTGCTGTTTGACGGTGCCGAACAGCGGATCGATCTGCGAAAGCGATTCAATCTCGTCGCCAAACAGTTCGATACGGAACGCGCTTTCGTCGTAAGTCGGGAACACTTCGATAACGTCGCCGCGCACGCGAAAAGTCCCGCGACGAAAATCCACATCGTTGCGCTCGTACAGAATTTCAACAAGCCTGCGCGTAATGTCCTCGCGGCGAATTTTCTGGCCGCGTTCCAGCAGCATCAACATGCCGTAGTACGCCTCCGGCGAGCCAAGGCCGTAGATGCAGCTTACCGACGAGACGATGATGACATCGCGCCGCTCAAACAGCGACCGCGTGGCGGAGAGCCGCAACTGGTCGAGCTGCTCATTGATGGTGGCTTCCTTTTCAATGTAGAGGTCGCTGGAAGCGATGTAGGCTTCCGGCTGGTAGTAGTCGTAATAGGAGACGAAATATTCAACGGCGTTGTTGGGGAAGAACTGCTTGAACTCGTGATACAGTTGCGCGGCCAGCGTTTTATTGTGCGCCAGAATCAACGCAGGCCGGTTCAACTGCTCAATCACCTTGGCCACGGTGAAGGTCTTGCCGGAGCCGGTGACGCCGAGCAGCACCTGATGCTTCTCCCCACCAACAATGCCACGGACCAACTCGTCGATGGCGCGGCCCTGGTCGCCACGCGGCTGGTAATCGCTGACAAGCTCAAAGTCCATAGGTTTACATTTTAATTCGGTTCGTTGAACAGGCTTGCGTCATGCATTCGCCGGGGTATAGCCTAGCAATGTCATGAAGGTTGTGCGCCAATTCGCGTTGATGCTGGCGGTCTTACTGCCGCTGGTGGCCCCGACCATGGTCTGCGCGCTTCCCAATGCACAACTGAGTCCTGCGGAACGGGCCTGCTGTAAACAGATGAAGGGACAGTGCGGAAGCATGGAAATGCCCGCTTCGCACGGCTGCTGCTACAAAGAACTACCTACAGCAGGCCATTGGAATGCTGCGATCCAGGGGAGGTCCGCATGCGCCCCCATTGAGATGTCCGCAATTGCCGCGTTGTCTCGCGCCATTCTCTTGCCGCTTCCGCTCGTCACATCCGCTTACGAACTGCGGCCGGGGAGCACGCCGCCTCATTCCCCACCTCCCACAATTTCCGTTCTCCGAATCTAGCAACCTCCATTCTCCCGCTTCGTCTGGCTGGGTGACCGTGTAGCTGCGTGTTCGCTTATGCCAGATCTTACGAAACGTTGAAGAGACTGGAGATTTTGTATGCACATGGTCCGTTTTTTGACCGCCATGCTCGCACTTGCGACCGCGCTCGTCGCATCCGGGCAGGCAATTCCGTCGAATACACCTACACCGTTGTCTCAGCTTTTAACTGAGGCCAGCCATAACAACGCCCAGATAGCGGCTGCCGATCATGGATGGCAAGCGGCAAAGCAGGTCTCGCGCCAGGTGGCTACGCTGCCCGACCCGACCTTCACGTATCAGCAGCTCAGTGTCGGCAGCCCGAGGCCGTTTGCAGGCTATACCAATAGCGATTTTGCATACGTCGGCATCGGAGCGTCGCAGGAGTTGCCGTATCCCGGCAAGTTGCGCCTGCGGGAAAAGGTCGCACAGCGCGCTGCCGACGTGAAGGAAATCGAGCGCGATGCAACCACCGCGAGTGTTGCCGACGCAGTGAAGACCGACTATCTGCAACTGGCATATCTGCAAATGACGCTCGGTATTTTGATGGAGAACCGGAATGTTTTGGACCAGCTCATCCAGGATGCAACCGCGCACTATCGGGTAGGCCAGGGCTTGCAGGCCGATGTGTTGCAGGCGCAGGTGGAGCGGACGAAGGTTCTCCGCGAAATCACCATGCGCCATCAGCAGATGGAGCAGATCGAAGCACATCTCAAAGGCCTGCTGCATCGAGACCAGGATTCGCCAGATATTGTGACGGAGGACCTGACGGAAAGCCCTTTGAAGCACACCTCCGCCGAGCTGTTGCAGATGGTGCGTGGGCACAATCCTGAAGTGCGGATGGATGCCAGCGCAGTCGACAAACAGGATGCGGCACTGGCTTCCGCGAAGCGCGAAGGCAAACCGGATTTTGACCTTGCGTACATGTACCAGAACACGGACCGGAAATACCGCGACTACTACATGCTGACGTTCAACGTCCGCCTGCCGAGGAGAGGACGCGTACACGCCGAGGTCGCCCAGGCAGCCGAGATGCTCGCGCAATCGAGAGCGACCCTCGATGCGGGCCTGCAACAGCAGCTCGCGCAGGTAAAGCAAGGATACGTGACGGTCACAAGCGATGAGCAGCTATTGAAGGAATATCGTGAAGGGCTGATCCCCCAGTCCGACGCGGCATATCGCGCAACTCTCAACGCGTATGCCAATGACCGGGACCAGTTCACGCACGTGCTGCTCTACTTTGTGAATGTTCTGAGCTTGAAGCTCGACGAGGCGCAAGTACTGGCGGACCACGAGACTGCATTGGCCCACTTGGAAACACTGACAGGAGCGACACTGCGATGAACAAATACATCGTACGCACTTCTCTGGTATGGCTTGGCGTTGTTGCAGTTGTCGCCGGGCTGTTCTACTATCGCTCGCGATTTTCTCATCCGGCAGCCGTCCTGCATTCCTCAACCACTTCAGAGTTACAACCGGTCGCGGTTGGCCCTGCTTTGAACGACGAGAATAAGCCTCCGACGCAGGAACAGCAGCCGGAGACAGCGTTGGCCCCCGTCCAACTTACGCCGGAACGGATGCAGAGCATCGGCGTGAAGACCGGCACGGCGGAGTACAAGCAACTGGCCGATGACATACGCGCCACAGGAACTGTGGACATCGATGAACGGTTGGTGTCGTATGTGCAGGTGCGTTTCCCGGGCTATGTCCGCAAGGTCTACGCCAATGCCACCTATCAATATGTGCGCAAGGGGGAACCGCTCTTCACTATTTACAGCCCCGAGCTTGTCGCTACGCAGCAGGAGTATCTGCTGGCGCGGCAGAACCAGAAAGCATTGAGCGCGAGCACGGTGGATGGAGTGGCTTCCGGCGCTGCGTTGTTGTCCGCTGCCGCAGAACAGCGCCTGCGGCAATGGGAAGTTCCACCCAGCGAATTGCAGCGGCTCAAGCAGACCGGAACGCCGATCGCCGATCTGACCGTCAACTCTCCAGTCTCCGGTTACATCACGGAATACAACGCGCTGCCGAACATGTATGTGGAACCGTCTACACGCCTCTACACCGTTGCCGACCTGTCGCGCGTTTGGGTGTACGCCCAGGTCTTTCAGCAGGACGTGGGCCGGTTGAAGCCCGGAGATGCGGTCGAGATTACCGTGGATGCGTATCCAGGCAGGACATTTCGCGGAAACATCGATGAAATTCTGCCGCAGGTCGATCTTGCGACAAGGACCGTCCGTGTGCGGCTTGTGATTCAAAATCCTGGCCTGAAATTGAAGCCGGGCATGTATGTGAATTGCGACCTGAAGTCGCCGCTGGGCAGGCAACTCGTGGTGCCAGCTTCCGCGGTCTTCCAGACGGGTAGCAGGCAACTGGTTTTCCTCAACCGGGGCAACGGTAGCCTGGAGCCGAAAGAAGTTGTTTTGGGACCACGCGCCGGTAATGATTATGTCGTACTGAAGGGGTTATCGCCGCATCAAAAGATCGTCACCTCGGCAAATTTCCTCATCGATTCCGAGAGTCAATTGCAGGCCGCAGCCGGTTCCTTCATGCCGCCGCCGCCCGGAGCGGGAAATGCTTCTCCGCCAGCCAATGCCACTCCAGCAACGCAGGCCAACATTGACTTTACGACTGCCCCCAATCCGCCACAGAAAGGCACGAATACATTCCGCGTGAAGCTGACGGGTCAGGGCAACAGTCCAGTTGCCGGGGCCGATGTGACTGTGACTTTTTATATGGCGGCGATGCCCGCGATGGGAATGGCCGCGATGAACACCACCAGCAAACTGAGTGATAAGGGTGCCGGACTCTACGAGGGAACAGCCTCGCTTGGCTCTGGCGGAACCTGGCAGGTGACCATTACCGCGCAGAAGAACGGGCAGACCATCGCCATGCGGCAACTACGGGTCAACGCGACGGGAGGCATGTAGATGATCTCTCGCATTATCGAAGTTTGCGCGCGCAATCGCTTCCTGGTATTCACAGCAGTCTTGCTGCTGACGCTTGCCGGTATCTGGTCGTTGCAGCATGTTCCGCTCGATGCATTGCCGGACATCTCCGATGTTCAGGTAATTGTGCATACGAGCTGGGCGGGCGAGCCTCCCGATGTGATTGAAGATCAGGTCACCTATCCCATTGTGACCAGTATGCTGGCTGCGCCGCGCGTGAAAGCCGTGCGCGCGCAGACAATGTTCGGCGACTCCTACGTGTACATCGTCTTCAACGATGGAACCGATCTCTACTGGGCGCGGTCGCGCGTGGTCGAGTATCTACAGCAGATTAGCGGACGGTTGCCGGAGGGGGTGCATCCAGTGATCGGCCCGGACGCCACAGGAGCAGGCTGGGTCTATGAATACGCGATTGTGGACAAGAGCCACAACCAAAGCCTGGCCGATCTGCGCGCCTTGCAGGACTGGCATCTGCGCTACGCGCTGGAAACGGTTCCGGGAGTTGCGGAAGTGGCCACGATTGGCGGCTATGTGCGCCAGTATCAAGTGCAGCTTGATCCCAATAAACTGCTGGCCTATGGCATCCCACTTTCCACCGTCATTGATCGAGTCAAGGCAAGCACCAATGAAGTGGGCGGCCGCGTACTCGACCTGAGCGGCGCGCAATACATGATTCGCGGTCTTGGCTACCTTCGCTCACTCGACGATCTAGCGATGGTGGCAGTCGGCAGCAAAAATGGGACGCCTGTCCTGCTGCGCGATCTGGGCACCGTCAGCTTCGGCCCGGATATACGCGAGGGCGTTGCGGAATGGAATGGAAAGGGCGAGACGGTCGGCGGCATCATCGTGATGCGCCAGGGCATGAACGCCCTGGACGTCATCCACGGAGTCAAGCAAAAACTGCGCGCAATCGCGCCGTCTCTGCCGCCGGGGGTTGAGATCATGTCCGGCTACGACCGCTCCGGTCTGATCCATGCTTCCATCCATACCTTGCAGCGCGACCTGTTGGAAGAAGCCGTTATCGTCAGCCTGGTCATTATCATTTTTCTCTTCCATTTCCGCTCGGCGCTCATCGCCATCCTCGCGCTGCCCATCGCGGTCCTCGTGTCTTTCATCCCTATGTATCTGCTGGGCATCACGTCGAACATCATGTCGCTCGGCGGTTTTGCGTTGGCGATTGGCGTACTGGTGGACGCGTCGATTGTTATGGTGGAGAATGGCCATCGTCATCTCTCCGAACGCCAGCAGGAAAATAAAGCTGCCGTCACCGAACCGGAGCGCCAGCATATTCTCATCCACGCTGCCAAACAGGTTGGCCCTGCGCTATTTTTTTCGCTGTTGATTATTGTGGTGTCGTTCCTGCCAGTCTTTCTGCTGGAGGCGCAGGAAGGACGCATGTTTCGGCCACTTGCCTGGACGAAGACTTTAGCAGTCGGCTCTTCTTCCATTCTCGCCATCACGCTGGTCCCAGTCCTGATGGTGATGCTGATTCGTGGCCGCCTCCGTCCGGAGAGCGCCAATCCCATTTCGCGCTGGACGCAGGCCATCTATCTGCCAGTCCTGCGATTTTGTCTGCATCACCGCTGGCTTACGATCGCCGCCAACCTGCTGTTTCTCGTGATTGTGCTGCCGCTCGCTTTTCGTTTGGGCAGTCAGTTCATGCCGCCATTGTATGAAGGCTCCGCGCTTTACATGCCGACAGCATTGCCGGGCATTTCCATTGGCCAGGCGAAGGTGTTGCTGCAAGAGCAAGACCGTGTACTCCGCAGTTTCCCTGAAGTTGTAAGTGTCTTCGGCACAGTTGGACGCTCCGACAGCGCGACGGACAACGCGCCGCTCGATATGTATGACACGACAGTCACGTTGAAACCCCGCGCACAATGGCCCAGTGGAATGACCTACGACAAGCTCATTCAGCAGATGGACGCGAAGCTCCAGTTTCCAGGACTTACGAACACCTGGACCAGTCCCGTCGAGAACCGGCTCGATATGGAATTGACCGGTATCAAGACCCCGCTCGGCCTGAAGGTGCAGGGGCCAAGTGTGGATGGCATTCAGCAGGTCGCGTCGCAAATCGAAACCATACTCTCCACGCTGCCGCAAGTAAGGTCTACCTTTGCGGAAAAGGTCGCTCAGGGCTTTTACATAAATGTACAGGTGGACCGCGCCGAGGCCGCCCGCTATGGTTTGACCGTGGAGGACGTGCAGACCGCCGTCTCTTCAGGCATCGGCGGCAAGAACATCGCGGAGAACATCGAAGGACGCGAGCGTTATCCCATCAACGTCCGCTATGAGCGCGCTTTTCGCGACAATGTAGAGGAGATGCGCGGCGTTCTCATCGGCACGCCTACGGGCGCGCAGATTCCGCTGGGACAGGTTGCAAAAATCTCTTTTTCCAAAGGGCCGGCCATGATACGCGACGAAGACGGCGCCCTTACCGGTTATGTTTACATCGACCTGAAAAACACGAACTATGGAGGTTTTGTCACGGAAGCGAATCGACAAATCCAGCAAAAATTGAAACTCCCTGCGGGCTATACCTACCAGTGGTCGGGAGAATATCAGTTTGAGCAGCGCGCGAAGCAGCGCCTCAAGCTGATTCTGCCGATTGTCTTCTTCGTGATCTTTTTGTTGCTCTACCTTGTATTTCATTCCGTGGCCGAAGCGCTGGTGCTGATCTTTCCCACCATCTACGCCATGACCGGAGGGCTCCTGTTGCAGTGGCTGCTTCATTACAATTTCAGTGTCGCGGTTGCAGTGGGCTACATCGCGTTATTTGGTATTGCGGTTGAGACCGGCGTTGTGATGGTCGTCTATCTCCACGAAGCGCTGCGGAAGCGCATGCAATCTACCCCTGAAATGACGAACGCCGATATTGAAGCGGCGGCGATGGAAGGGGCCGTCCAGCGCCTTCGCCCGAAGTTGATGACAGTTTGCGCTGTGCTTGCCAGCCTTGCGCCCATTCTTTGGGAGTCCGGCATCGGCTCCGACGTCATGAAGCCCATAGCCGCTCCAATCGTCGGAGGAATGATTACATCGACGATCCACGTGCTGATCCTCGTCCCTGTGTTCTTCGTCATGATGAAGGAGCGGGCTTTAAAACGAGGGACTCTGTCTTCGGACGGTGAGCAAACCTACTGAAGTCGCCACGGAGATCGCTCGGGCCAGTGACGCATCGCATCTTCTGCCCAGGCGGTGGATTTGTCCGCATGACAAGTCGTGCATGGATTGGGAATTTTATATTTGTCCGTCATGGCTGGCAAGATGAACCGGAACGTATGCGCATG
>JAKAYS010000128.1 GCA_021826695.1 Acidobacteriota bacterium | reverse complement strand
TGGCCCTCTGCCCCAATGCCGGAGAAGAGAATTTGCCGCGAGTAGCGATCTTCTATGGCTGGAAGAAGCCCATCCGTAAGGACAGTATTGGCGTTATCCATCTCCTTCAGTATATGAAAGCGCGCACGAACGTGGTCTGGCGTGGCATAGTCCAGATAAGAAGCAACAATCTATGTCCGTCCGTTCGTCATCTTAAAATAAATTAAACTCGCAAATTCCTTGTGGAAGCATTCGTTCGCAGAAATGCGGGCAACGGCGGTAGCATGACGAGCAATAACCATCTTGCGTATTCTAACCACAGGCAAATGCAGAGCGTAGCAGTCCGTTGAGGGTCGCTAGTTTCACGACCTATCGAAAGTACGGTGTCGCACCGTCGTCCGTGAGCATAACTTTTGCAAAGGGTCCATATCCAGAGAGCGCTCGTCCCCCTACGTCAGATTGCGCGGATCGCCTGCATTGCGTTGGCCCTTGTTATGGCTGCAACGGTCGTGTCTGCGGCGGCAGTGCAGGATTCCCCCCACAGTACCGGCAGGGTAAATCCGACGAATACGGTTTCGAGCTCGGCACATTTCTCTCCGGGAATTTTGCGGTATAGGGACCTGCGCGGCTGGTATGGTCGGCGCGTGCGGGGCATTCGTTTTGAAGGGGTCCTCGCGCAGGACATCACGACGCTGCAAAAGACACTCGCTCTACAGCCAGGAGATACGCTCAGCGCGGAAAACATTAAAACCAGCCTGCACCAGCTTTACGCCACCGGGTTATATCGTGACATTCTCGCTTCGGGTACACAGACTGGTGGGCAGGTTACGGTGGTCTTCCAGGGAGTTCCGCAATTGTTTTTACGCCGCCTCTACGTTCGTGGAATGAAGCAGGAACAGTTGGCGGCGCAGATTCAGCGCGCCACCCGGCTCGAACTTGGAGAGCCATTCACACAACGGGAACTGGACCGTGCAACGGAGCATTTGAAACAGTCCCTGCAGCGCAACGGCTTTTACCAGCCATCGGTTTCGGTCAAGACGGTCTCTGCTGGAGCCAATCATCTGGTGGATGTGGTTTATACCGTCAACGCCGAAAAGCAAGCCAGAGTAGGTATCGTCACGGTTTCAGGAAATCTTGGGATGACCGTACCCAAGTTCCGAAAGGTAGGCAAGCTCAAGGAGAATTCCAAAGTCACGTCGAACACTGTGCCGCGAGCATTGGGAAGGCTGAGGAAAAATTATCAGAAGAAGAACAGACTGGAAGCCACCGTAAGGGCGGGCGCGGAAACATTCGATCCTTCGAGCGTTCAAGTCGATTATTCGTTCGATGTCGATCGTGGCCCCACGGTTCGCGTGGAGGCGCATGGGGCGCGAATCTCCAAGGGAGATTTGAAGCGGCTGATTCCTGTGTATGAGGAAGGCGCCGTCGATCCGGACCTGCTGGATGAAGGCGACGACAACCTCCGAAACCACTTTCAGAAGCATGGATATTTTGATGTCGAAGTCGCTCATGTACTGGAGCATCCGTATCCAGGCGCGGATTTGATCGTCTATCGCATTGAGCACGGGCCGCTGCACAAGGTGGTTTCTGTCAGGATTACAGGAAATCATTATTTCGACACGGATCTTTTGAGACAGCGTTTAAGCGTGCAAAAGGCGGATACGCTAAACCGTCATGGACTGTTCAGTCAGTCGTTGCTTGCCAGCGATGTGGATGCCATCGCAACGTTATATAAAAGCAATGGTTTTGGCCACGTCACGGTCACTCCAGTCGTTACCGACTCCGACCAGGCGCCCGGCGTGAAAAAGGGAAAGCTCGCGTATGTGCGCGTGACGTATGAAATCCACGAAGGGACACAGCAGCGCATTGGTAAAATACAGCTTATTGGCGTGCAACAGGTTTCTTCCGCTAAGCTTTTGGCCCTGATGAATACGCGTCCTGGCGAGCCGTATTCTCTCACCACCCTGGCCGGGGACCGGGTCCAGTTCTTCGACTATTACTATCGCCGCGGATTTTCTCAGGTGGATTTGACGTTTGAACAGCATCCGGAAAAAGACAACCCGGACCTCATCGACATCGACGTTCGTATCCATGAAGGCGATCCGTTCTACGTCAACCAGGTGTTGATCAGCGGAATCCACTATACGAAGCCGCAGGTTGTTAACAAGTTGCTGGAGATCCATCCCGGCGATCCGCTCAACCTGAACGCGCTGCAAGACACGCAAACGCAGCTCTATAACCTCGCTTTGTTCAACGAAGTCGCCACCGGCGTCGTCAATCAGAAGGGGGCGCAACAAAATAAAAATGTTTTGCTGAACCTGACGGAAGCGCATCGCTGGAATTATGACTACGGTTTCGGGTTTGAGGTCCAGACTGGCACGCCGCAGCGCAACTGTCCCTCGGCAGCGTCGCTGATCCAGCTTGGCGTCGCCAATCCATCTGCGTTCGCGTGCTCTCCCAATGGGAAATTCGGCGCCAGCCCCCGTATTTCGTTTGACGTGAGCCGTATTAACATACGAGGAAGAAACCAGACGGTCACTCTGCAAACCGCCTACGGCACGCTGGAACAGCAGGCGATCATGACCTACGACGATCCCGTTTTTTTCGGTCATAAGACAATCGACTTTGCGATTACGGGCGGCTTTGTCAGCGCCCAGGACATTACTACGTACCAGGCATCCACCATCAGTGCTTCCGGCATATTTACCCAGCGCCCAAACAAAGGGAACACGCTGATTTATTCGATGGCGTACCGCTATGTCTATGTCAATCCCAACAGTTTGCAGATCAGCGCTGCGCTGATTCCATTGCTCTCACAGCCGACGCGTGTCAGTGGTCCGGGCATCACCTGGGTGCATGACACGCGGAACAATCCTTTGAACGCCACCAGCGGCTGGTATCTTTCGGCCCAGCAATTTTTAGCGTGGTCTGGGTTCGCTTCGCAGGCAAACTTCAATCGGCTCGATGTGCAGGAGTCGAACTATCATCCGCTCAACAAGCAGAACTGGATACTGGCGCGCAGCACGCGTATTGCGTTTGAAAACACGTATGGAAGCCCGAAATACAATCTGATCCCGCTGCCGGAACGTCTGTATGCTGGAGGTCCAACTTCGCATCGTGGATTCTCAATCAACTCGGCGGGCCCGCGCGATTTGCAGACCGGATTTCCTGTCGGCGGGAAGGGCGCATTCATTAACAGTCTGGAGTTGCGCATCCCCCCGATTCCTTTGCCATACCTGGGAGACAATCTTGGCTTTGCGCTCTTCGACGATACCGGCAACGTTTACACGGACGCATCCAGCATTTTCCCTTCGCTTGTGCGTTTCCATCAGCCGGACGTGAAGACCTGTTACAACCTGAAAGGGCCGGAAGGGACCTGTAATTTCGACTACGATTCAAACGCTGTGGGCGCGGGTCTGCGATATAAAACTCCGGTGGGGCCGATTCGATTGGACTTCAGTTATAACCTGAATCCTACGATCTATCCGGTGGTCAGCGATCCAACGCTTTTGCCGGCGCTCCTCGACTACAACGCGCAGCCCCCGTACGTGGGCAACTCTGGCCATTTCAACTTCTTCTTCAGTATTGGACAGTCCTTCTGATGAAACTCTATCGGTGTGCACAATACGCCAATCGACGAAGCTCCAGTCGCTTTGCCGCGTGCTGGTTGCTGTTTTTGTTGATGCCGATGCTTGCTCTCGCTCAGGAGAAGCAACCCGGAGCAGGGCAGACGGCGTTGCCATTGAATGCACCGAATACGCAGCCAGAGCACACTGCCATCCTCGACCGCGTCGTTGCCGTGGTGGACGGTACAGCCATTCTGGCCAGCGATGTGGATGAAGAGATGCGCTTCGCCGTGTTGCAACCCCAGAATGAGCCAGCCGCCGATAATACGCCGCAGCGCGCGCTGGATCGGCTGATCGATCGCGCCCTGATCGATCGACAGCGCGTGCTACAGCCTGGGCTGTCCGACATTTCGCGGAAAGATGTGGACCGGTCCATTGAAAATCTTCGCGCGACGATTCCCGCGTGCGCGAATTTTAATTGCAAGACCGATACCGGCTGGCAGGCTTTTTTGGCGGCACACGGATTCACGCCGCAGGAGGTGCGGGACCGCGTTCGAGAGCGCCTGGCAATTCTAAAGTTCATGGATTTGCGTTTTGGCGCCGCCGTTCGGGTATCGAATGCCGATGTCCGTAAATATTACGACCAGGTGCTTACGCCGCAATTGGAGCATGGTCATGCCGCGATCCCGGACTTTCCTACCGTCGCTCCGCGCATTCGAGAGGTCCTCCGCCAACAGCGTATTACAGCCATGGTGGAACAATGGTTGAAGAACCTGCACGGTGAAGGAGAAGTGCGTATTCTGGATGCCGCCTACGGCAGTGTAGACAGCGAAAATGGAAGCCAGACGACGGGTGGGCAAGGGAGCGGCCAATGATGCAAACGCCCCAGGGTCCAGCTCCGGCGCGGCGATTTCACTGGCGGCACGTGGTCTATGCCGTGGTTACGACCCTTCTTTTTGCGGTGGTGGTGTTTGCCGCGCTCTTCTGGTATGCGTCCAGGCCGCAATTTGCTGCGCGTGTCCATCGGGCATTGGTCAGTACGCTGGAGCGCGCTACAGGTGGCAGCGTCGAAATCGGGACGTTTCAGTGGAACGTCCGCCACTTGTCCATTGAAGTGAACGATTTGACGATCCATGGCAAGGAAGGCCCAGGCCAGGTCCCTTATTTTCATGTAGACCATCTTTCCCTGCACGCAAAAATCATTACGTTCCTGGGCCCCAAGATCGGTCTCGCCAGTCTGGTGGCGCAAAGCCCTACCGTGCATTTGATCTTCTATCCGGACGGGACCACCAACCAGCCGCAGCCAAGGGTCGCAAGCAAGCAACCGCTGACGCAGACACTGTTGAATCTGGCCATCGACAATACTCAGGTTCAAAACGGTTTGATACTTATCAATGATCGCGCCATTCCGTGGGAGATGGCGGCGGGTCCACTCCAGTTGACGATGCGCTTTGCCGCCGCCAGGGCGGAGTATCAAGTGGCGCTGCACACGAAAAACATTACCTTCAAATTGAAGAATGCGATGCAGGCCCGTTCGCAATTGACCGCCAACGTTGCCCTGACCCGCGATGCGGTCCAAATCGAAAGCCTCGATTTAAAGACCGGAAGCTCGCATCTCGCGGTCACGGGAAAGCTCCAGAACTTTTCTCATCCTAAGTGGGAAGCCGAGGTGAACGGTGCGGTCAGTGCAGGAGAGATCGGCGCCATTACCGGCGAGGATGAACTGCGCAACGGCGCCGTTCATCTGGCACTGCATGCGCATGGAGAGGCACCGGAGACCGATTCGGCCAACTCGACCTTTCAGGTGACCGGCCACCTCGATCTGCGCTCCGGCGAGTGGGAGTCTTCCTGGCTGCGTCTGCGCAATGTGGAACTGCATACGGACGTCCTTGTCGATGACGATCAATGTTCGCTGAACAATTTTTCTTCCATCCTGGATGACCAGGGAAAAATAGAGGGCAGCCTGGTCATGAAGCATTGCATTGGCCCCTCGAAACCAGTGGTCGGGCCGATAGTTCGTTCGCGTTTCTTCGCTGAAGGGTCAACCAGGCAGAGAAGATTCAACGCTCGCGATTTTCTGGCGCATTTACGTCAAAAACATCCCTCGAAAGCCAATCCGGTCCATACCGTTCATCACGGATACCAGCCGCTGGAAGCGGACCTGCGCGCGCATGTTTTTGACATCACGCTGCCACTGGTTCTCGATGCCGTAGCACCCAAACAGTATGCCAACATCGGTTTTGCCACGGCTGCTTCCGGAGAAGTGACGGGTCACTGGACAGGAAACGGCAACGGTTTGGTGGTCAGTGGTGTCCTTGCGATGCGGCCCCCACGCCATCTCAGGGGCTTGATTCCGGTCAGTGGCAACGCGTGCGCTTCCTATCTCGGGGACAATCGCCATCTCGTCATCGAACGTGCGGACGTCGGCACGCCGGGTACGCAAGTGCATGCCACCGGCACGCTCACTCTGTTGCCAAAGGACTTGAAAAGCAACCTGCATCTGGACGTGGTCGGCCAGAACCTGGGAGAATTTGATCGCTTGCTGACCGTGCTGGGCCTGTGGGAGACGCCCCTTGGACAACCCCACGCGCTGCCGTTGCAATTGCTTGGAAGCGCCACCTTCCACGGCGACGTACACGGCTCTTTTTTTGCATTGGAAGCTGTCGGCCATTTGGATTCGCAGCGTTTTCAGGTTGTGTTGGCGCGCGCCCCCGCACCGGTTCATCCGCAAGCCGGACTGCCTAAACCGATCTCGCCAGCTGCCGCGACTTCTGTACACCTCCTGACGTGGGACCAGTTGCATGCCGACGTGAACTACAAGCCATCGCAGTTGATTGTGCGCAACGGAGTTCTTGCGAGTGGCAATACGGTGGTGCATGCTGCTATCGACCTGCTGCCAGTTCGCACCGCGCCCGATACCTACACCTATACGAAGCAGACCCACATTGTGGCCAGCGTGCGGGTCAGTCAAGGCTCGATAAGCGAGCTACAGTCCGTCCTTGGCTCGACATATCCGGCATCGGGAATACTTGCCGCGAACGCGCACGTTGTCGGGACCGTGGACGACCTGCAAGGTGTCGGCCAGGTCGTGCTGACGCAGGGAGTGCTCGATGGGCAGAGTATTCCCAAGGCATCTGTACAATTGCTCACGCGCGGTCATGTGATCGAGGTGACGCAGTTGCAGATTGCCACAACTGGAGGCGCGGCAACGGGAGAGCTTGCCTACGACTACGAAACGGGAGGACTGCAAGGTCAGTTGACCGGCCAGGGCTTTGCTCTCGATAAGGTCGCGGCGCTTGAAAAACAACGATTGCCGGTCGGAGGCACGCTTGGTTTTCACGTGCTGGCGGCAGGAACTACTCTCTCCCCGACTTTGACCGGAACTGTACAGATTGAGAAGTTGACACTGAATCATGTACCCATGGGGCGCATGCTCGCGGAGATGCATCTGCAGCGCGGAATTCTATACGTAACCTCTCGCGCCGATCTTCTGGATACGCATCTCGATGCCGGTGGGCAGGTGCGACTGAGCGGAAATTATCCTGCCCAGTTGGAGTTGACATTTGCAGACTTCAATGTCGATCCGCTTCTGCGACTGATGACCCCTTCGAGCATCCCGGCAAAGTCCTCATTGCAAGGCAAAATCACGATGTCCGGGCCGCTCAAACAACTGGCCCAAATTCAGGCGGATGCTGACTTGAAGGCCTTCACGGCCACCATCGGCAGCCAGGTCATCCATTCGCAAGGGCCGGTGCGGGTGTCGCTTCACGGAGGGAAGCTCCAGTTGCAGCAGATGCATATCAGCGGCGACGATATGGACATGGTTGCCGATGGCACGGTGGACCTGCTGAAGGACTATAAACTGCGGATACATTCAGAAGGCTCGATCGATGCCGCGCTGGGGGCACGCATCAATCCCAACATCCAGTCGTCTGGCAAGGTGCATTTTGTGGTGGATGCGCGTGGCACAGCGCGTGAGCCGGACCTGCGCGGACGAGCGGAAGTGAGTCACGTTACGGCGCACCTGCTGAATGTCACCAATGGGATTACCGACCTGAACGGGACGATGGTGTTCGATCAGGACCGGCTGGTTGTCCAGCAGTTGAAGGGTTATTCCGGCGGCGGCCTGGTGGACATACATGGCTTTGTCGGCTACCGCAACGGCGTTTTTGTGGATTTACAAGCGACGACGAAAGATGTTCGCATCCGGTATCCCAAAGGGGTCTCCAGCACGGTCGATGCCAAATTGCGTCTCCTTGGAAATTCCGACAGCAGCCTGTTGAGCGGCAATGTAGAGATGATGCGTTTTGGCATGGGCAGTAATGTTGACATGGCTTCCCTGGCAGACGGAGGCGGTGTGTCTGCCCCCATCGATCCCTCCTCTCCGCTGAATCGCGTGCGCCTGGATATTCATGTCACATCGGCGCCTGAGCTGGGATTCCAGAACTCATTTGCATCGCTCGCGGGCGATGTCAATCTACACATCCGCGGCACACTGGAAGACCCGTCCGTTCTGGGCCGCATCGACATTGCCGAAGGTTCCGCGTCCTTTGCCGGCACCAGGTATCGCTTGCAGCAGGGCTCCATTACGTTCTCCAACCCCGTTACCATCAGTCCGCTGATTGATCTTGAAGCCAGCGCCCGGGTACAGGATTACGACATCATCATTACTTTGCATGGTCCGCCCAGCAAGCTGGACATCTCCTACCGCTCGGAACCGCCTCTTACGCAGTCGGATGTACTGGCGCTGCTTGCGCTGGGACGCACCAACGAGCAGGCGGCGATGTATGGGGAGCAGCAGCAGCAGGGCGCGAACCTGACCTCGGAAGCATTGCTGGGCGGCGCGCTGAATGCGGCCGTCAGCAGCCGCGTGCAAAAGCTGTTTGGCGTGGGCAGTGTGCGGGTAGACCCTAACTTTGTCGGGGCATTGGGTGAGTCAACCGCGCGCGTGACCGTGGAGGAACAGGTAGGTAAAAACCTGACGCTGACCTTTGCCACCAACGTCAACACCACGGCGCAGCAGTTGCTTCAGGCGGAGTATGATTTGACGCACAATGTATCGATCATTGCAGTGCGCGACGAAGCCGATGTCTTTAGCATGTATCTACAGATACGCGGTAGGCATAAGTAAGCAAAATTGGTTGATGGGAAGAGGGCAGGCTGAATTCGTGGTTTTGCCCCAACCATACCCATCGGCAGCCGGATCTGATGGTGTTGACTTCTTGAAAAATACGGGCAACCTACATAATGGCCTGGATGGTCAGTCGTTAAGCTATGTTGAAGCCATTAAAATTTGATTCCATCCAAATTCCGTCGTAATGATCCAATTCTGCTCCCGCTGCCTCTTATAGCTATATAATTCCGCCAGTACCGTATGAGTCCTGCGGAGGAACTAGGATAGACTCATGGTTCTTCGCAAGGGAGTTAGACTTGCATCCTGGACGAAATATTACGCTGATCGGTAAAGAAGGTTGCAGTCGGGAGATGAGACCTATGCATTACAAAACCTTTGTATCCAGAGTAATTATGGCCACGTTGATTGGCGGAGCGGGGCTGGTGACAGCTTCTGTTTTTACTGGCCCATCATCGTATGTGCTGGCTGCGGATGCCAATGGCCAGAATGCGCAGTTGAAGCTCGATGTACAAAAGGAGCTGCGTGGCAAGAACTTCAAAAACGTGAGCGTACGCGTCAACAACGGCACCGTTACACTTTCCGGGCAGGTCGACCTATACGCCTATAAGCAAGAAGCAATCAAAAAAGCGCAAAAAGTGCGCGGCGCCAGGGACGTTCGTGACAATATCGCTGTAGGCGGCCCCATCATCCCGGACGATGTCCTATGGAAGAAACTGAATGATCGAATCCAGGTGGACCGCATTGGGTTTGGCCAGGTCTTCGACGCGATTCTCGTGCAGGTGCGGAATGGAGTTGTCACCCTCGGCGGTCATGCCAAAGGGCCGGTGACGGAGCAGTCCGCGGTTGCGATAGCCGATTACATGCCGGGAGTCAAAGGCGTGATCAACAAAATCCAGATCGACCCGGTTTCTCCGATGGATGACGGGGTGCGCATGGCTGCATTCGCCGCTATCTACGGGTATGCTCCGCTAAAGGAGTATGCGATTGTACCTTCCCGGCCTATTCGGATTTCTGTACAGAACCAGAACATTACTCTGTACGGCACTGTCAACAACACAATGGACAAAGAACTTGTCTACATGCGCGTCATGCAGCTCCCGAATGTCTTCCATGTCACGAACAATTTGATGGTCGAAAACCAGACGAGCGAACAAAAGACGAACAAAGTATCTACGAGCCAAAAATAGGGGCGCACGGGCTTTCTCACTCTTATTTGGACCCTGTTTGTTGGTCACTCAGGAATAGGTACGCATAAGTTTACTCTGCGTGGATCACGCCCTTGCGTCCGATCGCCTTTCTCAGGAGAAACACAACCGGCAGGCAAGCGAAGGATGCCAGAGCCAGATAGTGAAAATCGTCAACATAAGACAGCAGGAGGGCCTGCGTGTTGAGCGATGCATAGATTTGACCGAGCGCGCCGGCCCCCGCCATCGCATCGCCAATCTTCGGGCCAAGCGCCGCGATGCCCTGGCTTAATTGCTGCTGGTACATGCGTCCACTGGGAGCCAGGTTCTGTACCAGGTTTGTCTGATGCATTTGCGAATGGCGTGCGAGCAGCGTGTTTGTTATCGAAATCCCGATGCCGCCGCCGACATTGCGCAGCAGATTATAGAGCCCGGAAGCATTGCCAATTTCCTCATTTGCCAGCCCCGCCATGGCTGTCGTGGACATTGGCACAAAGACCATTCCGGAGCCGAAGCCGCTGAGAATAATTGCCCAGGTAAAGGACCATGGAGAAATGGCCAGATCGATGTGGGCGAACCAGATGCCGCAGACGCCGAAGAGAAGAAATCCCCCGCCAATCAGCCAGCGATTGTCCAGTTTGGCTGTCAGAATGCCAATAATCGGCATGGCGACGATGGCCCCGATGCCGCGCGGACTCACTGCAATTCCCGCATT
>JAKAYS010000127.1 GCA_021826695.1 Acidobacteriota bacterium | reverse complement strand
TAAATTGTTGCTTCTTATCTGGACTATGCCACGCCAGACCACGTTCGTGCGCGCTTTCATATACTGAAGGAGATGGATAACGCTAATACGGTCCTTACGGATGGGCCTCTTCCAGCCATAGAAGATCGCTACTCGCGGCAAATTCTCTTCTCCGGCATTGGGGCAGAGGGCCAGCGCAAGTTGCTTGCGGCCCACGTCGCCATCGTGGGCTGCGGAGCTACTGGCGCGGCGGTCGCTGGGCTGCTGGCGCGCGCTGGTGTTGGCGCGCTTACGCTGATCGACCGCGATTACGTGGAATGGAGCAACCTGCAGCGACAAGTTCTGTTTGAGGAAGAAGACGCCGTCGATGCGTTGCCAAAAGCGGAAGCAGCGCGACGCAGGATTGCACGGTTCAACAGTCAGACACTGGTCCACGCGCAGGTTGCGGACCTCGTTCCGGGGAATATCCACACATTGCTTGCAGAGGCACAACTGGTACTGGACGCAACGGACAATTTTGAAACGCGCTATCTATTAAACGACTACGCGGTGGAACAGAACAAGCCCTGGATCTACGCCGGCGCTGTCGGCCCGTATGCCGTAACCATGAACATCCTGCCCGGTAAGACGGCTTGCCTGGCTTGCATTTTTCCTGAGCCGCCCACCGGCACAGTGGATACCTGCGACACCAGCGGCGTCCTGAACCCCGCGGTCAATCTGGCGGCATCGATAGAGGCTGCCGAAGCGATGAAGTGGATCGTCGGCGCCCAGGACCAAATGCGTCGCACGCTCCTGTCCTACGATGTGTGGAACAATGAGCACGCGGAAATTGATACCTCCAGGCAACGCGAGGAATGCACGGTCTGCGGGGAGCGGCAGTTTGTCCATTTGGCAGGCATTGGCCGCCCGCAGATCACCTTGTGCGGGCGAAACTCCGTGCAGATCCACGAGCACCATCGAATTGTCGATTTCGCGGAGTTGGAGCAGCGGCTCAAGCCCCACGGCACAGTCCGGCGAAACGATCTATTGTTGCGATTCGACCGCGGCGGGCAAAGGATCACAGTGTTTCGCGATGGCCGCGCGCTGATACAAGGCACTACGGATGTCGGGCTTGCGCGCAGCCTGTATGCTCGCTATATCGGCAGCTAGGCGAAAGCAGGGCAACTCCGACCGAAACATGACCTTCTAACAAACGGGTAAACACCTCCTTGCAATCCATGAATGACACTAAATACGATTCCAACTCACTCTTGCGGAAGGGCGGAACGCATATCGATTCGAAGATGAAAAATACGTTGCGTACCACCGAAACGATGGCACACACAGCTCCAGCCGAGCCGCTTACAGCAGAGGCCAGACCCATCCAGCAGCACCAGCGCCGCAATCCGCCCATTGCTGGGGAACTTGCCGCGATTGCACAGGCCCAGCAGGGCGATGGCGCATCGTTTGAGATTCTCTACAACATGCATAAACGGAGGGTCTATTCGCTCTGCCTGCGGATGCTTGGCAATGTGGCCGAGGCGGAAGACCTGACCCAGGAGGCTTTTTTACAGCTTCATCGTAAAATCAGCACCTTTCGCGGGGACTCCGCTTTTTCGACCTGGCTGCACCGCATGGCCGTCAACGTAGTATTGATGCATCTGAGGAAAAAAGGACTTCCGCTGGTTTCTCTGGAAGAAACACTGGAGCCAACGCAGGAAGACGGGCCTCGTAAGGATTTCGGGACACGGGATTTAGCACTCTCAGGCTCCATCGATCGGGTAACGCTCGAACGCGCCGTGGAAGAGTTGCCGCCGGGATATCGCATGGTGTTCGTGCTGCATGATGTGGAAGGCTACGAACACAATGAGATTGCAGTTATGTTAGGCTGCTCCATTGGGAACAGTAAATCTCAACTGCATAAGGCGCGTATGCGACTGCGCAGTTTGTTGCGTCAGAAAGCAGATGGGAGAGCAGACGCATGACAACGAAGGCGACCGACACACCGAAGGAATGCAACGAGTTTCAGCAGGAGTTGCCGAACTTTTTCGATACTGGTGAGGACCAGGTCGAGCATCCGCACCTGAAAACGTGCGAGAACTGCTCCGCGCTGGTGCGGGACCTGGAATACATCGCCGCACAAGCAAAACTGCTGTTGCCCATCCACGATCCCAGTCCAGCGGTCTGGGAAAATATTCATAGCGCGTTATTAAAAAAGTCCTGACACCCCCCTAACTTATTTTCCGACAAGAGGGACCTTGGCCTGCTTCAAGGAACCGCACAGGATAAAATCCAGCCAAGACTGCTGGAGGACCTGTTGACAAGTTCCGATGCGCCAAAGTATCCGAACGCACATTTAGACCGGACAGCCCCACTGCGCATTGTCCTGACCGGGTTTATGGGGGCTGGCAAAAGTTCCGTGGGAGCACTTCTGGCGCAGAAACTTGGCTGGAAGTTTGTCGACCTGGATGAAGAGATTGTCCGCGCGGAACAACGCAGCATTGCGGCGATTTTTGAGTCGCAGGGCGAAGCGGCTTTTCGCGAATTGGAGCGGCTTGCTTTGGCGCGCGCGCTTGCACAGAGTCGAATCGTGCTGGCGCTGGGAGGCGGGGCGATGGAAAATGCAGCCAACCTGCCGTTGCTGACTGAGGAACCTGACACTCTGCTGCTGTATCTCCAAGCTCCTCTGGAGGTGCTGGTGTCGCGCTGTGAACTGCAGCAGCGAACTCAGCCGCATGCTGCGCTTCGCCCAGTTCTAGCCAATAGGGCGGAATTGGAGGAACGCTTTCTGCGAAGGGCGCCTTTGTACCAGTCCGCGCATTGGACGGTCGATACCGCCGGACGCAGCCCAGATGAGATCGTGCAGACAATTTTGATGCAATGGACAAACATTCCGCGTAGTAGGTAGTAGATAGATACTTTAAAAATGAGCAAGCCTTACGACGAGCCAATCCGCATGAGCGAACGGTCCCTGACGGTCGAACGTCCCCACCGCAATGCGCGTGGCGACATCCTGTTTACTTTCGCTATTGCGATTGGTCTCTACCTGGCGTGGCTTCTGCGGGATGTGCTGGTGCTGCTTTACGTGAGCGCGCTCTTCGCCGTCGTCCTGATGCCGGTGGTCCGCGGCGTGCGGCGACTTCGCATTCGCAACTGGCAGCCCAGCCACGGCATGGCAATCGTCATCATCATGGTTTCGCTGCTGGGAGGCATCGCTTGCTTTCTCATTTTGACGCTACCGCCCGTCGTTAGGGACGTTACTACATTCGTGCAGCGGATGCCAGGCCGCAGTCCAGCGTTTCTGGCCCGGTTAGAACATCTCCCCTTGCTGCGTCACGTAAACTTCGCAGCGGTAGAGGTCAAACTGAAACAAGACACCGCACAACATGTCGGAGCATTTCTTTTTTCCGTCACCAATTGGGCGGCGAAATTTTTCGAGATCATTACAGGAATTGTATTGACGATTTATTTTCTTGCGGAAGGCGAGCACGTATACCGTTGGGGCCTGTCGCTGGTTCCAGTCGTACGCAGAGAACGTCTGGATGAAACGCTGCAACGGGCAGCAACGCGGATGGGTCGCTGGCTTCTGGGGCAGTTGGCGTTGATGCTGATCCTCGGAGTTTGCAGTGGTGTCGTTTTCGGCGCTTTCCATATACGTTACGCATTCGCTCTGGCTGTCCTGATGGGCGCATTCAACATCGTCCCGGTTGTGGGGGCACTGGTGTCCACGTCCATTGCCATGCTGGTCGCGGCGAGCGATTCCTGGGAAAAAGTCCTTGCAGTCCTGATCTTCGAGATGATCTATGTACAGGTTGAAAGCGCTTTTTTGGTTCCCCGCATCATGAAGACCAGCGTCGATCTGGCAGGCACAGCAGTATTCATTGCATTGTTGTTCGGAGTTAGCCTGGCGGGTCCCGCTGGCGCTTTGGTCGCTGTGCCTTCCGCCGTACTGATTGCCGTGCTGATCGATGAATACGTGATTCAGCCGGGTAAGGCTTCCGTGCAGGTCCTGCCAGACACGGCGTTAAAATAAACTTTGTAATTTTAATGATTGTGTTGCGAAATTCAGATGACTTGTCTTCATGTCATGCGCGGGGACATTGCGCCCGGTTTGTTATCCTGAAGTGTGGAAAGATTCTACTCATTTCGCAGGTTGTTTCTCCGCCGCTTTTTCCTCCGCAGGTCTTTCCCGCCCCCTTCCCAATTTCCAGCCCCTGTTTCCGGTGGGACGCTCTATCTCATTGTCCCAAAAAGCGGGGTGGCGCTGTGAGTTCCGCTGCCCAAATTCCTCCAGAAATAGTCGATGATTTGCGCCCCGATCTCCGCCCTGTTTCCCAAAGGAAAGATGCATCCTACGTGCCATCGGCGCATCGCAGCCTTGCGCAAACATGCAAAAGTTGTCTATTGGACACCATCGCCATCTTCAAGCTGCGAGTGACGGCACTCGTCGTAATGACAGCATGGGCCGGCTATTATCTTGGGGCCATGCAGTCGCACATCGATTCCTTCAGCGATGCTTTCAATCCCACCATGCGCGACACGCTGATCGGAGTGGCGCTAGTGTCTTGCGGCGCCAGCGCGCTCAACCAGGTGTTTGAGCGACGCTCCGATGCACGCATGTTGCGGACCGCGCAACGGCCACTGGCAACGGGACGACTTGGACTCGTCTATGGCGTTCTAATTGGAATGCTCGCCATAATGTCCGGCTCCGTTTGGCTGATGCTGCGGACCAATCCGATCACTGGAACACTCACCCTGCTGACGGCGGTGATGTATGTCGGCATTTACACGCCACTGAAGCGCTTCACAACGTTGGCCACATTCATCGGGGCGTTTCCAGGCGCGATGCCGCCACTGATCGGCTGGACGGCCGCACGCGGCAGCATTGAATGGCCCGCGGTCGCGCTGTTTGCCATTCTCTTTGTCTGGCAGTTTCCGCATTTCATGGCGATTGCTTGGCTGTACCGCGAAGACTATGCCCGCGCTGGTATCCGCATGCTGCCAGTCGTCCAGCCCGATGGCTGGTCCACTGCAACGGAAGCTCTTGTCTACGCAGCCTTGATAGTCCCAGTCAGTTTGGCTCCGTATTATCTGCACATCGCCGGACGGACCTATTGGGTGGTGGCGGTCCTGCTTGGCCTTGTCTATCTGGCGTACACCATTCGATTTACCCGCATCACGCGCGCGACCCCCAGCGAGTCGCGTCAATACGCGCGGGCCTTGCTGAAAATCAGCGTAATTTACTTGCCGCTGCTGCTGGCTGTGCTGATGCTGAATGCAACGAGAAGGAGTTAACATCGTGGCAACCGTACAACAGATCGCCCAATCGCTCCAAGAATCTTCGAGGAGTGTCGGATCGGGAGAATTTTCAGGACATGCGCCGATTGAGCTCGACCGCCTTTCGCACGATTATGGTTCGCGGCTCGCGCTCGACGGCCTCAGCTTCGATGTGCGGCCAGCGGAGATATTTGGGTTACTCGGCCCGAACGGCAGCGGCAAGACGACGCTGTTTCGCATCCTCTCCACGCTGATGGTCCCCACTGGCGGCCAGGCGCACATCGCCGGATTCGATGTCGCCACGGAGCCGAATAGAGTGCGACAGCAGACCGGGATCGTCTTCCAGGCGACCAGTCTCGACGTGAAGTTGACCGTTGCGGAAAATCTGATGCATCAGGGCCATCTCTATGGCCTGCGCGGTGCGCAATTGCAGACCCGCGCCAAGGATGTGCTGGCCCGCGTAGGGCTGGCCGACCGTGCCAGGGACCTGGTGGAGACGCTCTCCGGCGGACAGAAGCGTCGCGTGGAACTGGCAAAAGGCCTGATCCATTCGCCTTCCGTGCTGCTGCTGGACGAGCCTTCGACCGGTCTCGATCCAGGCGCTCGGATCGATTTGTGGAACTATCTGCGCATCCTGCGCGATGAGCAGGGCGTGACCGTGCTGGTGACGACGCACCTGATGGAAGAGGCCGAGCACTGCGACCGGCTGGCCATTTTGAACGCCGGCAAATTGGTTGCCCTGGGTAGCCCTACGGAGTTGAAGGCCGAAATCGGCGGAGACATCGTGCAGTTTGAAACGCGCTCCCCGGAGGATGCCAAAACGCTGGCCGCCGGAATCACGCAGCGGTTCGCGGTGCAACCCAGTGTGGTCGGCAACGCCGTTCGCGTAGAACGTGAGCATGGCCATCGCTTCCTGACCGAAGTGGTGGAAGCCTTCCCCGGCGCGATCGAGTCCGTCTCGGTCGCCAAGCCGAGCCTGGAAGATGTGTTCATCCAACGCACCGGGCATCGATTCTGGCTGGAAAAGAATGAGGAGAAATCGTAATGGCAACCGTCACTGTGCCAACACGGGTTCCAACCAACGCCGTCTCAAAAAGTACTGCGACCACCAGTCTTTGGACGCCAGCCTATTCCCTGTGGCGGCGTGAGCTTGTCCGCTTTTATCGCCAAAAGGCGCGTGTGGTCGGCGTGATCGCCTCGCCACTGCTGTTCTGGCTGGTGCTGGGCGCTGGGTTCTCGAAGACATTTCAGACGCAGGGACCGAACGGCGGCGTTGCCTCGCATTACGTCGGCTATTTTTTCCCCGGCGCTATCGTCATGATCGTGCTATTCACCGCAATTTTCAGCATGATGTCGCTGATCCAGGACCGTAACGAGGGTTTTCTGCTGTCCGTGCTGGCCGCGCCGATCAGCCGTTCCGCCATCGTGCTCGGCAAGGTGCTCGGTGGGGCCACGCTGGCTGCGATCCAGGGCTGGGTCTTTCTCGTCTTTTGTCCGCTGGCCGGGGTGCATGTTGGGCCATTCGGCATTCTATACAGCATGTCGATTATTGCGCTGGCATCTTTCGCGCTCACCGCGCTGGGCTTCATCATTGCTTGGCCGATGGACTCCACGCAGGCGTTTCACGCGGTCATTAACCTGGTCCTGATTCCCTTATGGCTGCTTTCCGGGTCTGTCTTCCCGGCCAGCGGCGCATCCGGCTGGATGAAGACCCTGATGCTGCTGAATCCGCTGACATACGGCGTCGATGCGCTGCGCAACGGACTGTTCCCCGCTCAGATCACAACATTTTCTCCAGAAATCAATCTGATCGTTACGCTGGGATTTTGCGCAGTGGTTTTCATTGGCTCGTGGGCGGTGGTGAATCGCCGCACCAACAAACCAGCGGCGTAACAGATGGTTTGCGCCCATTGAACGCAGGACGAATTGAAAATATGCAAACTGTCTCTTCCAGCACGCGCGCACCCATTGCAGCCATTCTGGCGGCCAGCACCCTGGCTGTGCTGTTCCTGCTATGGCTGTTGTACATGCACCATGCGCCGCAGCAGTTCGCTACGCGCCTGCTGTTTCTACCCACGTTGAACGCACTGTTGAACGGCCTGAGCGCCATTGCGCTGGTGATCGGTCTGACCTTTATCCGCGGAAAACAGATTGCGCAACATCGGGCCTCCATGATGACGGCGTTTGTCTTCTCGTCTTTGTTTCTGGTCAGCTACATCACCAACCATGCCTTGCACGGCGACATGATTTTTCCCGGCCACGGTACCGCGCGCACGATTTATCTCACCATTCTGGCGACGCATATTTTCCTGTCCGTCGTGGCGCTGCCGATGATTCTGATCACGTTTTACTTTTCTTTAAGCGGGCGCATACCGCAGCACAAGCGCATCGCGCGCTACACATTTCCGATATGGCTCTACGTCTCCGTCACGGGAGTCGTCGTGTATGCCATGCTGGCAAACTGGCGCTAAGGATACCTAAATAACAGATGTCAGCAATCGATAAATTGCCGCCGATAGTTTCCCCTGGACCACTGGCACAGCCGCCTGTACACGGCATCCATGAGCCGACGAAGCAGCCGCAGCCAGCCGATGACGGCACGCAAGCATTGCTGAAGGCAGGCTTCTGGATTGTGCTTTTCGGCGTGCTCGCGTTGGTTGCCACCAAAACAATTTTCGGCGGAATTGGCATCTACGGAGCGCATACCAACGCGGGATGGCTGTCCCTGATGTTCGCCATGATGGGCATTCCTTTCGGCCTGATGCTACTGGTTCTCGGTGGGGCCAAATGGATACGAAATCACCGCGAAAAGAGCTAAAAAATGCACTTCCGGTCGAGGTTCTGGTATCGTAGGGCGAAATCACTATTTCAGGAAGTTGGTCCGACATGGCAAAGAGCGTAAATAAAGTCATTCTTCTAGGCAACGTGGGGAAAGATCCCGAGATCAAAGCCACCGCCAGCGGCATTGCCGTTGCAACATTTTCCATTGCCACCAGCGAGCGATTCAAAGACAAGACCGGGAACTGGCAGGACCGCACCGAATGGCACAACCTGGTGGCGTACCAGCGCACTGCGGAGATCGTCCGCGACTACGTGAAAAAAGGCTCGAAGCTTTATATCGAAGGCCGCCTGCAGACCTCATCGTGGGACGACAAGACGACCGGGCAGAAGAAATACAAGACGGAAATTATTGTGAATGACTTGTCGCTGCTCTCAGGGCGCGGTGAAAGCGGAGAAGCAGGAAGCAGCGGCAGCGGAGCCAGCTATTCCAAGTCCAACACCGCATCGTTCGACCAACGAGGCGGCGCAGAGGACTATGCTCAGTCCACGGAAATCACCGACGACGATATCCCCTTCTAGCGTTAGCTGACAGACGTTCCGGATGCTGCATTGCGTTCCAGGCCGCGCTTCAAAACAATTTCGAGCGCGGCCTTTTGGCGGTCATATTCTTCCGGAGCAATGCGGCCTTCCAGCTTCTCGGTTTCGAGCACGAACAGTTCTTCCTTCAGGGCTTCCAGGAGACGAGCGCGACTGGCAGCTTTGCTGCTGGCCTTCCCCGCTACTCCAGCCACTGTCGGAGCCACTCCACCGACGGCTGATTTCGTGTAAGTCCCGTTGCCTGCGGCGGCTGTTGCTGTAGCGGGATTCGCCTGCTTCATGGACACTCCCGCACCGACCGCCAACAGCACTACAAACAAAGAAACGATCCACCACTTGTATTTGTGCAACGGATCGGGGGTGTCGATTGGAACTCCCAGGCCGATGCCCGGACGATTGTTGTTCTCCGCCGCGGCTTGCGCCGACGCTTCGGGTCCCATCGCTCCCTGCTCCGCATTCGCGCCCTGGCCACCATTTGTGCCCCCGCTTGCACCATCTTGTGACGCAGTGGTTTCCTGCGGGAGCAGCCCCGTGCCGGAGACCTGGAACGCCAGTTTGGTTTGGGGCGTAACGTTCTTCGCCAGAAAAGTCTGCGCCTTCACATCTTCATCGATCGGCTGGAACGCCGTCGCCGGGGTCGCCGTAAACTGCATGCTCTTTGGCAGAATGATGGCAAGATTATCGACTGCCGAGGCCACACGAGGCTGGAACCGAAAACTGCCGGAATATGGAATTCGGTAGCTCACCTGAAAGCGCGTTTCTCCTGGACGCAGGGGAAATACAAATGTATATTCCCCCGGCGGTCCCAGCGGAACTGGCGACGACTGCACCGGCATACTGCCCGGCCCCAGCGCTGCCCCGGAGACGATCTGCGCATTTTTTGGCAGATAGATTTCATAGGCCCGCGGACCGAACTGCGTGCGCGGCGGCGAAGAAACATTCTTGACAAAATAGTTCTCGATCACGCTGAGACCGTCGGGACTGGCTTCGATCCGCTCGACATCGGCCTCGGTCGAAACGCCTGCCACCTTTTCAGCGGAGTTATACACATCGACATCCGCGTTGTGCGTGCCGGGAGGGACAGGCTGAAAATAATTCGCCTTGTCGTGGGTCACGCGGACCAGATGCATCTGGTCCGCATCGGTGGCGTCCAGGGTGTAATGGCCGCTGGAGTCCGTTGTGGTGTGCGCGATCTCCTGCATCCCCTGCTGTAGGCGGATCAGCGCGACGGTGTCACCGGCGGAAGGTTTTTTCGTCGTCAGGTTCATGACTGTGCCGGTAATAGGAGTTGCAAACGCGGTGGAAATACCTGTAAGAAAAAGCATGGCAGCGAAAAGAGACGTCACGCCAGCCGCGCGAGAACGAAAGGGTTTCGGCAAATATCCGGAGATCGAAGAAACAAATTTCATAAAAATTCTTTCTAAGTTATTTTCAAAGATGAATGTCACTCAAAAATGATGCTCGTCATTCTGAGCGCAGCGAAGAATCCAGAGAATATTTGCTCGGTAAACGCCGTCATCGCCCTCTGGATTCTTCGGTCGCCCCTCCGCGTCGGGTCGCCGCGGCGACCTCAGAATGACAAACACCATTTTTGAATTACAGAATCAATCAAACTGTTTCAAGTTATGGAGGGAGCCACCGTCAGGCGGCATGAAAACCACTTTCCAGAAACTCGATCTCAGCCACAATCTGCGCCGCTTCATTTTCCAGGCCCGCGCGCTGCGCCACATAATCTTCTTCCGGGTACTTTCCCGCTCGATACTCAAAATTCAGGTCGCGCAGGTTCTCGTAGATGGAATCCTTACGCTCCCGCAAAAACTCAAGCCGCGTCTTCTGCGTCTGCACTTCCGTGTTCCGCTGGGGGTAAAAAATGTAAACAAAAATGCCGATTACAAGCACAGCACAGGCCACGATAGTCATAGTTCCGTCTCCCTGCGGACCTTCGCGCGAATTGCTTCCGTGTGTGGATCGGCTGCAATCACTT
>JAKAYS010000126.1 GCA_021826695.1 Acidobacteriota bacterium | reverse complement strand
CTCTTGGAAAATGGTGCGTCGTTCAGGATAAGCATGACGTTGTGCTCAATCCAGTCCTTGAGATTGCGAACGGGCAACAAGATACGTTTGCCCTTGCTGCCGCTTCCCCAATCTTCACGGAAGCAAGCGGCGAGTGCCTGTTCCTGCTCGGCTGGCTGGAGTTTCGCCAGTAGCAGCGCATGGCCCACGCCGATTTCGTCTTTGTAGAACGCCTCGACCACTGGCGGAGGCAGTTCCGTCAGCTTGAGGCGTTGCGCGACGTAGGCGGGTGATTTTCCCGTCTTGGCCGCAATCTGTTCGATGGAGTATTTCGGCTCGTCAAGATTCAGCAATGCGCGAAAGCCCTGAGCTTCTTCCAGCGGGTGAACGTCCCGGCGTTGCAGGTTCTCGATCAATTGCGCCTCCAACGCTTCGGCGTCGGTGAGATTGACGATACGAACTGGAATGGTTTCAGACTCGGCCAGTTGCGCGGCGCGGTAACGCCGTGCTCCGGCAACGATCTCGAAGCTGCGCTCGTTCAAAGGCCGCACAAGCAAGGGTGAGAGAACGCCCTGACTGCGGATGCTGTCGGCCAGTTCCTTGAGGGCCGCGTCCTCGAAGATGCGGCGCGGGTTGGTTTTCGATTCCGTCAATACGGTGAGTGGAAGGTTGCGATATTCGGTAGCTGTGATTGAGAGTGACATGATGCGCTTCTCCTATGGTTAAATGTGCGTGGATAGGGAGAGCGGACAGCCAACAGCCGTCCGCCCATTGGTTGCGGACTAGCTGGCGGCTGCCATTGCATCTTGCGGTTGATCTGCTTCCTTCTCTGGCCTTGTTTCCAACGCCGCCAGAATGACGGCAGAGGCTTTCTGGATCACCTCAAGGCTTTCGGCCAGTAGTGATGCGTTGCCATGGTAAAGCTGGATGTAATCAGCGGAAGCGGTTCCCGTCTGAAGGCCGACGGCCTTGCTCACCACGAACGCGATGGCCTCGGCTTCCGTCTCGCGCACGGTTTTGGTGGTCTGGGTGCGGCGTTCGGCTTTGTGCAACATCTCGTGCGCCAGTTCATGCACAAGGGTTGCGAACTCCTCGGCCTTTGACTGGCCCGGCAGCAAAACGATCTTGCCGCCGTAGCTCATGCCCATTGCTGGCGCGATGTGCTCGTTGAACTCCAGCTCGATACCCTGAGTGGTGATGAAGTCAATCAAGCGGTCGCGGTGTTCGCCGACTTCGCCTTTTACACCGTCCATGCCGGGAAGCTCTTTGCCTTCGGTCTGCAAAACATCGAAGACATAGACGGCGCGAAAGCCAACCAATACCGGGACATTTTGTTTTGTGATGTCCTGCTCCGCCTCGGCATCTTTCTTGCGCTTGAAGCCGATCATGGGCGCAAGAATCTGGATCCCTTTCTCGCCTTTCTTGACGCGGCGGCCAAGCTGGTTCCATGCGTAGAGTCCAGCAACGTGGGTTGCATCGGGCTTCTGCCGTGCGATCTGGAGAATGTTGCCGAAACTGTAATTGTGAAAGTGGCTCATGGCCGTGAGATAGGCCGTGAGTGCATCGCTCTGTCCCGCCTCAAGCTGCTCGATGAGGAAGTCCACATTTTCGCGGATGAGTTTCTGCGTCGCGTTTTCATTGCGCGACGTGCCTGTGCTGTTGCTGCGGTTGTTGTTGGTTGATAACATTGTTTTTCTCCTTGGTGTCCCGTTTGGGAGTGGTTTGTCCTTCACAAAGCGCAGCGGACAAACCCGGACGAACGGGCACCAAGGCAGAACGAGGGCAGCGGTGGTGGGAGGCTGGAGGGTGGGCGCGGCAAGTGCCAAACACGCACTACCGTTTGGCACGCAGACGGCGCTGGCCCGAACGGACTCAGGAAGGCCCGTTCAGCGCAGCTTTACGCGCTGGGCCGCCACCGGAGCGGCACGA
The DNA here is from genome assembly GCA_021826695.1 of Acidobacteriota bacterium. GTDB lineage: Bacteria > Acidobacteriota > Terriglobia > Terriglobales > Acidobacteriaceae > JAKAAZ01. The sequence continues at coordinate 8,735 of JAKAYS010000126.1, read as the reverse complement.
AGTGGGGGAAAGGCCGCGCGGTGACGCGCGCACCGAGCTTTCTATTTGGTCTGCTGCGGGGTGTTACTTGCGCTTGGGGTTGTAGGGAGCGTCGGGGTCGATGGCCCGGTTGACCATCGCCACCAATTCGCGCATTTGCGTGTTGGAGAGTACACGCGGCAGGCGGTCGATCAGCCTGTCTTTCGGAAGGATTTGGATGAAGTGCGCTTTCAGAAAAGAGGGTTCCGGCAAGCCAGTTTCACCCGGCTCCATGCGAAGCGTGGTTGGCCCTTCCGCGCCATAGCTGCCGAAGGGCACGACGAGGATCGAGGACGCGCGTTCACTGAGGTTCCGGGCATCGAGGGAAACGATGACGACGGCGTGTTTCTTGCCGTCACCCAGATCGGCCCGCCAAACCTCTCCGCGCTTTGCCTTCAGGTCAGGGTTCACGGTCGAAATCGATGCTCCGGGCCTGGGTGTGCAGTGTGATGGCAAGCGCCTGCTCCTCGGCCTGCGCTGGGGCGGAAAGCTCCTCGAAGTATGCTGCCGTGGCTTGCTCCAGCCGCTGGCGGTTCTCGGTGCGGCGCATCCGCACAATCGCCAGATCCACCGCCTCGGCCATCGAACTGGCACGACCGGCGCGCACCAATGTCTGAAGATATTGGAAATTCTCCTGGGCGACGGTGGTCGAGAGTTTCGTCCGCGATATTCTCAGGCGGGTCTTCATGGATGGAAATTCTCTATTTCGCTTGCAATCTCATTCTATCAGATGGATTGTCTCCTGGGGTGGAGGATGCGCCGTCACATCGAAACACTTACGCTGCGAGTACTCCAGCGTACCGCTTGGCGGCGGTCCTCTGGTGAATGCGATCCAACCGGGCGCTGGCCGCAGCATAGTAGGCATCGTCCAACTCAATACCGATGTGTTTGCGGCCCGTCAGCAGTGCAGCTGCGCAGGTCGATGCTGAACCGCAGAAAGGATCGAGCACGATATCGTCCGGCAGCGTGAAGGCGCGGATGAGCGGGATGAGCGACGTAACGGCCTTTTGTGTCGGATGCAACGCATTGCCGGTATATTTCAACTGCCGGACATCGGAGATGCAGTGCTCCGGCAGCGGCGGATTGCCTTTGGCCAGCAGATATGCCTGCTCATGCTGATATTTCATAAAGCGCGCGTTGGTACTGTAAGACTTGCAGAACACCAGATGGCCTACTGGATGGAAGCCTGTGCCATGCCACGCCGCGAAGAATCGATCGATCTTGGTCCAGCCGTAGAAACAGACCATCAGGCGGTCCTGCTTCAGTACGCGATACGCTTCGGCCATCGCAGGTTTGAGCCAGTTATCGTCCCGGTCATTCTGGAGAGTGCGGCCAGTGCGGTCGCGGTAGTTCACCAGATACGGCGGATCGGTCAGGATGAAATCGACACTCTCGGCGGGCATCTGCTGCATGATCTCGATGCAATCGCCCTGGACGATGCGGTTGGGAAAGCTGCTCTGCTGTTCGCGGACTGTGCTGTTGGTTGCCATGTTCTGAAATCTCCTTTTGCCCGTCTCTCAAAATCGCTCGGGGCACACGGGGCGAAGCCATGCGAGGGGCCCGGCTCCCAAGGGGTGCGAGGCGCTTTCTCGGAGGGTCCCGCAGAAATTCCGCTCCACATAAAAGCGTCGTCTTCCTTCTGCGGAATTTCTGTGGGAGACCGAGACCCGGAGGGCGCTCGTTCGCCTTGGCGAACGAGCGAAGCAGAGCCTCGCATCCCGCCGGGCGACGGAAAAGGCCCGAAGCAGTGCCTGAGCGATCGAAGAGATGCGGTGGAAATCTCTTGGCAACCCAGTCGGAAGAAGAAGAGAATTCCTTCCGTCAGGGTGAATACATGCTGAGATCGGCCTAATCCGTGTGTCAGTTGGCGCGCTCGGTGTCCTCACTCTGGATCAGCAGGATGGCGAGGACCGTGGCGCGCTGGACAACATCGTCGGGCAGCACCATGGCGAGTGGCCGCGCCTGCGCGATCTCCGATGGCACGGGGACCATGATGTCGTCGTCTGCGCAATTCGTGGCCTCATTCGATTGCACCAGTTCGAGGAAGCGCGTTTTCATCGCCGGAGTGGAGAATGAGAACAGCAGTTCATACGCGCCAGCATACGGATCGCCGACCAGCGCCAGCATGCGCGTATCGGTCATTTGCGCGTAACCGAACAGATAGCCAATGGCTTCCGCGCCTCGCGCCCGGTCTTCGGCATCGTCTGGAGACAGGAATTCGAGCAGCACGATCCAGTCTGTTTCATCCAGCCAGTACGGTTCCAGTTCAGTCATAGTCGGCCTGCCACTCGTGTGTTTTCTGCCACAACCGTGGTCAGGAATCTATGCCTAAAAGTACATAGATAGGTCCGAACAAGTATAGGTTGGCAGCGGAATTTCGCATTATTTTTTAACTATAGGGCATTCCCGCATGTAGTTTTCCGACTCTGAATTGGAGAATTGCCGTCCCGGAGGTGCCTCGCAGGAGGTTGGGAGATGCCGGAAAAACCTGTTCATCGGGAGGTCATCGCGTCGCCGGAATTTGAACGGCTGCTGGATAGCCAGGAAGCGGCGCTGCTGATGCGCGTGCATCCGGAAACGCTGAAACGGTTGGCACGCGGCGGCAAGGTCGCCGCCGTGAAGTTGGGCCGCGTGTGGCGCTTTCGTGCGTCGGCTTTGGAAGAGTGTTTTCAAACGCTCCTTGAAGAATCTCCGAGCCACGCCCATCAAACTATGGCATTATCACAGACAGCGGTCTGTGCCGTACGAAACAGGAGGAAATAATGTTTCGACGGACACGATATCAACAAGGAACCATCAGCTGCGTACAGCGGAAGCGAGGCCCGGATTGCTGGATTTTCCGTTGGCGGGAAACCGATGCCAACGGAAAGCGGGTTCGCCGGAAGAGCACCATCGGAACGGTCGAAAAGTATCCGACCGCGTACAGTGCTCTGAAGGCCGCCGAAGTTCTACGCATCACCATCAACCAGGAGAAGCCACTGGCCGTTCAGCAGCCGGTTTCCGTGGCGGCCCTCATCGACCACTTCAAGCAAACAGAGATTGGTCCCATGCCGGAAGGCGAAGACAGAGACGAGGGGCGGGCATTCTCGACCCGAGAGGTCTACGCCGACTATCTGAATTTGTGGGTAGTTCCCAAGTGGGGCGGGTTCATGCTGCGCGAAGTGCGGACAGTAGCTGTCGAACGCTGGCTTCGCACATTGCATTTGGCCAACGGGACGAAATCGAAGATCCGCAGCATTATGAGCGTTCTCTTCAATCACGCGATCCGCTACGAGTTCCTGCCGCAGGGCATGAACCCGATCACTCTGGTGCGCCAGAGCGCGAAGCGGCAACGCATCCCCGATTTTCTCGAAATTTGGGAGCTGGTTGCGCTGTTTGAGCAGTTATCGTCGCGCAACCGCGTGATGGTGCTGCTCGATGCGATCACCGGGTTGCGGCGGGGCGAGTTGATTGCGCTCAAGTGGCAGGACGTGGATTTCGAGCATCTGGAACTCTCGGTCACACGGTCGATCTATCAGGGAGTAGTGGGGCGTTGCAAGAACGAGATCTCACAAAAACCTGTGCCGCTTGATCCGTGGGTCGCCGAGGAGTTGCTGACTTGGCGGCGGGCGTCTCCGTACAACCAGTCCGGCGATTGGCTTTTCGCCAGCGACCGGAAAAAGGGGAAGCAACCCTTCAGTCCGGATGCCATCCTGAAACACAGTATCCGTCCGGCGGCTGCGCTGGCCGGGATCACGAAGCACATTGGCTGGCATACCTTCCGGCGCACTTTCTCAACGTTGCTAAAGGCCAACGGCGAGGACGTCAAAGTGGTGCAGGAGTTGCTGCGGCATGCCAGCACGCGAACCACGCTCGATGTGTACGCGCAGGCTGTGACGTCGGCAAAGCGGGAAGCGCAGTCGCGGGTGGTGCAGATGATCTGGCCGAAAGCCAAAGAATCTGTGGCCCCGCTCTTATTGGACCCTAATGGACCCTCAAATGTTTCGGGGGTTTCTGTAAGTGATTGAAAATATGGTAGGCACGAGGAGACTCGAACTCCTGACCTCTACCGTGTCAAGGTAGCGCTCTAACCAACTGAGCTACGCGCCTGCTTTGTTTTCAATCCGTTGCCGTAAAATACTGAATCTACTGGGCAGCCTGATTTTCCATATTTTCGCCTGCTTCCAGAATTTTACTGGATAGAACCAAATTCCAGCTCTAACGGACAGTAATAAATGGACAATACGCGCTCCGTTGTACCCATTCGTCTGTCGCAAGCAACCGAAGACTCGCACTGTCACGGTTCCATAGTCGATTGTAGCAAAAGGATTAAGAAATCAACCAACGGTGCTTGGGGTACTTTTGCCAACTTTAGAAGCCATCTGGCTCTGTTGACATCCTCTCTATGGCAAGCGGAAAGCAGGCAGCCGGAGGCGGTATAGGTTGAAGGCCAAGTCGAGCAGGAGAGCTTGGCGGGATTGCGTGTGCAGAGTTCTGCCGGGAGCCCGGCAAGAGAGTTTGCGTTTTACTGCCGAGAAGACGCTTTCGATCAAGGAGCGTTTTCCATATTGTTCAGTGGGGAAGTTCTCCCGCATCTGGAGGCGCACGCCGGATGCACTGCAACTGGAGCGGCGTTTGGCCGGGATGATGCTTTGCGCCTTCAGTTGCTCGCGGCAAAAGGTGTGGTTGCGTTCGGAATCGAACTCGGCGTCGGCCAGCACGCAGCCGATGGGAGTATGTTCATGCGCCTGGCTTACCAGGACAGGCAGCGTGGCACAGTCGTTCCAGGGCGCTTGACGGGCCCATTGAGCCAGGATGATCTGCCGTTCCACATCGATCACAGCGAGCCATTTCAGCCAGTGTTTCCAAGTGCGCTGCTTCTGGCCGAAGTGCTCTACGCGGCGGATGAAATAGCTGCTCACCGCAGCCTGTGCCAAGCCGGTAGCATCCATGGCTACCGTGGCAGGACTTCGCCACCTCCCTGGCATGCGCCGTACGATCTCGTTCATCACACGCGCCACATCGTCCGGGTCAAGCCGGGCCAGAAAACGATACAGCGTGGTGTAGTCGGGAACGGAACTCAGTTCGAGGGCGGATCGCAATTCTGCGTGCTCCCCCAAACGGACTTCCGCCTCGCGAAAGGTCCAGTCCTCGTAACGCATCAGGCAAAGCACGGCCAGCAACTGCGGCTGCGTGAACTGCCGCTTGCTGAACTTCGTGCGTTGCGCGGGCAAAACAGCCTGCCCGACTTGCATAGCCAGCCGGGCAAACCGCACCAGTCCAACCTCAGCCATAGGGACTGCGAAGAGCCAGAGCAGCTTCAGCTTAACCCGGTTCAGGACGACTCCAACTCGCACGTATCGAGGATGTCAACAGAGCCAAGGTAGTTTTAGGAACAATTGGCGCAGGCGTATTTTTCATCCGATGAAAACAAACTGTGCCATAAATCTTGAAAATGACTGGACAAACCGCTGTGACATTCCCCGGTATCGGCAGCATAGCCGAGGCGCGGCTTGTGTCAAGGCCGACCACAGGTCGCCGCTTACGCGGGCATGCGCCTTGACACAGACCTGAGCGACCTCGGCACACAATTACCATTTATCCGGGGAATGTCACGTCACTTCCAGTTCCCAGCAAAACCAATGCGAAGACAAATCTATGATGCCACCCGTGATACCATGCTTTTGTGAGGATCGTTCTCGATACGGCAGCGCTGATTACCGCACTCCGCTCCAGCACAGGGGCCGCCGCCGAGAATGTACGATTGGCGCTGTTGCGGCAACTGACTATCCTTATGGACTACAAGCTGGCATGTGAATACAGGGACGTGGCCCTGCGGGCAGAGCACTTGGCTGCATCTGGGAAAACGCGGAAGGAAATCGAGTTGCTCCTGGATGCTTTGGAAGCCGTCGCCGAACCGATATTGGTCACGAGGCAGCATCGGCCACTTTCGCAAGATGCGAACGACGACATGGTGCTGGATGTCGCCATCAACGGCAGAGCGGATGCAATCGTGACGAACAACATCAAGCACTTTCGCGACGCCGCCAAACAGTTTCGCATCCAGGTGCTGACACCAGCCGAGTTATTGAGCGAATTCAGAAAGAAGGGATAGAGGATGCCAGCAAACCAAAAGAAAATCATCGTGAGTAAATTTCCGCTCCGACTCATGCCGTCGGTCCGCAAAGTTGCTGAGCAAATCTCGCAGCGTGAGGGCGTTTCTCTCAACCAGTTCATCAACGTTGCCGTGGCTGAAAAACTTGCACATCTACAACACGAGGAATGGCTGGCGCGAAGGGCCAAGGTCACGGATTCCTCTATCGCAAAAGCGCTGCTAATTCTTGACCGTCCAACAGGTCGCCGTCCTGAAGCGGGCGACGAGCTTCCAGAGGGCTACATATCTGTTCGCCGCCAATATGCACGCAAGAAAATGACGAGCAGCGCATCCAGACATTGATGTGCAGTTAGTTACGATTGCCCGCACGATCCGCTGAGATTACAAACTTGGCCCGAAGTCATACCCGTAATTCATCTCATGGCTTGGCTCCGGCTGCTGCACCCTTTGCGCTGGCATCTTCTCCACGACATGCTCGTGCGTAGCGGGTTCATGTTTCAATTCTCTGGCCAGTTCCGTGGCTGACGGACGCGCGGTCGAGATGCCGAGGGATTCTCACAACTGTTCCCGGTCGCTGGTAACAATGGCAATCTCCTCACGTCCGCGCGATGCGGCCACGTAGAAGAGTTCCTGTTTCATCGTGTCGGCAGAAACGATGACCCCATCCACCGTCTTCCCTTGACTGCGATGTGCGGTGACAGCATAGCCATGCGCGAATTCACGATAGTTATCTGGAATGGTTCTGCCATCTTCCAGATGAATCTTCCGGCCTTCAACATTGCGCACCGTCACCAATTCGCCATTCGTGGCCTGAAACTCTGGACTGCGGCGATTGCCGGTCAGCAGAAGCCGGTCGCCCGCAGCAACTTCCATCGGCTGGCGTTCGTGGACGGAGTAGGCCCATGCCTGCTTCGTTGTCAGAGAGACATCCTGACCGCGTTCGTTGCGAGCGATCAAAGCATCGCCGTCCACACGACAGATTTCCAGCGAGTCATGTCGATCTATACCATGCGTCGCACGATGGAAATGCAGTACCTGTCCTTCGTGATAATTCGCAAGATCGCGTTTCTGTGCATCCGTCCATTGCAGAGGAACATGACGTTCGAGAATTGTTCCTGTTGCAAGCTCGCCACGTTCTTTAAGATCGTGCCGGATGGCCTCTGTCACCTGGCCAATCTCTTGATGCGTGGCAGCGACCACGAGAACGCGCCGGTCTGGAATGGCCGTCATTTCCCGATAGATGTCCGCAACCGTTAGCGCACGTTCGATGGCTGGCACCTCACGCACTGCTCCGAGCCGTTCCAGTTTCTCAAAACCCTGTTCCGGTGAATCGCGCAGTGTTTGTATGGCATCCCGGTATTCAGTGTGTGTCTGCCGCTGGACTCCAGTCAAAGACACACTTTCCATCTTGGATTCGCGCTCCAGGATGCGCAGCGCGTCAGAGGCTTCCACGCTTTGAATCTGCCGCGTATCGCCAGAGAACAGGATGCGTGCATGTTCCCGTTCAGCCAATTGCAACAATCCTTCCATCGGACGGCCAGAGACCATGCCCGCCTCATCGACCACGAGTACCTTGCCGCGAAGGGATGCTTGCGCCGTGTGATCTTCCAGCAACCATGTAATCGTCATCGCGTCGCCAAAGCCAACTTTCTGCAATTCCTCCACCGCGCTCCGGGTTGGAGCCACCGCCATCACCTCGCGGCCAGCATCGCGCAACCCACGATCAATTTCTTGCAGTGTTGCCGTCTTGCCAGTTCCGGCGGCACCGCACAGGTTGATGGCAAAATTGCGCGAGTCCAAAACCCTTTGCACCGCTTGTTTTTGTTCCTCACGCAGATGCGCGGAAGGCTCGAAAGCGCGACCACCGCCCAGGGATTCATATCTGTCGATGCCCCGATCTATCGTGGCAATGATTTTCTGCTCACGGTCGAGGCTCTCGCGGATCGCCACGTCATGCCTGGCACGAAGGATCGAACCCTGCAACTGTTCCACTTCCAGTGTGCCGCGCAGTTGACCGAGATCGATGTGTCCACGGCCATGCCGCAGGGCTTCCGTCAGGAGTACATGGTCGCGCACCACGGAATGACGCTCGAAAATATGCTCCTTGGCGTATTCCAGGGATTCAGACGTTCGTGACAGTTGCGGGCCAAGATGCCGTTCCTGCTCCAGCGCATGTTCCCGGACATTCTGGAGTACCCGCTTTTCGTCTGGAGTCAATCGCGCCTGCTGCTGCTCGCGCAGGTGCTCGGTCGAGATTTCCGTCAGCTTGTCCGCGCGTGTTTCACGCACCAGAACTGCAACTTCATTGTCCGTAGGCTTGCGGCCACGCTCCTGCGTAAATTGCTCGACGGCGGCATCGCGCTGCGCGCTACGCTGGCTGTACTTTTCTAGGAGTGTGTCGGGGATAGATTGATCTGTCCGCTTTTGGGGGGGGCGGATTTTCCCGCATTCGCTTTTAAAATAAGTAGATGGGTAAGAGCTTCCGCGCCGACGAACTGAATCAGTCCTTGCTTTTTCCACCTTCTCTTCATGATTGGCTTCCTGACAGTCACCTGGCCCGTTTTCTGGCGGATGTGGTGAACGCGCTGGATCTTGATGCGATCTACCTGTCTTACAACGAGAA
>JAKAYS010000125.1 GCA_021826695.1 Acidobacteriota bacterium | reverse complement strand
TTCCGATCTAACCGGACGAACAAAGAGCTACTACGCCAAGGAAGCTATTCGGCAATATATTGAGGACCGCGAGGACTCGTTGCTAGCTGACGAAATCCTTAGCAGAAATGAGCCAACCTTTACGCTGGAAGAAGTGAGACGCGAACTTGGGCTGGACAATTAGTTTTACGACAACTGCAAAGAAGCAGCTTGCGAAACTGGATCGCCCAACAGCGGATCTGATTACACGTTTTTTGGACGAGAAGATTGCGAATGCAGCAGACGCACGCCAGTTCGGGCATGGGCTAGTGGGGGACCTGAAAGGACGTTGGCGTTATCGTGTCGGCGACTATCGTGTGCTTTGCGAGTTGCACGACCATGAGTTGCTGGTACTGGTTGTTGCTGTTGGTCGTCGTCGAGAGATTTACAAATAAGAACGGAATGAGCAGCACTAGTTTTTGAAGGGGCGCGGCTTTAGCCGCGCCGTATAAGGTAGAAATCAACGGGCTTTAGCCCCTGAGGGACGTTGTGCGGCCACGCAGAGAACCACTAAGACAGAGAGAACAAACTTACTTTGTAAGTTTTCAGACTGCTGACCGTAGACCGTTTTTTCGACACGAAAACTGGGCGAACTTATTGCGCAATGTTCTTGCACATTACAAAAGTGCTTACCTTTTGCACGCCTATGTTCTGATGCCGGACCATGTTCATCTTTTACTTACACCCGGCGAGAGCGTCGAAAAAGCTGTACAACTCATCAAAGGCGGATTTTCGTATCGCGTCAAGCGCGAGTTGCACTGGCAGGGGGATGTTTGGCAGAGCGGATTTTCAGATCATCGCATCCGGGACATACAAGATTTTCATTCGCACATTTTGTACATCCACCAGAACCCTGTACGTGCAGGATTATGTGTGCGTGCCGAAGAATATTTTTATTGCTCACTATCGAAAGCAGTTGCAATAGATGCCATCCCTCAGCGGCTAAAGCCGACGATTACAGATAGATTTGATGGTGGGGCTCAAGCCCCGCCCCTTCCAAAAGCAGCAGCGGCTCGGTAGCGGAGAATGAACCAAGATGCCACGCAGAAATGACATTACGAAGATACTGGTCATCGGCTCCGGACCGATTGTGATCGGTCAGTCCGCCGAGTTCGACTACTCTGGCACGCAGGCCTGTAAAGCGCTTCGCGCCGACGACTATGAAGTGGTGCTGGTGAATTCCAACCCGGCCACCATCATGACCGACCCGGAGTTGGCGGACCGCACGTACATCGAGCCACTAACACGCGAATACCTGGAAGAAATCATCCGCATTGAAACCGAAATGCTGACCGCCGACAATCGTAGCGGCGTCTTCGCGCTGTTGCCCACCGTGGGCGGCCAGACTGCATTGAATCTTGCAGTGGAGTTGGCTGATTCCGGCGTGCTGGACAAGTATGGTGTGGAGCTGATCGGCGCCAAGCTCGAAGCAATCAAGAAAGCGGAAGACCGGCTGCTCTTCAAAGACGCCATGCATCGCATCGGGCTGGACGTTCCGCGCTCTGCGCTGGTCAATAATGTTCGCGATGGATCGGAATTCGCTGGCAAGATCGGTTTTCCCGTTATCATTCGTCCATCGTTCACTCTCGGCGGCTCCGGTGGCGGCCTTGCCTACAACCGTGAAGAGTTGATGGAGATCCTTACGCGCGGGCTCGACCTTTCTCCTGTACACGAGTGCCTGATTGAAGAATCTGTCCTCGGCTGGAAAGAGTATGAGTTGGAGGTCATCCGCGATCTTGCCGACAACGTCATCATCATCTGCTCCATTGAAAATATGGACCCGATGGGCGTGCATACCGGCGACTCCATCACCGTGGCCCCAGCACAAACGCTTACCGATCGCGAGTATCAGGCGATGCGCGATGCGGCGATCCGCGTGATCCGCGAGATCGGCGTCGAGACCGGCGGCTCCAATGTACAGTTTGGCGTGCATCCTGCAACGGGTCGCCTGGTCGTCATTGAAATGAATCCGCGCGTCTCGCGCTCCTCCGCGCTGGCATCGAAAGCGACTGGCTTTCCCATCGCAAAAATTGCAGCGCGACTGGCCGTCGGTTACACGCTGGATGAAATACCCAATGACATTACGCAGAAAACTCCTTCCTGTTTCGAGCCGACAATCGATTACGTCGTCGTAAAAATTCCCAAGTGGCAATTCGAAAAATTTCCCGGAACCGATGAAGGACTGGGGCCGCAGATGAAGTCTGTCGGCGAAGTGATGGCGATGGGCCGCACTTTCAAAGAGTCGCTGATGAAAGCATTTCGCTCGCTCGAAACCGGCAAGTCCATCAGTTCGGAAGTGATCGAGCCACGTCGTTTGACGCAGCGCCTGGTCACGCCCCACCCGGATCGGCTCGCGTACATTCGCTATGCATTTCGTAGTGGCTACTCCGTGCGGGAAGTTGCGCGCATGACCTCGATGGACCCGTGGTTTCTGCAACAGATCAAAGAGATCACCGACACGATTGCGGAACTGGGCGAATGGACCTATGACACGGTCTCGCCGGAACTGCTGCGCAAGGCCAAGCGCATGGGCATCTCCGATGCGCGTCTTGCCAATGTCTGGGGCATGGATAAGCCGGATGCCGCAGCGCAGGTCCGCGACCTTCGTCTGACGCACAAGCTGAAACCCGTCTACAAACTGGTCGATACCTGCGCCGCGGAGTTTGAAAGTTTCACGCCATATTTTTATTCCTGTTATGACGAAGAAGATGAAGCCACTCCGACGAAAAATAAAAAGGTCATCATCCTAGGCAGCGGACCAAATCGTATCGGGCAGGGAATTGAGTTCGATTACTGCTGCTGCCATGCGGCCTTCGCATTGAAGGAGGATGGTTACGAGACCATCATGGTCAACTGCAATCCGGAAACGGTCTCGACGGACTACGACACCAGCGACCGGCTGTATTTCGAACCGCTCACACTGGAAGATGTGCTGGAAGTGTACGAGCACGAGGCAGCATCCGGCGCGCCGATTGGGATGATTGTGCAGTTCGGCGGCCAGACTCCGTTGAACCTCGCACTGCCGCTGAAGGCCGCTGGAGTGCCCATCATCGGCACGTCGCCGGAGTCCATCGATCTCGCCGAGGACCGCAAACGCTTCGGCAAATTGCTCGATGAGCTGAAAATTCCACAGCCGCCCGGAGCGCTCGCCACCAGCGTGGAAGAGGCTGTCGCAGGAGCGCGGCGCGTGGGCTATCCCGTGTTGGTGCGGCCCTCCTATGTGCTGGGCGGACGCGCCATGGTCATCGCGTATGACGATGACGCTGTCACGCGCTACATGCGCGAGGCTGTCGAGTATTCGCAGCAGCGCCCGGTGTTGATCGATCATTTTCTTGAAGACGCCATTGAAGTCGATGTCGATGCGCTCGCCGACGGCGAGGACGTGGTCATCGCCGGTATTATGCAGCATATTGAGGAAGCCGGCATCCACTCCGGCGACTCTTCCTGCGTGATGCCCAGCGTCGATCTGTCGGAGCGCGTGCTGGCGACCATCCGCGAACATACGCACAAACTGGCGCGCGCGCTCAACGTCATCGGACTGGTCAATATTCAGTTCGCCGTGCAGCGCGAAAATGTCTTCGTCATTGAAGTGAATCCCCGCGCCTCGCGCACAGTGCCTTACGTGTCGAAGGCGACCGGCGTGCCGCTGGCAAAGATTGCCGCGCGCCTGATGACAGGCCGCAAACTGCGCGATTTCCTGCCGGAGTATGTGAAAAACAAAAGCGTGCTCGACACCGGTTCGCACTATTTTGTAAAGTCGCCGGTCTTCGCCTGGAATAAATTCACCAACATCGATACGGTGCTCGGACCGGAGATGAAATCCACGGGCGAAGTAATGGGCGTGGCCGACAACTTTGGCGAGGCCTTTGCCAAGGCGCAGCTTTCCGCAGGACAAAAATTGCCGGTCGAAGGGACAGTCTTCCTAAGCGTAAACGACCATGACAAGCCCGCGGTCGCTGGCCTGGCGCAACAGTTTGCCGAACTGGGCTTTAAGCTGGTCGCGACGCATGGCACGGCAGAAGTTCTGGAAAAGGCCGGATTCGTCGTCGAGCGCGTTTATAAGGTGAAGGAGGGTCGCCCGAACATCGTCGATCTGATAAAAGGTGAGCGCATTCAACTCATCATCAACACGCCGCGTGGGCAGGACACATTTTTCGATGAGAAGGCGATCCGCCGCGCCGCCGTCACACAACGCATTCCGACCATCACAACAATTGCCGCAGCCCGCGCCGCCGCGGAAGGCATGGCCGCGTTGCAGCAACAGGAAATTTCCGTAAATGCCTTGCAGCATTTACACGCCGCCAGGATTGCAGCAGGGGTCTAGGTCACTGTAATTCAAAAATGATGCCCGTCATTCTTAGGTCGCCGCGCCTGCCCGCCGCAGAGGGGCGACCGAAGAATCCAGAGAGTGACGAAAATTGCCCGAAGTGGCTGGAGGACGCAGAAACGTCATTCTGAGCGCAGCGAAGAATCCAGAGAGTGACAGCAGCGACCGCGAGGCGAAGATTTTCTGGATTCTTCACTCCGGTCGGTCGCCGCGGCGACGACCTCATTCAGAATGACTCGCGTAGGTGCGGACATTCCTCAGATAGCGCGAAGCAAACGCACCGGCAGGAAAATCAGCGCCGCCACCAGTTCCAGCACTCCATGGACGGCAATCCCAACCAGGCGGAAGGGCAGCAGAAACAGCCATACCAGCGGATACAAAACCACCGCGAACAGCGCCAGCGGCCAGCAGAAAATCAGCAGCACGCACCATAGCAGAAACTTCACCATCGTCTCCTCCCATTGCGATCCAGAATCCGCTCTTAAAATGCTACGCAAAGGCAGCCGCAAAAGTTCCAGCGAGAATTTTTCTGGTGTCGCTTTGAATAGAGCGGGCCAACATCGATGGCCTTTTTCTAATTCTTCCTGCCCACGTAAACCAGGGCCAGACCGCCCAGGATTGCGGCGACACCAAGGATTGGAGACAAAGGAACGGAGTGGTGGACTCTCTCGGTCGCTGTCACCGGGCCGACCTGAAATACTGTCTTGTGCGTCGTGTAGGTAAAACCCTGATACACCAGCGCCGCACATCCGAGTACAGCTAACAAAATTCCTGCGAGAACAGTACCTTTCATTCTGGACACCTCCTGAAAATGGCGTTTCTGTGAACTGTGGCCTGCGCGTTGTTTCTTCCGTCCGAACTTCGCAGTATGTGCAGCTTATCACGCTAAATCTTCGTGCAATCAACGCTGTCGTAACGGAGGGTTGATCTGAGCGCGGCATGAATTGCCACCACTTCGCATAAAATAAAAACCATGCTGCTCGAAGGTATTTTCCCGGCCATTACGACGCCGTTCTATCCGGACGGAACCCTCTATCTGCGCAAGCTGGAACATAATGTTGCGCGCTACTCGCGGACGCAGCTTGCTGGGATGGTGGTGCTTGGCTCGACCGGCGAAGCGGTCATGCTAAGCCAGGAGGAGCAAAGGGAAGTGCTGGCCATTGCCATTGCGGCCGCTGCGCCGGACAAAGTGATGCTGGCGGGCATCGGCCAGGAGAGCGTGCGGCAGACGGTGGCGATGGCCGAAAGCGCGGCGGCCCTCCGCTACGATGCGGTGCTGGTGCGCACGCCGCACTTTTACCGCAACCAGTTGCATCGCGCGGACGGCCCGCAGATGGAAATGCTGACTTATTTCCGAACGGTCGCGGACCATTCGCCGCTGCCAGTGGTGCTGTACAGCGTGCCGCCGTTTACTCTGTACGATTTGCCGGTCGAGGTGATCGCGGAGCTGGCGCAGCACCCCAACATCATCGGCATCAAGGATTCCAGCGGCAAGCCGGAGCGCATCGCGGCGACAGTGAAGGCAACGGAATTTTTCAAGCGCAGCGTCACGGTGACGACTACATTTGCCGCCGTCACCTCGCGCATGGGGTTCGCGCAACCGCAGAGCACGACGCAGTCCTTCGTCACAGCGGAAGCTCTGGGACACGGTCCGGCACTTGCTGTCGCGCCGCCCCCAACAGCCTTGAAGACTCGCCAGAAGAACGTCGGCTTCGCGGTGCTGACCGGCGGCGCTGGCACGCTGCATGCCGCGCTCGATGCGGGGGCCAGTGGAGCGGTGCTTGCTTTTGGCGCTTGCGCGCCGCAGTGCTGCTACGAAGTGTGGACGGCATGGAAAGAAGGCGACGCCGGACTGGCCGAAGAAAAACAGCAGCGCATTCGGGGCGCTTCGACACGGGTCGGCGCGCAGATGGGCATTCCTGGGCTGAAGTTCGCCTGCGATCTGAATGGATATTATGGCGGCCGTCCGCGTCTGCCTCTGTTACCCCTGACGGCAGACCAACAACAGGAAGTCACCAGGCTTATGGCGGACATTCGTTATTAACTCGCGCCCGTCACGCTGGCTTTGCAGTGTAAACTCAGACGGTGTGGCCCCGTAGCTCAGGTGGATAGAGCGACGGTTTCCTAAACCGCAGGTCGGAAGTTCGAATCTTCCCGGGGTCACCATTTCTGTTAGAGTCGCTAGATTTGGATCTATCCGGCATTCTGGTTCTATATTTACAATGTCCGATAACATGTATTCTGTAAAGTTAGGCAAACTGAATCCTGACAATCTGAATCGATGGTAAATTCAACCTTTGCTTGAATTTCTCCCAATCACCTTCCTGCTAAATTCCTCTGCGATCTGCGTCAACTTGGCATCCGCATTTTTTTCTTTTTCCATGGTTTCATTCAGCAGCGTGACCGCGACGGAAAATACAACGCACTGCGGTACTTCCAGTATTCTTGAGTTGTAATTTCACTGTGCCTCGCTTCCCCTGGTTTCCTCCTATGAAGCTTGCCTTTTCCACCGGACGTCCGGCCCACGTTGTACTCCCGGCAAATCTACTGGCAAAGCGCAACGTCGATGTGACGATCTATACGGCGGCCTATCGCCGTCGATTTCGTCAGCTCGCCCCTGCCGTTCACCTGCGCTGGGTGCCGCAACTGGTTCCGACGTTGCATTTCCTGACCGGCGTCCAGTTACCTCGACCGTTGCAACGCGCGGACACGGCGATCTACGACCATCTGGTAGCTCTACGCATGGGCAATTTCGACATTTTCTGGGGATGGGCCTCTGGCTCGCTTGCTGCCGGACGCGCGGCGCGGCGGCGCGGCGCCTGCTTTGTCCTGGACCGCGCCTGCCCCCACGTGGATGCGCAGCAGGCACTGGTGCGGACAGAATGCGAACGGCTTGGCGTGCCCTACCACGCGGAACCGGACTGGTTCCGCGCGCGCCAGCTCGCCGAGTACGAAGAGGCCGATGTAATCCTTGTGCCTTCTGCCTACTCGCGGCGTTCGTTCCCAGCCGCTCTACAAAATAAAGTGATGATCGCGCCTCTGTTTGGTCGTGTTCCCGCTGCCCAAAGTTTTGTATCCACAGACCGTGCTGCGCGAGACACGAATGCAGAGGCGCATCCATTTACCTTCGGCACTGTGGGTGGGCAGCCGTTGAGAAAAGGATTTCTGTATTTGCTCCAGGCATGGAAGCGGCTGCAACTCCCGAACGCCCGGCTGTTGCTGCGGACGGATGCGCCACTGCACCGCTTTCCAGCATTACAGGACCTGCTGCGGCAACTGCCGAACGTCGAAATCGTAGACTACTGCGCCAATATGGGTGATTTCTATCGTCGATGCGATGCGTTTGTGCTGCCAACGATCGACGATGGGTTTGGCATGGTTTTGCTGGAGGCCATGGCCCACGGCCTTCCCGCCATCGCGACCAACCATTGCGGGTCTGCGGAATTGTTCGCGGCCGGACGCGATTTGCTGATCGTTCAGGCTCAGGATGTCGATGCACTCAGCGCAGCGATGCAACAGCTTTATGCCTCGGCGGAGCTTCAGGAAAAACTGCGCTCAAATGCCCAGCTAACATTACGAAGGATCGAGGGGGACGGGAGCTATGAACTTTATTCCGGCGCGCTCGATAGAATCCTTAGCCGCGTAAAGGTCACTCGCTAGCGGAAACGATAAAATTCATGTAAAGCGTGAGATAAATTTGTCAAGTCTTTGTATCTTAATGATTATGTCAAGATTGATAAGTGATCCTTCTGCGTATCCGCTTCGATAATTTGGTAACAATGATGCGCATATCGAACAGAAAAAATGCAACGAAAGCTAGTGTCGCGCTCACGCAAAATCCAGTCGCAATTTGCAATGAAGCGTGGGAGCGATATGTGTGCGCCAAAATCAGGCCCGCGCTGCACAGTCCCACCCCACTCAGCGCGGCCAGGCGGTAGACATAGGTCAGGCGATGCTCACCCGTGTGCGCGAACAGTTGCCTGTTCAGTCCAATAATGCGGACGAGCTGGAAGATCTCGCTTGCCAGCCATAGATATAAAAAGCCCTGCATTCCCTGCCAAATCACCATGGGAATCGACAAGATGGCCAAGATCAGATAGCTGAAAAACATGATGCGCGCCAACTGCTCATGGGTGTTGGTGGAAAATTGAAATTGAAATTTATGCTCCTTCGCGCTCAGCGTCATCGAGATGGCCGCCATCGTGACGTATGGCAGCACGGCGAACAGGTTCGGCTTATGCAGCCAGATGGCAAGCAGCAATGGCGAGACCATCAACACGCCGAGGTTCACAGTTGGAATCAGTGAAAAAATCAGCCGCTCTGAGTAGCCGTAGACGGCGGTCAACTCACGCCACTCTTCCCTGCCAAATAACCGCGTGATCTCCGGCCCCATGGCTTGCGTGGGCGCATTCAGGATCTGGCGGCACATGGAGAATATGGTCCGCATCACAGTAAACGCCACCACGACAAACGGTCCCGCTTCGCGCTGCAAGATCAGTACCGGCACTTCGTAGGAGAGGAACGTGCTGACGCTGATGAGGCCGAAATATCCACTGGGACGAAGGATGGCGCGCACCGCCGAGCGGTCCCACAAGCGAACCTGGGGAAAAATCTCCGGAGCTACGCGAAGAATATGCAGCAGCACCAATCCAACTCCGCCGAGATAAACGATCGCCTGGAATGCCGCCAGAAATGGAAAAGAAAAGCGCATCCACGCACCCGCGGAAGTGACCGCGACCATGGCCATGCGCAATCCATTCACCCAAAGGACGCCAGTGTGGGCGCGGCCCAGCACCATAAACATGCCGGTAAAATACCCGAACAGCACGCCCAGCAGGACCTGCATCGCCAGAAAATACAGCGCGAGCGCAGCGACGTGTTGCGGAATCGTTAAACGCAGCCAATTTTGCACTGGCAAAGCGAATACGACCAGACAAACGAGCGCCGCGCTGCCAAGGATCCCCAGCAGCACCCGCAGCGAGGTTGACTGCTGGAGATGATAGCGGTCCAATTCGTTGCGTTGATAGCGGACGGTCAAGTCCTGCGTGACGTAAGTCTGGATACCGAAGTTGAGCGTGCTGAGATATGCCACCGCGCCGGACAGCGCGATCCACTCTCCATAGAGCGTAGTGCCATAGCGAAAAAGAAAAATAGGAGGCAGCAGCAGCTTGGTGGTCAGGTTCACCACATTCGAGGTCAGCAACGCTGCCATCACTTTGACGATGCGTGTAAGTATGCCCATGCTGCGTGCGCGGAATCCTGCTGAAACGAAGGATTGAGTTCCTAGTCTATAGTCTGGAAGTGGATACAGTTACCGACTATCTTCACACGCTAACACTGATTGATACGACACCATGCAGACAGTTCCTGAGAGAATTCTGTTTATTGCCGAGGTAGAGGCCTGGGGCGGAGCGGAGCGAAGCTTTCTTACGCTGTGCGATTGGCTGCACCGAAACGGATTGCCGTATCGTCTACTCACCTATTGGGACCGATTGGGCCTGGAAAAATTTGCTTCTCATCCGCTGAACAAAAAAGAACTGCTTCCGAAGAACAATGCCCGCAGTAAAATCGCCGCGCTGCGAAAACATTTTGCTGATCGACCAGATGGCTCGCTGCAACCTTTGATGTCCGGCTACCAGCCTGCTTTGCACGCGACACTCGCAGGGTTGCGCGGATTCCATACCATGATGCATGACACGGAGAGTCTGTTCGATGACTGGGACCAGAAAAAATCTCCGAAGCGGCAACTACATCTCGCCATGAATCGCAGGATTCTGCGAAAAGGTCTTAGCAGCGGCGGCAACACCATCGTCGCCAGCGAGTTTCTTCAGCGTGATACCCAAAAACTTTACGGTATACGTCCTGCGATTGTGCGCATCGGAAGTTCTGTCGAAGGGGTGGTCTTCCGTCCTCGCTGCGTGCAGGAACAATTTCGTATGTTGAGCGTTTCCAGGGTGGAAGCGAATAAACGGATTGATTGGATACTGTATGCCTTGCGCGAGTTGGAGAAGCAAACTGTTCCATTCAGTCAGCGGGTGGATTGGCATCTCGATATCGTTGGCCAGGGTGCTCATCTCGACGAGTTACAGGCGATGAGCCAGCAATTTGGACTGGCCGCCAGGGTGAACTTTTCTGGCTTCGTCAGCGATCGAAAATTGGCTGAAATTTATGATAAGACTCATCTGTTCCTCATGCCAGCTCGACAAGGCTACGGCATACCCGCACTGGAAGCACTGCATCGCGGGATACCGGTATTGTTGCATCGGGAATCCGGCATCAGCGATATTTTGCTCGACACGCCCTGGGCAAAGGTCTTTGAAGGCGATCGACGAAATCTTGTCCAAGCGCTGCGCGTGATGATCGAGTCCGTTTTTAATGGAAGCCATCTGGGTGTTCAGCCCCCGCACTTGCCGACGCAGGATGAGTGGGCGGAAGAAATGGCGCGCCTGTGTGGATGGATTTAATGACTTTTTTTGCTGACCAGAGCGCGATCTAAGCGGGTAGCACGCGCTTTGATCGAAGGCGGAAATCGGA
>JAKAYS010000124.1 GCA_021826695.1 Acidobacteriota bacterium | reverse complement strand
TTGATCTGTGCCATCCTGTACGGTATCTTCGCCCAATTTGTACCCTCTGCTTCCGGCTATTTGCCGGCGCGTACCAAGTTCGTCACTATTTACGGATAAGTTCTAAAAGTAAATTCGCGCCAACCACTGTTACAAATATTTTCATCATTCTGTCTCCCGTGTAACTGCTGACTTATCCTTGCGAAAGGATGGACGCGTAGGGGTCTCCGCTTCGCTTGCTCTGTCGCATCCGTGCGATGACCGCGTCGTATTGGGCCGGCGGCAGAACGCGAACAAACGTCATCATGCCTTGCATGTATCCACTCCAGCCCGCTGGAAGCCCATAATTTTCTGGCTTCGCAACCTTTTCATCCATGGCCATCATTGGCCCTTCCATGTATGCGTCCTGCGGAAAGTTGGGGACTGCGTTGGCATCTTTTGCGATGGCGCCATGCATGTCCCCCATGCCCTGCGCCGCAGTTGGACCGTTTGTCATCGCCATGTCCGCATTCGAGCCGAACCCCATGCCACGGCCAAGACTGGGGCCATAGTCTTCTCCCATGGGAACTGTCGGCGTGCCCGACAACATGCCCATGCCTGTGTTCATGTCCTCGCCCGCAGGCATGCCTGCATTCCGCGTCATTTTGCCAACGGTGGAGGACATCTGGTTCATCATGTGGTGCGGAAGATGACAATGCAGCATCCAGTCGCCGGGATTGTTGGCGACAAATTCAATGTTGCGGGCCTGCGCCACTCCCACCAGTACGGTGTTTCCGGGCCACCATGCGGATTCAGGAATACTGCCGCCTTCCGTGCCAGTCACGTAAAAGGTATGACCGTGCAGATGCATCGGATGATGGTCCATCCCAAGATTGACAAAGCGGATGCGCACCCGGTCCCCCAGGCGAACGATGAGAGGTGTCGTCGCGGGACCTGCCTTGCCGTTCAAGACGAGCCAGTTGTACTCCATGTTCATCGTGTTCGGGACCGTGTTGTTGGGCAGCACCGCATATTCCTGCAGGTGAAGTAGAAAGTCTTTGTCGCAATGCGGACGGTATGGAACTTTCGGATGCATGATAAAGCCACCGAGCATTCCCGCCATCTCTTGCATGGCCATGTGCGAGTGATAAAAATATGTTCCCTCCTGATGAATATCGAATTCATAGATGAACCGCCCGCCGGGCTTTACTGGCTGCTGGCTGATGCCGGGCATACCGTCGTAGCGGATCTTGTCCTCAAAGCCATGCCAGTGCATGGAGGTCTGCTCGGGTAGACGATTGTCGAAAATCACGCGCACGTGGTCGCCCTGATTCACCTGGATGGTCGGCCCCGGCGCGCTGCCGTTGAAGCCCCAGGCGGCGATGGTTTTGTCCGGCCCAAGCTTCTGTTGAAACACCTCGGCAATCAGATGAAACACTTTCGTCAGCCCATCCATGGTGAATGGCAGGTCGCCCACATCTGTAGTGATCACAGGCGCGGAAAATGCTGGCCCAGGATCGACAATCGCATCTCTTTTGATAAGCTGTGCGCTGTCCAAAGGCAGCCCATTGTTCCCTGCCTGGGCCAAGAGACTGGGGCCAGCCAGCAGGCCCGCGCCCATACCCAATACACGCTGCAAAAACGTCCGACGATCGCTCACGGAAGGTCCTTTGAACATAAAATTTTTAAATGCCAGAGAAAAAATGCGCGCTGCGCTTTTTAAGCGAGCCAGCAGAACGACGCGGGGATAGAAGGGGACTAAATGCGGAGACTGGAGAAGTTGCGGCCCTCGGACAATTGCGGGCCTGCGCTTCGGGAAGTGGACTGAAGGCAGAAGTCTGTCGATCCAACAATCCATACATTACCCTTATGGTCCAGCGAGGGAAACATACGGATTCCGAGCTTTGCATAAGCCGAAGGAGAAATTTCGATCTCGAAACTATTCTTCTGTAGTAGCGCGCTGCGGATTCCCGCGCATAAAGTCTTTGGGCATTGTTGAGTGGAGGGATGGATACATTGCACGGAAGACTGGGTCCGATTTGCCGCCACATGCATCTGGTGGGAGCAATGCGAAGAAGCCATGCTCGGATCGGACATCGATGCAGCGCCAGGCGTGTTGTCGCTCACCATGCCGAATTGCATCGTCGCACAGCGAACACTGCACGCAGCCGCAAATGACTGTAGGGCGATGAACAAAACCAACAACGTCGAAGATAGCAGGCCGCGAAGCATCTAGCGCCAGCCTATCGCAACTCACTTGCGCGTGCAATTCCTGCCAGGTTATACACCGGCATCTGTTGCAAACTAGAATGGCTTTGGGTGATGACCTCTCCGGCATTCGATCGTTTATGCGTTGTGCTGGTTTCCACGCGGAACCCGCTGAATATCGGTGCGGCTGCGCGCGCGATGTGCAATTTCGGCTTCCAGCATCTGCGGGTGGTCCACCCTTACGACGCGGCATTTCGCGAAGCGCGCTCCGCCGTCGGAGCTTCCCGGCTGCTTGAGGAAGCGGAAGAGTACTCCAGCGTTGCCGAGGCTGTTGCCGACTGCACTCTCGTCGTCGGAACGACAGCAATCGGGAAGCGGCAATTGGAGCATCCGCTCTACACTTTGAAAGATGGTGCGGCAGTCATCCTGGAGGAGCTTCTGCGACCGCTTGAGGACAAGCGGCGCGTGGCAATTCTATTTGGCCCGGAAAAATCTGGACTGTCGAACGATGAGCTAAGCCACTGCCACTGGCTGATGCATGTCCCGACAGGCGACGAACAAAGATCAATGAATCTGGGCCACGCCGTGGCGGTCTGCCTGTATGAGTTGGCGCGAGATACGAAAGCTGCCGCGCCTTCCGATTTCTCTCCCATCCCTGCGAGCGCAGAGGAACTGGAACGTGTCACCGCAGCATTGCTGGACGCACTCCATGCCAGCGGCTATATGGGCACTCGTCCTACAGAAGACAAAGAAGAAACTGTGCGCAGGCTGGTTCGGCGGATGAACTTTCCTGCTGCCGATATTTCTACATGGCTCGGAATGTTTCGACAGATTTTGTGGAAGCTGCGGTCGAAAGAATAGCGCCTCTCAGAAATCGTTCCACGTGGAACAGCCACGCAAATGGCATGCCAAATGCAAACCTCTGGTGCGCATTCGAAGGGCCATGCACACTGTCCACAAGTGGACAGTGTGTGCGCTTAGAGAAAATTTTCTCTAGCGCGTCATCTGATACACAACTTCCTCTTCAATCTTCGATATCTGAATTGTTGCGAGGCGCTGTTGTTTCAGTTGCTGGTTCAGTTGCGGCAGTTCCGTGATCTTCAACTTTTGCCACTGCTGAATTCTACGATCCATTGCCGCGCTGGATTGCCGATACAGTTCCATGGCCTGCGCAGGTATGGTGCGATCTCCGCTTTCCACTACTCTCAAGGCCGAGGCCAGCCCTGTGTTTGCTGCGCTCAGACCGGTTGAGTTGGCATCTCCCGGATGTTTGTCGCCACCAAGGACAGTGTGAATCGACTGCTCCATTTGACTAACGCTTGCGGCGAATTCTGGATGTTTTTCCAATTCAGTGTGCATACTCTTCAATTCCTTCTGCACGGATTGAATCTCCGCCATGGCCTGTCGGCTGCGCACTGTGTCCGCGTAGATACGAAGTCCAATTTCCTGTTGCTGTTGTAAGACGGTCGGGGTGGCCGATGATCTTGGGTCCATGACGACACGCAATGGCTGCGTGAATGTCTGATCATCGACGGTCAGTCGCACCTGATAGGTCCCGGGTATCACTCGTGGGCCATGCGGCGGACGCCCTTCTTCATCTCCGCTATCGGCATCGCCCTTGTCTGCACCGGGGCCGCCCCAGGCAAGGTCCCAAACGAAGCGATGCATCCCCGGCGTGACTTGAAGCCGCTGCGGTTTAGGGAACCAGCGCTCGGCGATGGGGGCCATCCGCGGCATGGGCGGCACGCTGTCCGCGCTGGAAAAATGCCGTACTACTTTGCCATTCGCATCCAGAATGGCGAGCGTCACGCTATGCGCTGGAGACTTGATTCCATAGTCGAGAATGGCCCCGTTCGGAGGGTTTTTCGCGGTCGGCTCCTCGGGTGGTAGCGGCGTGCCGAGAAAACCATCATTGTCGATGCGAACCGCTGTTGCTGGTCGATAGAGCCAAGCGGACGAAGCCTTCGCGGCCTCGGCGACCTGTCGCAGCGGCGTCATGTCGTCGAGTATCCAAAAGGAGCGGCCATGGGTAGCGACGACCAGGTCATTGCCGTGGACATCGATATCGCGGACCGACGTAACAGGCAGATTCAGTTGTAGAGGCTGCCAGTGGTCGCCATCGTCAAAGGAAGTGTAGATGCCAAACTCGGTGCCCGCGTACAGCAGGCCGCGCTGTTTCGTGTCTTCACGGACCACGCGCAAAAAAGTGCTGGACGGAATTCCGTCGATGGTGAACTTCCAGGTCTTGCCGAAGTCCTGCGTGCGATAAATATACGGTGAGTCGTCGTCGAGCCGGTGGCGATCGACCGCTGCGTAGGCCACGCCCGGATCGAAGTGGGAAGCTTCGATCAGAGAAATTTTGCTCCACGGAGAAAGGCCGGGTGGCGTTACGTCCTTCCAGGTTGTGCCGCCATCGAGTGTCAGGTGAATCCGGCCCGTATCGCTTCCGGCCCAAATTTCCCGCGCATTCAGGCTGGAGGGCGCAATGGTGAAGACCACGCCGTAGCCGCGCTGCTCGGCATTTGCAACACTAGTGGGGTGTGCAGCGATAGGCGTGGTTTTTGCAACAGCGCCGGTCAGGTCCGGGCTGATCTGTTGCCAGTGCAGACCGCCGTCCGTTGTTTTCAACACATATTGCGTACCCAGAAAAAGTGTTTTGTGGTCTGCCGGAGAAAAGACGAGCACTGGCGTCCACGGATCGCGATATTTGTGCTCGGTAATCTCCGTTCCAAAGTTTGGCATCGGCCACGGAGAAACATTCTGGCTGAACGAAGTCTTGCGATTGAAACGAATGACGCCGCCAAATGTATCGGTCAGATAAATAATGTTGGGATCTTGCGGATCGATCGCGATATAACCGCTTTCGCTGCCACCGGGCAAAAACCAGTCGCGAGGCGTGATTTGTCCGTGATCTGTGCGGCTATCGATGGCTGCGCTTCCACTGTCCTGTTGCGCGCCGTACACGACGTAGGGAAACTGGTTGTCTGTCGTGACGTGATACAACTGCGCGGTTGGCTGGTTGTACCAGGTACTCCACGTCTTGCCGTCATCGAGGCTGATGCTGGTCCCCTGATCGACGCCTAAAATCATCCGCGAGGAATTTTTGGGGTCCACCCACAGCTCGTGATAATCGTCTCCACCCGGAGCGCCGCGCACAATGGAAATCGTCTTGCCGCCATCTTCGCTGCGGTACAGCGCGACGTTGGGAACATACACAACATCGGGATGGCTGGGATCAATGGTCACGCGGTCGAAGTACCAGTTGCGGCTGGTCAGACGCGGGTCCTTATTGACTCGGTTCCATGTCGCGCCACCATCGTCCGAACGATACAGTCCCGACAGTTTCTTATCTGAGATCAACGCGTACGCGCGCATTCCATCGAGAGAAACGGCAACTCCCACGCGACCCCAATCTCCTTCCGGAAGACCATGACCAGTCAGTCGCGACCATGTTGCGCCGGCATCCGTCGAGCGATAGAGTCCACTGCCCGGGCCGGTAAGCGGCGCATACGTACTCCACGGCGGACGATGCGCATTCCATGTGGCGGCAAACACAATATTCGGTTTGTCATTGGCAATCGCCATGTCGGAGATGCCAATGTCCGGCCCCTTGTCGAGCACATGCTTCCAGCTCAGGCCACCGTCTGTAGTTTTGTAGACACCGCGCTCTGCGCTGGGACCGTAGGCATGACCGAGCACTCCGACGTAGACGACATCGGC
Source organism: Acidobacteriota bacterium (assembly GCA_021826695.1). GTDB lineage: Bacteria > Acidobacteriota > Terriglobia > Terriglobales > Acidobacteriaceae > JAKAAZ01. Next base: position 5,032 of record JAKAYS010000124.1, on the reverse strand, counting down.
ATTCGCAGGATCAATGACGATGCGACTGATCTGGCGCGAGTTCTTCAAGCCAACGTTCTTCCACGTTTGTCCGCCATCCGTGGATTTGTAGACACCATCGCCGGAGGCAAGATCGGAGCGAATGTCCGACTCGCCAGTGCCCGCGTACAGTACCTTGGCATTGGAAGGCGCGACCGCAAGCGCGCCAATGGAAGCCCCCGGTTGGCCGTCGAAGATCGGCTTCCAAACGGTGCCAGCGTCCCCTGTCCGCCATACGCCGCCATCGACCGCGCCAAAATAAAAGTCTGTGGAACTGCCCGGCACGCCCGCTACTGCGACCACACGTCCGGCGCGGAATGGCCCAATCAGCCGCCAATGCAGTGCGTCAAAATATTGCTGCGGAACGGGTTGACTTTGGGCCTGACCAAATTGGCCCGTTGCAGCCGCAATCATGATGACAAGAAGAGGAAGCATACATACGAAACGAAAGCGGACCGATGAGCAATTCAACGTAGATGTCCTCGTAAGCGCGGTTCTTTTATATATGCAGCGATTGTCTCGCACTTTTTTATGAGAAAACAACAAATATCCGTATCGACTATTCGTATCGACGGCAATGCAATTTTCTCCCACCCTAGCCGCAAACAACGCGGCGAGGATGGGCACCCGCTAACCGATGGACACCTACTTTCGTCGAACTCCATGTACGACCATCTGAGAATGAAAGACCGCACGTCGTAACAAGAACAGCAAATTTCGACGACTCTATGCTCGCGCGTTTCGACTTAAAAATAAACCACTGAGGGAACCAATGATGTTCAAACATGCAACAAAACAGTTGACGACCCTGCTATTCGCTGGGGTTCTCGCTATCGGGACCTCGTTCGCCATGGCCCAAACCTCAACTGCTCAAAGCCCGAGCGCATCCGCGTCGGGAGCTTCTACGAGCAAACAACAAATCAAGCGAGACCGCCAGAAACTTCGCGCGGACAAGAAACAGTACGGCAAGAAAAGTGCACAAGTCAAAGCGGACCGCAAGCAGCTTCGGCTAGATCGAAGCAAACAATCCGGCGGATAAGTCAGGACGCGACGGACCGTCTTGAACCTGTACTCTCCGCGGATGAAAAAACGCTCGAAGATGTTTACAGTTGTGGAGTCTTCAGCGTGCGTGTGTCTTGTTGCGCCATCGCATTCCAAAATAGATTGGCAGGCCGGTAGCGACAATTGCCAGCCCGGGCCAGGTCGTTGTGGGACGGAAGAGGAACAGCACGATCAGGATGACGCTAGCGCCGGTGATGTATAGCAATGGCAGCCAGGGATATCCCCAGACGCGATAGGGACGATTCGCGTCTGGTCTTTTTTGGCGCAACCGTATCACGCCTGCGATGGTCAGAATGAAAAAAATCAAGGCAGCGGAAATGATGTAGTCGAGTAGATCGCTATAGAGATCTCCATAGCGGTGGGTCAATGGATTGTATGTGCGCGGCAGGACCAGCAGGACTGCCCATACACCCTGAATGGCCAGACCCCATCCTGGAACATGCGCGCGATTCAAGCGACCCGCCCGCCGGAAAAAGAGCCCATCGCGCGCCATTGCATAGTAGACCCTGGCCCCTGCCAGGGTGATCGCATTCACGGTGCCAAAAGTAGAGATCATAATGGCGAAAGCCATTAACCCCGCGCCAAGGTACGGAAATATGGTCTGCAATGCTGCGGTTGCGACACGGTCCGCTGGCGCATGCTGGATGGCCGAAAGAGGCAGTGTAAGCAGATAGGCTACATTCGCCAGAAGATACAGCGACATCACCATGGAAGTCCCGAGGCCGAGCGCCAGCGGCAGATTGCGAGATGGCTCCCTGACTTCCGCGGCAACAAAAGTAATGTCATGCCAGGAGTCGGCTGAAAACAGTGAGCCTGTCTGCGCAATACAAATTGCGAGGAACAGCCCCAGGCCGGTAGAGGCATCAAGACCAGTGGAGATCTGAACCGGGTGACGCACACTCCAGAAATGATGAAAGTTTTCCGCCACAGCAGCATGATGAATGCCAATGGTGCAGCCCAGCAGAATCAAAGCGACCAACGCGCCAATTTTGGCCACGGTAAAAATATTTTGCAGGATGCGGCCATAGTTCAGGCCACGACTGTTGGCGAAGGTAAGTAGAATAATGATGCCAATGGCAAGAAGCTGTGTAGTCGAGAGCGAGATGGAGTAGCGGCCAACGATATGCACGGGGGCGAGCAGGTAGTGGGCCTCCGCGATGGAAGGGAACAGCACGCCCGCAAATCGCGCAAATGCGATGGCGACGGCAGCGATGGTGCCCGTCTGAATTACCGTCCAAAGCGTCCAGCCGTAAAGAAAACCGACGACGGGAGAAAATGCCTCGCGCAGATACACATACATGCCGCCGGCTTCCGGCATCATCGCGGCCAGTTCGCCATAGGCCAGCCCCGCCGTTACGGTCAGCGCGCCAGTGACAAGCCACGCAACCAAAAGCCAGCCGGGGCTGGCGATCAGACGCGACATTTCCGCCGGAACGATGAAAATGCCAGAGCCAATCATGATGCCGACAACAATCATCGTCGAGTCGAACAGGCCAAGACCTCGGGTGAAATGCCGGGCCTCCGACTGTGCGCGACTATCGGAGAGGTTTGGGTTGGATGGATCCATCTTGGTTGTCTGCATGCGGTTCCACTCATTGTAGTGAGTCCATCGAACGCAACAACTATTTTCTTGTTGCCATGTTTCCGGAGAATAGCTTCGCAGCTTATAAAAAACATCCGAGCGGAAAGCTCTACAAAGGTTTAAAATTTCGAGACCACGATGAAAGAATCCATCACCATTTCGAAAGAGGACTATTTGAAGGCCGTTCTGGAGGCCGAGTCCGAAGGACAGACCGTCATTTCCTCGACCCTGGCCCACTGGCTCTCTGTGTCGCCGCCCGCCGTCACCATGGCGTTAAAACGTCTGAAACGCGATGGCTACGTCGAGGTAAAAGCGGATGGAATCGTGCGGCTGACGCCGAAAGGCAAGGAAACCGCCTATCACACGGCACGACGGCATCATCTGATTGAACGGATGTTGTCGGAGATGTTTGGGATGGACTGGTATCGGGTGCATGCCGAAGCGGAGCGCCTGGAACACGCGGTTTCCCCGGCATTTGAAGCGATGTTGATCCAAAAGCTGGGCGAAAAAGGGACCTGTCCGCATGGGAATTCCGTATTGCCGGAGAGCCCGTCACAGTTGAAGAAACGGGGCCTGCTCCCTCTGTTTGAAGCGGCGGAAGGCATCGACTACGCCGTCGTGAGCCTGTATGAACGAGACCCGAAGCTGCTGATATTTCTGCATCAACTTGGGATCGACCCGAATGCGCGGGTAAAAGTGATGACGCGCAATTACGACCAGACGGTCACTGTCGAGACGCCTGTTGGAACCAGCACGCTGGGCCGTCCCGCCGCGGAAAAAGTTTGGGTCAAACGGCGGCAGAAGCGGTAATCCTGAATTAATACAATCGATTAACTATAATTAACATTTTATGGCATACTGCGGTAAGGAGATATATCTCTGCCGCATGACCCGAAACACATCCCATCCTGAAGTGGAAAAAGCAGCACACCGGCCATCCCTGCCGGATGTGTTCTCCAGCGTGCGCGTATCCAACTCCCCGCAGCTATGGCGGCGCGCGCTCGGTTTCATCGGCCCAGGATTTCTCATTTCCGTCGGCTATATGGACCCGGGAAACTGGGCCACCGACCTTGCCGCCGGCTCGCGCTACGGCTACACCCTGCTGTTCGCGGTCATGGCGTCGAACCTGCTCGCGATCCTGCTACAGGGACTTTCCGTAAAGCTCGGGGTCGTGACGGAACAGGACCTGGCGCAAGCCTGCCGCCAGCACTACAGCAAGCCCGTCACCATCGGTCTGTGGATCGTTGCCGAGATCGCCATCGCCGCGTGCGATCTGGCGGAAGTGATCGGCTCGGCCATCGCGCTGCAACTGCTTTTTGGTATTCCTCTGCTCCTGGGTGTGTTGATCACCAGCCTGGACGTTCTGCTGATCTTGATCCTTCAGAACCGTGGATTCCGCTATCTCGAAGCCGTGGTTATAGTTTTGATTGCAACCATCGGCGTGATGTTCACGATGGAAATCTTTTTTTCGCATCCCCAGTGGGGCGCGATTGCCACAAACTTATTTGTCCCTTCACGCGATATGGCGACGAATGGCGACATGCTCTACATCGCAATCGGAATTCTTGGCGCAACCGTCATGCCGCATAATTTGTACCTTCATTCTTCGATTGTGCAGACACGCGACTATCCTCGCACGTCGAAAGGCAAGCGCGAGGCAATCTGGCTGGCCAGTCTCGACTCGGCCATCGCTCTGACCATGGCGCTCTTCGTGAACGCTGCAATTCTTATTGTGGCCGCCGCGGTATTTCATCGCAGTGGTCACAATGAGGTTGCGGAAATCGGAGATGCCTATAAGCTGCTGACTCCGTTGCTGGGCGTTGCCGGCGCGAGCACGATGTTTGCCATCGCACTGCTTGCTTCGGGACAAAACTCGACACTTACAGGAACGCTGGCGGGACAGGTTGTCATGGAGGGATTTCTCCAGTTACGCCTGCCTGCCTGGCAGCGGCGACTGCTGACTCGGTTGCTCGCCATCATTCCAACCGTCATCGTAACGGGAATATGGGGTAGGTCCGGCACAGCAAAGTTGCTGCTGCTCAGCCAGGTCATTCTCAGTATGCAGTTGAGCTTCGCCGTCTTTCCACTGATAGCCTTTACCAGCGATCGCAAGAAGATGGGTGAATTTGTGAATCGCCCCTGGCTTCGTATACTCGGTTGGGCCGCCGCCATACTTATCGCGATACTCAACGGATGGCTGCTCGTTCAAATATTTCGTGGGCGCTGACCTGCGGCAAGCACTTAGAGCCTGTTCACGATCTTTTCAGGTTGGATACGCTTGAGGCATCAAGTCCGCTATATGCAACAGGTCCTTCGGGGCGATAGTTCTGGAGCATGGAGCGCAGAAAGCAGTATCCGAGCGATGTGAGC
>JAKAYS010000123.1 GCA_021826695.1 Acidobacteriota bacterium | reverse complement strand
TGAGACCGAAATCCGTGGTGAGACTGATGATGGGACGCGTAGGCATGATGGCAAATGTATGTGCTGGCAAACAACTCGTCCAAAAACAATTCTTATAGTAGCTTGTCATCTGTGCAAGCAGGTATTTGACACTGGGATGCTTGTCGAATCTTTTTTAGCCGCCTTGCTTACGACGCATTTACAAATCGCCGCCGCATGGTTACCGAAAGGCAAAGCATGTTACTCTTAGATAGACACTTACGAAGTGTATTGACAACTCATAAAGAGGAGTAGCCACCCGTGCTGGCACCTGCAAAAAAAACCGATGTTATTGAGCGCTTTCGTACCCATGCGAGCGACACTGGCAGCCCTGAAGTGCAGATCGCGATTCTGAGCGAACGCATTACGGAGCTGACCGACCACTTCAAGGCCCACGATAAAGACCATGCATCTCGCCGTGGTCTGTTGATGATGGTGAGCAATCGCCGCCGTCTGTTGGACTACTTGAAGACACACGACACTGATCGCTACCGGGAAGTTATTGGCAAACTGGGCATCCGCAAGTAAGCGGCAGCGACGTTGCGCAGAGTCTAGGCCTGCGAGCGTGGTTGAGCCTGAGCATTGCGGCATTCGAGCGGAAGTGGGCGTGACTGCTTCCGCGCAATTTAGAACTTCCTGTTACCGCCGCCGCCCAACTTTCCCACAATCCAGCCTGTCTGCACCCCCGCCCCACTACAGCAACATTTGAGGACTCTATGAAACATGAAGTCACCGTCGAATTGACCGGCGGCAAGCGACTCACCTTTGAAACAGGCCGCATGGCCAAGCAGGCTTCAGGGGCAGCATTAGTTACCCTGGGCGACACAGTAGTTCTGTCCACCGCCGTTGCCTCGCCCGATCCGAAAGAGGGCATCGATTTCTTTCCCCTGACCGTCGATTATCGCGAGTACACCTACGCCGGTGGACGCATTCCCGGCGGATTCATCAAGCGCGAAGGCCGTCCCAGCGAGCGCGAAGTGCTTACCTGCCGCCAGATCGACCGCCCTATTCGTCCGCTGTTTCCTGAAGGCTTCCGCAATGAGACGCAGGTCATCGCGCTGGTCTTTTCCGCGGACAAGGAAAACGATCCGGACATCATCGGCATCAACGCTGCCTGCTGCGCGCTGGCGCTCTCCGATATTCCATTCGGCGGCCCGGTCGGTGCAGTCCGTGTCGGTCGAGTGGACGGACAATTCATCATCAATCCCAGCTACGCCGAGCTTCGTGCCGGAGACATGAGCATTACCGTCGTCGGTACACCCGATGGCATTGTGATGATCGAATCCGGCGCCAAGCAGGTGAGCGAAGACGCAGTCGTCGACGCCATCGAATTTGCCCACGCTGAGATCAAAAAGATCTGCGCCGCCATTACCGAATTAGTCGGCAAAGCTGGCAAGCCGAAGCGCGAAGTGAAGCCTGTTGAGTTCGACCAGGCCTATTACGACGAGCTTTATGCCAAGGTCGGGGACCGTCTGAAGGATGCGCTCGATACGCACAAGCATCCGAAGTTTGATAGCTATGCATTGGTCAAGCAGATCAAGGACGAACTGAAAGCCGCACTGCCTGCCGACGATGCAGCCGCGCCGAAGAAGCTCTCCAAATATTACGAGGCCATTCGCGAAAATATTTTCCGCGATCAGGTGATCAAGGAGCGCGTTCGTCCAGACCGTCGCCAGTTCGACGAGATTCGGGCCATTTCGATCGAGGTGGGCGTGTTGCCGCGGGTTCACGGCTCGGCGCTGTTTACTCGCGGAGAGACGCAGGCCCTGGTCACCGCGACCCTCGGCACGCTGGATGATTCACAGCGGCTGGAAACGTTCGAGGGCGAGCAGAGAAAACGCTTCATGCTTCACTATAACTTTCCGCCGTTTTCCGTTGGAGAAGTTGGACGTATGACCGGCGTTGGGCGTCGCGAAATTGGCCACGGGGCGCTGGCGGAACGTGCCATCACAGCTGTACTTCCCACGGAAGCGGAGTCGCCTTACACGGTGCGTATCGTCTCCGACATACTTGAGTCGAACGGCTCTTCTTCCATGGCGACTGTTTGCGGCGCAAGTCTTGCGCTGATGCAGGCTGGAATTCCTCTGAAGTCTTCCGTCGCTGGTGTTGCGATGGGTCTGGTCAAGGAAGGCGAACAGTATTCCATTCTGACCGACATCGCTGGGGCGGAAGACCACTATGGCGACATGGACTTCAAGGTTGCCGGTACGCGGAATGGCATTACCGCGTTGCAAATGGACATTAAAATTAGCGGCGTTACGGGCGACATCATGCGCGAAGCGCTGGCCCAGGCTCGCGCGGGCCGGATCTTCCTGCTCGACAAAATGGATGCTGTGCTGTCGGAATCGCGGACTGAGAAATCGCAGTTTGCTCCGCGTATTCACACCATGCAGATTCCAGTCGATAAAATCCGCGATCTGATCGGGCCAGGCGGCAAGACCATTCGCGGCATTATCGAAGCGACCGGCGTCAAGATCGATGTCGATGACACCGGCAAGGTCAACGTAGCGTCCGCGGATGCGGACGGCCTCAAGCGCGCCATCGAGACCATCAGCAATCTTACAGCGGTGCCGGAAGTTGGCAAGACGTACCTGGGCAAGGTTGTCCGTTTGGCGGAGTTCGGCGCGTTCGTCGAAATCTTTCCCGGTACGGATGGCTTGTTGCATATCAGCGAAATCGCCGAGCATCGCGTCCATGAAGTAACGGACGAGTTGAACGACGGCGACCAAATCCTGGTAAAGGTGCTGGGCATCGAAGGCAACCGCATCAAGCTGTCCCGCAAGGCTGTCTTGAAAGAACAGCGCATCAAGTTGGGACTGCCCGATCCGAATGCCGGTGGTCATGTTTCCGACATGGCTGCGAGCGCGCACTCTTCCGGTGAGCATCAGCCCAGCTCGAACGGCAGCACCATCGTGCTGGAAAGCGGCGACTTCGATGACGAAGGCGGCGAAACTTCCGGTGCGCCGAACTTCAATCGCGCGGAAGGCGCTCCCCGTCCAGCGGGTTCAGCGCAGACTCCTGGCGGACGCGGCCCGGGCGGCAACAACAACCGTCGTCGCCGTCGTCCCGGCGGAGGTGGTGGCAGGTCTGGCGGTTCAGGCGGCGGTGGCCGGCGCTCGTAAGCATTCTTCATCTGCGGGCTGCATGTCATCATGCAGCCCGCTTTTCCTTGCACTGGATATTCTTCAAACATCCCGCATGAAAGCACGCTTGATTCTCGCCATGGTGACGCTGGCCCTCGTCTGGGGAAGTACCTGGATGGCGATCAGTGTCCTCGTCAAGGCTGTCCCTCCGCTGCACAGCGCATCCCTCCGCTTCTTATTGGCCGCAGTCGTTTTGCTTCCGGCCATCCAGTGGAAGCGTCTTCCGTGGCCTACAGGTCGCGGACTGCACGCGACAATTCTACTCAGCCTGAGCATGATTGCCTTGCCCTCGGCGCTGGTCTTCTGGTCGGAGCAGCGGCTTTCCTCCGGACTGACTGCGTTATTGTTTGGCGCGATGCCACTGCTGACGGCAATTTTGACGCCGTGGATGGCGGGTCGCCCGCCGCGGCGGGTGCCGCGCACCGCATGGCAGGCAATGATCGTCGGCCTTGGCGGACTGGGCATCGTATTTTCCAGAGTGATCTCGACCTCGCTCTCGCAAGCGCTAGGAGCCTTTGGCGTTTTGGTTGCAGTGCTGCTGTACGCCGCTTCCTCGGTCTATGGCAAGGAGGCGTTGCAGACCGTACATCCCTTCGTCAGCACTGCGATCCAGTTTTTTCTAGGAGGCATCTGGCTGGCGTTGGCGAGCTTAATTTTTGAACGCGGAAAGCCTTCCGCGTGGAGCGCGCAGTCCTTGGTCGCTCTTGTATTTCTCAGCGTCTTCAGCAGCGCGCTCAGCTTTACTCTGTATTACTGGTTGTTACAGAGGATAGAGGCGTATCAGTTGACCAGTCTACAGTTGATCGTCCCGATTATTGCCATAGCCGAGGGAGCGCTGTTCATGTTCGAGCCCGTTCCGTGGAGCATGATCGTTGGCGCGGCCGTCGTATTGGGAAGTGTCATTTTCGTCATGCGCTCCAGGCAGGAGGATGAGCAGGGAATTGCGCTCCAACTGGGCAAGTAGAGGGCCGCGTTACGAGATAATTTCCTTCTGTCCGGAATGCCAGCTTGTATAGGCAGCATCGAGCGCCAACTGATTTTTCAGTCCATCTTCACCCGTTGCGGCGTACACGCCACGGCCCTGGATGGCCGCGCTGAAAGCGTCCAGCATCCGGCTGTATGCATCTGAGTTCGACACCTGCTGGTGGTCGATGACTTTGCCGCTCTGTAGCAAGCGAATGTCCACGGGATTGTTGATAGACAGGCAGCTTTCAGCCTGGACTATTCCGCTTTCGCCGATGATTTCTACCAGCGTCCGATACTCGGAGCGAAAGCTCAGCATCACGGAACCGATGGTCCCGCGCATGAAGTCCAGGGTGAGCGCCGCGCTCGCTTCCACAGCTCCCGATTGCGCATCGCTATGGGCCATCGTCGTGACTGCGGCAACATCGTCTTGCAGAATGAAGCGCAACGCATCCAGGCAGTGAATGCCGATATCTCCTATAGGTCCACCGCGTGCGAGAGATGGATCGTAGATCCATGCACGAGGGCTTCGCTCGCCATGGAAATAAAAATGGGCGGTTGCAAAAATCGGCTTTCCGATTCTGCCAGCCTCGACCCAGTCGCGGATGACATTTACGCTGCGGCTATAACGAAAATTTTGCGCCACGCCGAAGAGCGCGTTCGCTTTTCGCGACGCGGCCAGCATCTGTTTCACTTCCTGGACATCCATAGCAAGGGGCTTCTCACACAACACAGGCTTGTTATGTCTTAATGCCAGCAAGGTGTCGCGCATGTGGAAGGCATCGGGCGAAGTAACAAATACTGCGTCGATATAAGGCGAGGCGCACAGTTCTTCAGCGGACGTAAATACGTGTTCGATGCCGTATTCACGGGCATTTGCCTGCGCCTTCTCAAAATCTCTGCGCCAGATGCCGACGAGTTTCGATCCTTTCGCGCCAGCGAACGCGGGGACCAGGCGCTTCCTGCCATGATGACCGAACCCAAGGATGCCGTAGCGAGTCACGTGTGGCCTTTCAGTTTCTATTTTGGTAGGAACCCATCTCCGCAGTCCATAGCAAAAAGTGCAGCAGACGGCTTTTTTCGGTAGCGAAAAATCTCCAGAATATGCGCGCGTCAATCGTGTTTGCCGGGATGCCGGAGTAGGTCTCTATCCGCCAGCATAGATAAGGACTGCGCCATGGCCGCAGCCAATGGCCGCGCATTGCATGACAGGCGAATCGGATAGGCGCCAGGTATTTTCGCATCGCAGGACCACTTCGCTATTCGCAGCGCGACAACTACGCAGTGACCTGCGCGGCGCTCGCTTCGTTCTCACGGAAAACATTGCCGATGCGGCGTATCTTTGCTCCGACGCCGCGCAGCTTTTCTTCAATCCGCTCATAGCCGCGGTCGATATGGTAGACGCGGTCGATGATCGTTTCTCCCTCCGCCACCAAAGCGGCCAGCACCAGCGAGGCGGAAGCGCGCAGATCGGATGCCATCACGGCTGCGGATGAAAGGGAAGTCTTGCCGCGCACAGTTGCGGTCCGGCCATCCACGCGAATGTTCGCGCCCATGCGGACCAGTTCCTGCACATGCATAAAGCGGTTCTCGAAGATATTTTCCGTGACCAATGAAGTGCCTTCCGCCTGGGTTGCCAACGCCATGAACTGGGCCTGCATGTCGGTAGGGAAGCCGGGATATTCTTCAGTCGAGATGTCAGCGCCGCGCAGAGCGCCCTGGCTGGTCACGCGGATTGTGTCGTCCGTAAGATCGCATTGCACGCCGCACTCGCGCAGTTTGTGGACTACGGCGGAAAGATGTTTCGGGTTGCAGCCTGCCAACGTCAGGTCTCCGCCAGTGATCGCTCCCGCGACCAGAAACGTACCGGCTTCAATGCGATCCGGATTGATGCGGTGCCTGGCGCCATGGAGCCGCTCCACACCCTGCACGCGAATCGTGGGAGTGCCTGCTCCCTCAATGCGCGCGCCCATGGCCGTAAGCAGGGAAGAGAGGTCAGTCACTTCCGGCTCTCGCGCACAATTTTCCATCAGCGTTTCGCCTTCAGCGAGCACGGCCGCCATCAGCAGGTCTTCCGTTCCAGTGACTGTGATTTTGTCGAAGACAATATGCGCGCCGCGCAGTCGTTTCGCGCGGGCTTCCAGATAGCCGTGCTCCTGCGAAATCTCCGCGCCCATGGCCTGTAGACCTTTGATGTGCAGATCGATGGGACGGCCGCCGATGGCGCAACCGCCGGGCATTGCAACACGCGCCATACCTGTTCGCGCGATCAGCGGGCCAAGCACCAGCGAAGAGGCGCGCATGGTTTTGACGATTTCATATTTAGCGACGGGATCGGACAGCAAAGCGCAGCGAATGCGTGTGCGATGATGCGCGCGGCCATAGCCCAGCTCCACCTCGGCGCCCATGGAGGCAAGCAGCTTGCGTTCCGTTTCAATGTCGCGCACGTCCGGGACATTTTCCAGAATAACTTCTTCTTCAGTTAGGATGGCGGCGGCCATGCACGGGAGTGCGGAATTCTTCGCGCCGCTAATGCGGACCGTACCTTGCAGCGGTGTTCCGCCGCGAATAATGAACTTGTCCATGCAGGTCTAAAACTCTTTCTCGTATCGAATGTACCTGAAGGGTGCTGAGAGCCATCTCTTAAAGATCAAGCGTCGTGTCTTCAATCGCGCGGCGTACATTTCCGTCGGACTTCGCGAGCCTTCGCACGGCTTCCTGCTTATCGACTTTTGCCTTCAACATGACCAGCGCAATGGGAACACTTTTGCCAGCAGCCTTTATCGTCCGGACTGCTGTCTCATGGTCCACGTTGCACGACTGGGTCAGGATGCGGATACCGCGCTCGACAAGTTTTGAGTTCTTCATGTGTACGTTCACCATCAGGTTCTCGTACACATAGCCCAGTCGCGTCATGGCACCGGTGGTGATCATGTTCAGGATCATTTTTTGTGCGCTGCCAGCCTTCATGCGCGTTGAACCCAGCACCACTTCAGGCCCAACGTCCGCCACGATAGTGACATCCGCCACAGTAGCCAGTTCCGAGTGGTAGTTGCAGGTGACGGCAGCCGTTTTGGAGCCTCGCCCGCGCGCATACTCGATCGCAGCCACTACATACGGAGTGCGTCCGCTGGCGGAAATGCCGATGATAATGTCTTTGCGGGTAGGTCGTCGGCGGGCGATGTCCCGCTGGCCCAGCTCGCGCGAGTCTTCATTGACTTCCATCGCGGACGCCAAAGCTTTGGGTCCGCCAGCCATGATGTACTGGACGGTCTGCGGCGATGTGGAATAGGTGGGCGGAATCTCTGATGCATCCAGCGCGGCGATGCGACCGCTGGAACCGGCGCCCACATAAATCAAGCGTCCACCATCTCGCAGACAGCGGGCGACATTGTCGATGACGGTAGCAATCTCCGGTAAAGACTTCTTGATAGCGGCTGCAATCCTTGCGTCTTCGTGGTTGATGATGCGAGCGATTTCCACGGCAGACTTCGTATCAAAGCCCTGGGAGGCTTCGTTCGCGCTCTCGGTGGTCAGATGGTGTAGATCTGTAATTGGGCCTTTGCCGTTATTTTCGGCATTGTCGACCCGTGTATCGGTCGTGCTGGTTGCGTTTGACATAGACTGAAAACACCGCCTGAAACTGCAAAATACCCTGTTGGAATTGTATCGCCTTGGCAGGCCATCTCGAACAAGCTTATTTGCCGAAGCCCATTTCCCGCATAAGGGCGTTATGAAAGAGCGGGCGTACCTGCTGGATTTTCTTCGAAATCCCTTCCGCTCCATTGCCGGGAAAGGTGCGGTTCGTCAGCAGGACGATGGCCAGGTCCTTATCCAAATCTATCCAAAGGGAGGTACCTGTATAGCCAAGGTGCCCAGCCGAGTGTGCGCTGAAATACTGGCCAGCGGATGACTGTGCCGAAGGAGTGTCCCAGCCTAGCGCTCGTGTCGTATGTGCTGGCTCGGTCTGGCGGGTGGTGAACAGCGAAACGGTCTCCGCATGAAATATAGATTCACCACCTCGAAGAATGCAGTCCGCAAAGCGCAAAGTGTCCGCAACATTCGAGAAGACGCCAGCGTGACCGCCGACCCCACCGAGCACCCAGCAGTTGGCATCATGTACTTCGCCCTGGAGAAGACGATGTCGAAAGGCATCGTCCAACGCGGTCGGGGGAATCGATGGCCTGATTACCTGGGGCGGGCAATAGGATGTCGCGAACATTTCCAACGGGACGAAAATCTCGCGCTGGCAAAACGTGTCGAGACGTTCCCCTGCTAGCGTTTCCAGCAGATGTCCCAGCACAATAAACCCAATATCGGAATATACGGCGAGCGTGCCCGGATCGCACTCTAGCGACATGTGCAGGCATGCATCGAGCAGCGACTGTGCTGTTGCGCATCTTTCAAACAGACGCGCGTATGCAGGCAAGCCGGAAGTGTGTGCCAGCAGCATACGCGGCGTGACAGCGCGCTTCCGGCTGTCGGATGCTTCTTTCTTAATAAACTCTGGCAGGCAATTGCAAACCGGCTCATCCAGGTCAAGTTGCCCCCGTTGCCATAACAGCATCGCCATGGCCGTGGTTGCCATCACCTTACTGACGCTGGCCATATCGAAGACGGTTTCTGGTAAAACAGGATGCGCAAACGGTTCATAAGTAAATCGACCCGCAGCTTCCATCGCCAGCACGCCACCACGCATCCAAACGCCATAGGCCGCGCCCGGAAAGGCGTAATCTTGCACGGCTTCTATCAGAACGCCATGAGCGACAGGGAAGCGTGGATTGGATGGATTGGACACCCCCTCAGCCTAGCGCGAGTTGGCGTTCCAGGAAAGGAGTGCAGCGTAACGAAGAACAATTTCATTCAAAAACCTGACAGGCCCCAATATCGCGGCTCTCTTGGAAGCAGGCGATGCGTCCATTAGAAGAAAGCTCTTTCGAATTCCTGCTATTGAAGAGGAGGGAATTCCACCAAGCATTTATTATTGAGAGATAAGGACCCTGTTTCCAGTGCAATCTTTCGAAGAAAAACCAAACTCCGAACCATCGCAGTCCACGGATTTCCCCTCACCGCAAGTTGAGCCAAAGAAGCAGGACTTTGCCCTGAAGATGTGGTTGCGAGACCTGCTGACGTCCATCGTCGTTGCCTTCCTCATCATCACGTTTCTGTACCAGCCGGTGCGCGTGGAAGGCACCAGCATGATGCCGGAGTTGCGCGATCAGGAACGCCTGTTCATCAATAAATTCGAGTATCATTTTGAGCCGATCCATCGTGGCGATGTGGTGGTCTTTCATTACCCACTCAATCCGGTCAAGAGTTACATCAAACGTGTCATTGCGGTCCCGGGGGACGACGTATCGGTCCAGGACGGCCAGGTCTATGTGAACGGCAGGGAGTTGCGGGAGCCTTATGTGCCGCGGCGATATCGCGATAATCGCTCCTATCCTGACACTGTACTGAAGGCGGACCAATATTTTGTGCTGGGGGACCACCGCCTGATTTCAAGCGACAGCCGGGATTTCGGACCCGTCAGCCGGAATTTAATTTATGGCAAAGCGTCCTTTGTCTACTGGCCGACGAACGAAATGGGCGTGGTGCGATAGGTCAGATGCACTGTGTCTGTCCAATCTTCCACAGAGCTGCCCATAAGACTCTGTTAAACTTATTAAAATCCACTCCGTGGAGACGCGATGCAGGCCATACTTGCGCTCGAAGATGGGCGTATCTTTCGGGGCCTCGGGTATGGGGCCAAGGCGGAATGCTACGGTGAGGTCGTTTTCAACACCTCACTCTCCGGGTATCAGGAAATTTTTACCGACCCCTCCTATGCGGGACAGATCGTTGTCCTCACCAATCCTCAAATCGGCAATTACGGCACCAACAATGCCGACAACGAAGCGACCCGACCTTACATTGAAGGTCTGGTGACGCGCGAATTTTCTCCCGTTAGCTCCAACTGGCGCTCACAACAGGTTGCGGATGAGTATCTGGAACGCTTCAATGTTCCCGTCATCTCAGAGATCGATACACGCGCGCTGGTTCGGCATCTGCGGACTTATGGAGTGATGCGCGGCGTCATTTCCTCGCTGGAGACGAATCCAGAGGTGTTGATCGCAAAGGCGCGGTCGATTCGCAAGATGGATGGTACGGACCTCGCCAGCGTGGTGACGACGAAAGTCCGTTACGAATGGGACACGTCCGATCCCCAGAATGCCAACGAAGATCCGCTCGCTACAGGCCCGCAGGCCCCAATGCCAGAACCTGACCTGCATGTCGTCGCGTACGACTATGGCATCAAGCGCAACATTCTTCGCATGTTGACGCAGCAGGGTTGCCGCGTAACGGTCGTTCCCGCGCAGACCTCCGCCGAGGACGTACTGGCGCTGAATCCGAACGGCGTATTTCTGTCGAACGGCCCCGGCGACCCGGAACCCGTCACCTATGCGCAGGAAAATATTCGCCGGCTGATGGGAAAAACGCCAGTTTTTGGAATTTGCCTTGGGCATCAACTGATCGGTCTGGCATTGGGCGGCAAGACCTACAAGTTGAAGTTTGGACATCACGGCGGCAACCATCCAGTGCAGCATACCGGCTCTGGCAAGGTGGAAATTACGGCGCACAATCACAACTACGCGGTCGATGCGGATTCGCTGAAACAAAGCGAAGTGGACCTGACGCACATCGACCTGAATGACAATACGCTGGAAGGATTGCGCCATCGCTCGCTGCCATTGTTCAGCGTGCAGTACCACCCGGAAGCCAGCCCCGGCCCACACGATTCGCATTACCTCTTCCAGGACTTCCGCAAAATGATGGAGGAGTGGAAGAAGTGAATTACAACTCTTATGCTGGGTGCAAACAATGTGCACAACTCATCAGATTACAGAGAAAACTGGAGAATAGTATTGCGTTTGATTCTGTTAAACTTGTTTAACAGTGGGGTGCAATCATGCTAGGAGTACGGCTAGAACCGGAAATCGAAAAGCGGCTAGAGCGGCTGGCGAAGAAAACCGGA
>JAKAYS010000122.1 GCA_021826695.1 Acidobacteriota bacterium | reverse complement strand
ATGCATCGAGAAAATCATCGGCGCGCGGCCAGCCGTAGAAACAGACCATCAGGCGATTCTGCTTCAGCACGCGAAACGCCTCGACCATCGCCGGCATGAGCCAGTTGCTGTCCCGGTCGTTCGCGAGTGTGCGGCCAGTCCGGTCGCGGTAGTTCACCAGATACGGCGGATCGGTGAGGATGAAATCGACGCTCTGTGCGGACAACTGTTGCATCACGTCGATGCAGTTGCCGTGGAGGATGGTGTCGATGATCGGCTGATTCTGAATTGCATAGGTTGCTTGCATGATCTTGATCTCCTTTGTGCTCCCGGAGTGGTCTCTCAGGGCACATTCCCGAAGGGCGCGAGAGATGGCCGCTCCCAAAGCGGGGAGATGCTTTTTCGGAGGCGGCCTTCAGGAGGAACCGAAACCCGCAAGGGCGTTCGCCGTGGCGAACGAAGCAGAATCTCCCCGTTGCCGGGCGCGGCCTGCACTTCTCTCGCGGTGTCTGAGAGAACACGCAGGACAAAGAGATCAGCCACACTGCAAGCTGCAATCATCGGTGAAAATCAGCCGATTTCCCATCGTCCACGAAACACTGGCTCCGCTATGTCGCAGTTTCTCAAGCAGATAAACCGTAGCTATGCTGTTTTTGCATACCTATGACAGATTTTGCATACCTCCCGCACTGAATTCCGCACTACCTTCAATTTTGAGAACGACCCGAATGGGCGTTTTTGAATGCGAGGTACACGATGTCCGATTCTCATCTGGATCAAGCACAGACCACAGCGCAGACAAGCATTTCTCTTGCTCATCTCGCCGATCATGCTCTACTGACCGCCGAAGAAGTCGCCGAAATCCTCCGGGTACCGAGGAGTTGGGTCTATAGCCATCAGGACCAACTCCCGACAGTCCGCCTGGGCCGCTATGTGCGCTTTCGGCGCTGCGAGATCGACCGCTTTTTAGAGGAACAAGGGACTTGCGAATGAGGCCGGGCAATGGTACTGATGAACTACGGTTGAAGCGCCACGGAAGGAGCATCGTGGTGCGAGAAAGGCATCAACGTCCCCGGGTACGGGACCTGGGGACAAAATGGAAAATCTTTTACTGGGACTACAGCCCCGGTAAACGTCGCGGCCGTACCAAGAGTTGGGCAAAAAACTCGGTTCCAACCAGGACCGAGGCCCAGCGGTTGGCCGATCAGTTCATGGAACCCGCCAACGAACGGAACAATGAACATCACCCCGTCTTCCTTAAAGGAGACACACTGGGCGCACTGGTGGCAACTTGTCGTGAAAAGATGTGGCCGCTGCTGAAGAACTCCACGCGGATCAGCTACGACTTCTATCTGGACACGCATATTTTGCCGAAGTGGGGGTCTATGCGGGTTCCGAAGATGCGGACCATCGAGCTTCAGGACTTCTTCAACTCCTATTCTCCACGTCTGGCGTCAGCGACCGTTCGCAACATGCACGCTTGTCTGCGGGCTGTCCTCAACCAGGGAAAGACCTGGGGCTTGGTCCGGGTCAATCCCGCAATTGGAGTCAGGTTGCCGCGAAAAAAAGCGCGAAAGCCGCCTGTCGTTCTCGCCAAGCAGGACATCCGGCGTGTGATCGACGATCTGCCCGAACCGACGAAATCCATCGTGACCCTGATGGTCGTCGGCTCTATGCGGGTCGGCGAGGTCGTGGCGTTGCGGTGGGGAAGAATTCTCCCAGACCGCATCGAAGTCATCGAGCGTTATTACGAAGGGGAGTTCGATGACACCAAGACGGAAGCTGGACACAGAAGCATTCCGCTCGATTCATTTGGAATTCTGCGGGGCATTCTGGATCGGGCTTGGGCACTGTCGAAGAATCAGGGGCCACAGGACCTGATCTTCACCAACGCTCGCGGTGGTCCGATTGACCGGCGCAATCTGTTGCGGCGGCATCTGAAACCTACAATCAAGAAGCTGGGATTGCCGTCAACAGTCGACTTTCGCAGCTTCCGGACGATGCATGCGAGCCTGATGAGCAGTGTTGGCGTCCGGCCCGAAGTCACCCGGGACAATATGGGTCACTCGACGGTCGACGTGACACAGAATGTCTACGGCAAAACCTGGTGGGAAGAGCGCGCCGAGGCCGTCAGTCTGGCAGCGGCGAGCGTGTGGCGGGAGTTTCAGGGGACGACTCCCTGTTTGGGCGTAAACCCCAACAAGTCAATGTAAACCCCAAGTTGTAAACCCTCGGCCCACGGCTGACTTTTCTGATTTTCAAGTATTTGAAAAGAATGGTCGGGGAGAGAGGATTTGAACCTCCGACCCCCTGGTCCCGAACCAGGTGCTCTACCAGGCTGAGCCACTCCCCGAACTTAGCGCAAGAATTGCGGTGTGGAAACCGGAGATGGTGGCAGTCCTGGTACTCTCCGGCGCTTTCAAAAGTGTAACAGAACGAGACCTGAGAGTTTGGCGCAAAAAACACATCCCGGTCGGAATCCGTGACTCTCACGGACCCGCTGCGGCGTGCAACAATAAAGATGTCATCTCTCTTTCACACATGATATCTGCGTCCTCTTCTGCGATCCCCCGACCGGCACAGATCACGCCGGAACTGCTACAGCAGCACAGCCTTACAACCGAGGAATATCAGCGCGTTCTGCGCGCGCTCGAACGCACGCCGAGCCTGACGGAACTGGGCATTTACAGCGTCATGTGGAGCGAGCACTGCTCCTACAAATCCTCGCGCGTCCATTTGAAGCGCCTGCCCACGGAGAGCGAGCGCGTGGTCCAGGGACCGGGAGAAAATGCTGGCATCATCGATGTGGGCGACGGTTGGGCCTGCGCATTCAAGATCGAGTCGCACAATCACCCCTCCTATATTGAGCCGTATCAGGGCGCGGCCACGGGCGTTGGCGGCATACTGCGCGACATTTTCACCATGGGCGCGCGTCCGCTGGCGGTCATGGACTCGCTGCGGTTCGGCCCCATCACTCCAGAAAGTTTACCGTTGTCTGAGATGGATGCAGCCGCGCAGACCACGCTGCTCCACAAAAATCACTCCATTTTAGAAGGTGTCGTCAGCGGTATTGCAGGCTACGGAAACTGTTTCGGCGTACCTAACCTTGGCGGAGAAACGCGCTTCGAGCCGTGTTATTCCGGCAATCCGCTGGTGAATGCTTTCGCTCTCGGCATGGTCCGCAAGGACGAAATTTTTTACGCCAAGGCCACCGGCGTCGGCAATCCAGTGCTGTATGTTGGCGCGAAAACGGGCCGCGATGGCATCCACGGCGCGACCATGGCCAGCGAAGAGTTTCATGAAGGCTCCGAGCAGAAGCGCCCCAACGTGCAGGTGGGCGACCCCTTCATGGAAAAGCTGCTGCTGGAGGCGTGTCTGGAAGCGATGCGCACCGGCGCCATCGTCGGCATTCAGGACATGGGAGCGGCGGGGCTGACCTCTTCTTCCTGCGAAATGGGCGCGCGCGGCGGCGTGGGCATTGAGATGGACCTGGACCATATTCCACAGCGCGAAACCGGCATGACGGCCTACGAAATGATGCTGTCGGAATCGCAGGAGAGAATGCTGCTGGTCGCCGATAAAGGCCGTGAAGACGAAGTGCTGCGTGTCTTCGCCAAGTGGGGGCTGGATGCGGTGCCCGTCGGCACAGTGATTGCCGAACCGCGTCTGCGAATTCTGCATCACGGCGAGCTGGTGGCGGACATCCCGAATACGTCATTGACCGATGACGCGCCACGTTACCATCGGCCCATTGGCACCTGGAAAGCGCCGGTCCCAAATGGGCCTACTCCAGAGATTTTGCAGCAGCTCAACGCCAAGCGCGACTTTACCGCCGACTTGAAACGACTGCTGGCGTCAAGCAATATCTGCTCCAAGCACTGGGTCTACGAGCAGTACGACAGCATGGTGCAGACCAACACGGTGCAAGGCCCCGGCAGCGAGTCTGGAGTGATGCGCATGAAAGGCACGCAGCGCGGCCTGGCCATGGCGCTCGACGGCAACAGCCGCTGGTGCTACCTCGATCCGAAACTTGGAGCGGCCCATGCCGTTGCGGAAGCCGCGCGCAAAGTGGCCTGTACGGGAGCGACTCCAGTCGCCGCGACGAACTGCCTGAACTTCGGCAATCCGGAGAAGCCGGAGATCATGGCGCAGTTGTCCAACGCCATCGACGGCATCGCGGCGGCATGCACCGCGCTGGGTACTCCGATTACCGGCGGCAATGTTTCGCTGTACAACGAAACGCGCGGCGAAGCGATTTATCCCACGCCGGTCGTCGGCATCGTCGGCATTCTGGAAGACGTGACGAAGGCAGTCCCTGCCGGTTTTCAGCGGTTTGGCAATGCGGTGCTACTAATTCGCCCGATGATGCAGACTGCAAATCTTACCGAATTCGGCTCTTCAGAATATGCGAAGCAAATTCTCGGTGACTTTTGGGGAATGCCACCAGCACTTTCGCTGGCCAGTGAAGCAGCATTGCACAGATGTCTCACTCGATTGGCTAACGAAAGATTCTTGCACTCTGCGCGCGACATTTCGGACGGCGGTATCGCTGTTGCATTGGCTGAGGCTGCTTTCGCTAACGGCATTGGCGTCAGCGCAGAAGTTTTCTCCGATTCCACGGAGCCTGTAGCTAAGACGCTCGCCCTATTCGCCGAGCAAGCTTCGCAAGTGCTCGTGACGTGCGCGCAAGAAGATGTGGAGCGCGTCAGACAAATTGCCGCGCAAGGAATGCTGGATGTATCCCAGATCGGCAAGACCATCGCGGACCGCTTTGAAATTGTCTGCAAAGGCCAGCCGCTTATATCGGAGTCCATCGAAAATCTCCGTCAGCCATGGCTTTGTGGACTTTCCGACGCCCTGGACTCGACCTTTTCCAGCGAATTGCATCCAGGTCGGTCATAATGTACGCAGCTATGGCGCATTCCATGCTGACAGACAACGACGCAATTCCATTCGACAAGCTGCGCGAAGAGTGCGGCGTCGTCGCCATCTTCGACCATCCCGACGCAGCCCGGCAGGCGTATCTGGCGCTCTACGCCTTGCAGCATCGCGGGCAGGAGTCCGCTGGCATCGCGACAGCGGACTATGAAAATCTCTGGAACATCAAGGGCATGGGTCTGGTCGCCGAAATCTTCACCGACGATGTATTGGACAAGCTGCCCGGCCCGCTGGCCATCGGCCACACACGCTACTCCACCACTGGAGATTCGGCGCTACTGAATGCGCAGCCGATACGCGTTGACTCGACCAAGGGGCTGATCGCCATTGCGCATAATGGCAATCTGGTCCATCTCGGCAATCTTCGCGCGCATCTCGAACGCGAGGGCGCGATCTTCCAGACGACCAGCGACTCGGAAATCATCGTGCAGCTCATCGCCCACTCGCAAGAGGCGACCTTGATCGACGCCATTGCCGATTCTCTGCGGCAGGTCGAAGGCGCATTTTCCATCGTGATGATGACGCGCGACCGCATTTTTGCCGCGCGCGATGCACGCGGTTTTCGTCCCCTCTCCATGGGGCGCATCGTGAATGCGGATGGAACTGAGTCGGTCGTTTTCGCCTCCGAGACCTGCGCCTTCGATCTGCTGCGCGCGACCTATGAGCGCGAAGTCAACCCCGGCGAACTCGTCATGGTGTCGCGAGATGGCGTCACCTCCCGCCAGTTTGCCAGCGGCATTCCGCAAACCAGTTGCGTGTTCGAGCACGTATATTTTTCGCGTCCAGACAGCAAAGTCTTTGGCCGCTGGGTGCAGGAAAGCCGCGAAGAGATGGGCCGCCAGCTCGCGCGGGAATCTGCCGTGGAGGCGGACCTGGTCGTGCCCGTGCCCGACTCCGGCGTGACGGCCGCGATCGGTTACGCTGCGGAAAGCGGCATTCCCTTCCGCTTCGGACTCATTCGCAACCATTATGTTGGCCGCACCTTTATTGAGCCGGAGCAGCGAGTGCGCGACTTCGGCGTCAAGCTCAAACTGAACCCGGTCCGCAATCTGCTGGAAGGCAAGCGTGTCATCCTGATCGACGACTCCATCATTCGCGGCACTACCAGCAGAAAGATTGTGCGCATGGTGCGCGGCGCGGGAGCCAAAGAAGTGCATTTGCGCATCAGTTGCCCGCCAACCATCTCGCCCTGTTTCTACGGAGTGGACACACCGAGCAAGCGCGAATTGATTGCCGCCAACCAGTCTGTAAAAGAAATTTGCGAATTTATTGAAGCCGACTCGCTCGCCTATCTCTCGCTCGACGGTCTGCTGCAAGCCTGCGATGGCGCTGAAGGCAATCGCTACTGCACCGCTTGCTATACCGGCGTGTATCCCACGCAATGGGTGGACGTAGAAGAGATCCTGCCCGCGCCCGCCGTGCGGTAGGTTGCAATTTCACTCCAAACGACTGCACGAAATTGAAGTTGCCTCCCACGTCTCAAATGCGAGACGTGGGGCATACCAGATGTTGGGTCTACGTCTTTATGTCCTTCAGGCCAGATCGAACAACAGTACTTCCGCGCCGGCATTGGTCGCAAGCTGTAGCTGTTTCTCGTCACTGATGGCCACGCCATCGCCCGCCTTCAACTCCAGGCCATTCACAGCGATCTCGCCCGAGGCAACCTGTAGCCAGCCATGCCCCAATTTCAGCGGCTGTTCCAGCCTGGTTCCAGCCGACAGAATGCCTGCGTAGAATTCGGCATCGCTGCGGATCGAAAACGATCCATCGCGGCCATCCTGCGAAGCGATCAGGTGCAGGATGTTCGGTTCGCCAGAGATGGGGAAAGCCTTCTGTTCGTACTTCGGGTCGAGTCCGCTCCTGTTCGGTAACAGCCAGATTTGCAGCATGTGTGTCGTCTCATTCGGAGACGGATTGGCCTCGCTGTGCCGAATGCCTGTCCCCGCCGACATAAACTGCACTTCGCCGTGTTTCAAAACGCCGCCAGAACCGAGCGAGTCTTTATGCCCCAGTTCGCCGCTCAGAACATAAGACAAAATCTCCATGTCGCGATGCGGATGTGTGCCGAAACCCATGCCAGGAGCGATGTAGTCCTCATTGATGACACGCAGAGCGCGGAAGCCCATATGGTCAGGATCATGGTAGTCGGCAAAGGAAAATGTAAAGTGAGTGTCCAGCCATCCGTGGTTGGCGTGGCCGCGATCCTCGTTCAAACGAATATTCAACATGACGGTTCCCTCAGATACAACGTAATCATTCGATGTAGGGCAGAGGGAAAAGATGCAATGCTGATTGTTCCACGTGAAACTGCGGCGCACTTGAAGGGCCAAAGAGGCGTCAGCCCAAAAGCCCCGTGGGTTTCCGCGAGGCTTTGGGCCGCAATGGATGACGAAATGTTTAGACGTGCGCCGGAGTACTGACAGCAGGTTTTACCGTCTCGGTTTCCTTGGTGCCGACGTTCGTAGGCTTGCGAATGTCGATGCCGCCCTTGAAATAAGCGCCATCCTCAATGCTGATGCGCTGGGCGACGACATCGCCAGTCAGCGAGCCTTCATTCCGGATATCGACCCGGTCCGTGGCGTTGATGTTGCCGTTGACCTTGCCGAGGACCACTACTTCCCGAGCAGCGATGTTGGCCGCGACATGGCCGTTGCGGCCAACGACGACGCGGTTTCCCGGCAGGCTGACGGAGCCTTCTACGTGGCCGTCGATGAACAGCATTTCACTACCCGTAATTTCGCCTTTGATAGTGAGAGACTTGCCAATGGTGGCCTGCTCACTGTTGGTTGAGGTGGATGGACTGGGACGTTGCGCGACCGGTTCCGTGCTGGCTGGAGCAAGGGTCTGCGGGCGTATCGGTTCCGAAGGGTTCGTAGGGGTGGTGCCGGGCTGGTTCGGTTTCCACATCGTGGTCTTAAATCCTTTCTATCGTTGCATTCCGCCGTTTGCGAGTGCGCATCCTGTCGATCCGTAAGGTCCTTCGCAAACAGCTCTTCGGTTTTTATTGAAATTCCCGCTGGCCCAAAATGGCCCAGGCGAGCCGCACAGTCCTAATCGAGTTAATCGAATTTTACCGGCTAAAGAGAAAAATGGGGAGTGAATCCTGCAAGTATTTAATTTCTGTGGTCGCAGGTAACATTATGGCAATGCGATTTTTCCCCGATTCCGGTCGCACGTTCAGCGGCAAAGCTCGTTGGAAACACTGCGGTGTTGGCTCCTGAAGGACATAGAATGACGGACAAAAAATGACGGACAACGACCTTTTGCAGCGCATTGGACGGTCGGCTGGCCAGCGCGCCGGGTATAAACAATTGGTCCGCGAGTTGGGGCTGGGTGGCGGGCGCGAACGCAGGCTGTTGCTGGAGCAATTGGATCGCTTGACTGCCAGCGGCCAACTGGTGAAGGTAGACCGTGAATTCTGGTCGCTGGCCTCCACCGCGCGCAAACGCAACAACTGGGTCAGCGGACGCCTGGATCTGCATCGCGACGGTTATGGCTTCGTCCGACCCGAACCGCGCGATAAAAATGGCGAAGAGGACATCTTCATTCCACCAAACAGCCTGGAAAGCGCCATGCAGGGCGATCTGGTGTTGGTGGAACTGCTGCCTGCCTCGCATGGAGACAGTCGCCGCTCCGGGCGCATCCTGCGCGTTCTGGAGCGGCATAATCCCACGGTCGTCGGCATCTTCCACTATGCAAATCGAACCAATTGGCAGCGCGGCCACCTTATTCCCGGCAACTTTGTGACCCCGCTCAACGCGCGCCTCAATGAAGCTGTTTTGATTCCCTTTGGCGCGGAGGTCGCGGCGCAGCAGGAGACGCCGGACCGGGTCTTAGGCGCGGAGGCCAGGGCGCAAGCGACGCACAAGAACCTCGAAGGCCTGGTGGTGGACGTCGCCATTACCGACTGGCCGACAGCGACTCGCCCGGCGCGCGGACGCGTCATCGAAGTTCTCGGCGACCGCGACGCCTTTGGCGTGGATGTCGAAATCCTCATCCGCAAGCATCACCTGCCGCATACCTTCCCTGACCGCGTGCTGCAAGAGGCCCGCGCCGTTGCCGTGCCTCCCGTTAACGACCTGGAAACCTGGCGGCAGCGCCGCGATTTCCGCGGTCTTCCCATCGTCACCATCGACGGCGAAACCGCGCGCGATTTCGACGACGCGGTCCTGGTGCGCGCGCTCGATGGCGGCGGCTTTGAACTGCAAGTCCACATCGCCGACGTGGCCCATTACGTTCGCCCCGGATCGGCGCTCGATCTGGAAGCGCGACTGCGTGGCAACTCCGTCTATTTTCCGGATCGTGCCATTCCCATGCTCCCCATGGAGCTATCGACCGACGTGTGCAGCCTGCGTCCGGACGAAGATCGGCTGGTGCTCTCCTGCATCCTGCAACTCGGCCCGCAGGGAGAAGTGCTTTCTTCCGAGGTGTGCGAAGGCGTGATTCGCTCGGCCCGTCGCATGACCTACACCCAAGTCCACGCCATCCTCGATGGCGATGCCGCGACTCGCGAGCAGTTTGCGCCGCTGGTGCCGGAGTTTGAGCGGATGTACGCGCTGGCGCAACGGATGAACGCGCGCCGCGAACAGCGCGGCTCCATCGACTTCGACCTTCCCGAGCCAGTCATTCAGTTTGACGAAAATGGCCAGATGCGCGGCATTGTGCGCTCCGAGCGAAACTGGGCCAATCGCTTGATTGAAGAATTCATGTTGGCCGCAAATGAGTGTGTCGCCAGTTGGATCGAATCGCTCGGCGTGCCGAGCTTGTATCGCATTCACGAAAAACCGGACGCCAAACGCGTAGGAAATTTTGAAGAGATCGCCGCGCACTTCGGCTATTCACTCGGCATTGGCGCGGTGCCGATCAAGCAAATGGAACTGCGCGGAGACCGTCGCGACCGCATGCGACGCGGCACAGGAGACAAGCGCATCACGGAGGTCCCCGAAGACATTGCCGTCACGCCGCAGATGTATCAAAAGCTGACCGAGCGGCTAGCCGGAAAGCCGGAGGAGCGCATCCTCACGTATTTGATGCTGCGCTCCTTGAAGCAGGCGCGTTACAGCGAACACAATGAAGGCCATTTCGCGCTGGCGACGCCAAGCTACACCCACTTCACCTCGCCGATCCGTCGCTACGCGGACCTGATCGTCCACCGGATTACGAAGGACCTGCTGGCCGTAGGCATCGATGGACATCGAGAGATTCCGGCGAACGCAAGCGAACCGGCGAGGAGTAGGCGCAAGGGAAAAGCGGGCGCCCCATCCTCGCCGCAGGGTATGCGCCCAGGTCGGGATAGGGAGATCGCGCCACCTGTAGACGAGCAGGAACTGGCCGCCATCGCGCAGGAGATCAGCCAGTGCGAACGTCGCGCCGCCGACGCTGAACGTGAACTGATCGAATGGAAAAAAGTCCGCTTCATGCAGGATCGCATTGGCGAGGAATTCGCCGGGATCGTCCTGAACGTGGCGAAGTTCGGACTGTTTGTCGAACTTGACGATCTGTTTGTCGAGGGGCTGGTGCCGCTCGCTATGTTGCAGGGAGACCGCTATCGTTTCAATGAGTACAGCCGTCAAATCATCGGCGAGACCAGCGGCCATCGCATTTCCGTGGGAGATGCGGTGCGTGTCATTTTGGACCGCATCGACACGCTGGAAAATAAATTGCAGTTTGCGCTGGTGGAGGAGCGCCAGATAAGTGTAAAAAAATCTGCCGGAATGAAGCAGGCTATCCGACCCAGCCAGCATCCAAGCAAAAAGCGGAATTCAAAGTCGAACAAGAAAAAACGAAAACCGCGATGAAAATTTTGATCTGACCCAAATTGATCGAGCCTATTCTAAGGAGTTCTAAGGAGGATTTCCTGTCATGAAGGTGTCTCGACTCATTCCAGTTCTAGTGCTTCTTGTATCTTCCACAGGCGCGATCGCGCAAATCGGCCTCTATGGGGAATTCAGCGCGGCAAAGCCAAACGTACCGCAAGTCGGCTGGATCTATGGTCCCACTTTCGGCGCATATTACGACCCCTGGCATGTACCATTTCTGGCTGCCGGCCTGGATGTGCGCGGTGTTCTTCTCGGTTCCGGCACCAACAAGCTCGACAGTGGGCTGTTCGGGCCAAGGCTGGTGTTTCAGCCGCATGTTCTTCCTATCCAGCCTTACGTTGAGGGCTTGATTGGAGTGGGTCACGCCCAGTTTGGGCAAGGCGTGGCGGCAGTCGATGAGACGAAGTTCGAGTATCAGTAGATCGGAA
>JAKAYS010000121.1 GCA_021826695.1 Acidobacteriota bacterium | reverse complement strand
CCTTATCCACGCCCGAAGGTGCGGGCCCGCGCGACTCCAGCCACAGGAGTTTCCTGCGGTTGCCAGTCCTTCGGGTACACGACCACAAAACGACGCATCCCTTCGCCGCTGCTTTCGCTGCGAAGGTCTTCATAGTTCCGCAGCGCCAGATGCAGCATGCGGCGTTCGCGAGAATTCATCGGAGCAAAGTTATAAGGCTGGCTGGTGCGTCGCACCTGCTCCGCCGCAGTGTCCGCCACCAGGCGAAGTTCCATGGCGCGTCTTGCTTTATAGCCCTTGGCGTCGAATGAAATCAGCTCATGCTCTTCCGGCTCCAGCCGCAACGCTTTGGCGGCGACGTGTTCCAGAGAACGCAGCAGTTCGGCGTTGTGTTCCAGCACCAGTCCGACATCCGGGCCGGCCATCTCGACATAAATCTCTCGCGCTTCAAACTTGTTTGGGTCGGCTGCGCCTGCACCGGCGGTAATACGATACTTCAGCCGCAGGCCACCAAGCCCAGTCAGCTTCTTCAGAAGCGCGTCGATTTTTTCTACTGCTACTTGATAGTTTTCAATCGGCATTCTTGTCCCGCCATCTCATGTCTTTACTGTATCCAGGGCGAGTCATCGTCGAGCCGCAGCCAGTTGCTTGCCGCCCTTTTTTGCCGCCCGCTTGGCTTGAATATCGCGTAACTCCTGCCCCAGTTTCGTCCGGTTGATCATCATTTGCTGGCCGATATTCATGATATTACTGGCGGTCCAGTACAACGCCATGCCGGAGGCATAATGCCACGTCACAAATCCACTGAACAGTGGCATCGTGAAGGCCATCATTTTCTGCTGCGCCGGATCGACACCGGGTGAAGGAGTGAATAGTTGAAAGAAGAACTGCGAGCCGACCATCAAAATTGGCAGGATGTGATACGGATCGGCCACCGACAGATCGTGCAGCCAGAACCAATGCGCATGCCGCAGCTCAATCGCGTTTTCCAGCACCTCATAAAAGGCCAGCAATAGAGGAAACTGAATCAGCATGGGAAGGCAGCCGCCAAACATGTTGACGCCTTCCTTCTTGTATAACTCCTGCATCTCCCGGTTCATGTCCGCTTTGCGCGGGTCGTCGAACTTGTACTTTTTGTATTTCTCCTTGATGAAGTTCATCTGCGGCTGAATGCGCTGCATCTTGATGGACGACTTCATCATGGCGATACGCGTTGGCAGCATCGCAATGGTAATGAAGAGTGTCAACACCAGGATCGCCCAGCCCCAGTTGTTGACCACATGCGCATGTACCCACCGCAGCGCATAGAAGAGAGGCTTCGCCGCGAAGGAGAAGATACCGTAGTGCACAACAGGCACAAGATCCGGGCCGGTAGGCTTACCGTCGGGGCCTGTTCCTCTGACCGCGCGCAATACGCTCAGCACCTTCGGCCCCGCGAACAATCGTTCAGAGGTCATGCCGCTGGTCATACCCACCGCCGCTCCAAGGATCGGCTGCGGGGCGACCTGCCCGGCTTGCGGATGCTCAGGGTCCTTGGGAATGTCCATGGTGTGATGCAGGGAAACCAGCGAACTGGTCTGCGGCGTGTCCGGCAGGAAGATCGCGGCAAAATACAAATCGCTCACTCCGCCCCAGTCCAGCGTGCCTGTCTGCGTCTCGCCGTCTACGACTTTCTTCGGCGCAATGGTGTCGGCCTTACCGCTGTCGGAGCGGTCGATCTTCTGGTCTGTAGCGTAGTCTCTTGCCTCGCGCTGATCGCCAAATCCAGACGGCCACGCCAGCAATGCCTCTACCGGCGCGCCATTCTGCGTCACCGTCACTTCCGCCTTAAGGACATAGCTGTTGTCGAAATGGAAGACCTTGTGGACCACCAGTCCGCCTGCTGAATAGTCAAACGTCAATTGGTTCGGTGCGGTCAGGTTGCCGGTCGCGGAAGATACATAGAGCGCCTGCGCCAGGCGTTGCCGCAGGTTCGCATCATAGGTATATATCGAAAGCGGATAGCCGAATTTCTCCGCCGCCGCAGCGTTGACCAGATCCAACGGCTGACCCGCAAAGTTCGTATACTTTTTCAAAATCCACGAAGTCACCTGACCGCCGCGATTGCTGAAGGTGATCCGGTACAGTTCGTTCTCGACGACAGTCGTGCTTTCACTGGCCGCTGCTACCTGCGGCGTTGCCGGTGTATTTGCAGTCGCAGAAGCCGCAGCCGCTGGGGCCCCGCTCGATGCGTTTGCCACATTGGACTGTATGGCAGTGCTCGACTGCGTAGACTGTGTCTTCGTCGTAGCAGGCGTGACAGGTTTCTTCGGATGGAAGATTTGCATGCCCAGAAGGATCACGGCAAACACCATCGTAAAGACCATCAAAGAACGCGAGTCTTGCTTTCCGCCCTGCTGGTTAGGATTTTTATATTCGGCCAATGGACTTCCTGTTACGGTCAATTTCCGCAGTGCTGTTTCGAGTGCAGATCATCAGGCCACTTCGATAAAGTCGAACCAAGTGCTCGTTTTTTTCGATTCACGATTCTGGCTCGCATACGTACGGGTGCTTCCTGCGATACGTGCAGTTGCGGGTTCCTCTATCGTACCGGTTTTAGCGCCAACTTGCAGTTGCGTCTGGATCATATTCCAGCAATGTCGAGGGGCCGAATGGAAACGGGCGACCCATCCTTCGTCCGCCGCGGCGGATGAAGGATGGGGAAAGTATCGGCCCAAATTGCAGCAATCCTCAAATCGATCACGGAACCGGATCGAAGCCGCCCCGCCTCCCGCGACGGCTCCATGGATGACACCGCAACACCCGTCTCACGGCCATCTGGCAACCTCGGCCCCAACCGTAACGGGCCACCGCGACCGCTGCATATTCGGAGCAGGTCGGCTGATATCGGCACCCTCCGCGCATGGGAAACAGAGATGCGCTCAGCCCATGCAGCACTGGAGAGACCCAGCGCTGATAGGCGATCATCAGTGCCTCCACGCGGGCCGAGCGGCGTTCCTGTCGCCCTTTATTTTCAGGCCGCTGCTCCTCCTGCCTGGCGGGTTTAGAGGGGTTGGGCATGGTGAGTTTTCTTCAGCGCAGCGGCCGCGTCGGCAGTTGTTATTTTCGCCGCCGGAAGCATCGCCAACTGTACCGCGCGAAAGGCGCGCTGCACTTCGCGTTCTATCTGCGGGAACTCCGCCTCCAGCACGGAACGCCGCGGATGCAGGACCACATCCACGCCAGCGGTCAATTCCATGCGATGCAGCCGCACCGCCTCCCGCATTCGCCGCTTGATGCGGTTGCGCTCGACCGCATTGCCCAGCACCTTGCCAGCAGTCAGCCCAACACGGGAGCAAGGAAGGATGTTTTCCAGCGAAGGCGCGTCGGGCTGTCCGGACAAAGTCGATTGCACAGGGCCGGTATCGTTCTGGACCGCGGCATCTGTGCGCTTGGCGAAAAAATACATCATCGACGGCAGCGATTGCCGCTTGCCCTCGCGATAGACACGCTGGTAGTCGGCATGTTTCCGCAGCCACAACGCACGCGACGGATTTTCTTTTCGCTTACCAGCTCGATCTGCATGGTTGGCTGCCATCGCGCACCTGTTCCTTCATTGTCGCGCAGCCGGGCCGCGCCTCGGACACTACCCGCAAGCATTGCGAATCGCGCGGGATAGCATACGCGGAGAAACCTGCACTGGAGTATTTCAAACGGTAGCAGAGAAAATCTTCGGGTGGGATGAAAGAATGCGGCAAATCACGCTGACCGAAGCCTGCAAAATCGGAAGTCCAGCTAGTCGCGATACCCTGCGCTGACGGACACGCGCTTGCGACCCTTGGCGCGGCGGCGCGACAGCACGGCCTGCCCAGCCTTGGTCTTCATGCGAGTACGAAAACCGTGGGTCTTTGAGCGGTGGCGGCGGTTCGGTTGAAATGTGCGCTTCGGCATCGGAGTGCGCTCCTAAAGAGAAAAATCTACTAGACAGCAAACTTTGAGTATACCTGAGAATTCTCGACCGCACAAAGCCGTGGCCAGACAGATATCGGCATCTCGCAGAGCGGCAATGCCATGATTCTTTGGTGACCAATTTCTCTCGCTTCGCCCAGCTTCTTCAAATCACGCGCAATAGCAGCAGGATAATAACGATCAGCAAAATCAGGCCCAAGCCGCCGCCTCCGTAGTAGCCAAGTCCCGGCCCCATGCGGTAGCCACCAAATCCGACAACCAAAAGTAGAATGATAAGAATAATCAGCATTGTCCCCCCCCAGCGGCGGAATTTCTCCACGCCACAATATAGCGAGTTGGATGCACAGAACAGCGAGCTGAAGCTTGGTGGGATGGAAATCTTTCCCAAGACCCTTTCCCAAGACCCTTTTTCAGCGGTCGGCTCGGGCATCACCTGTTCGCCTGACGAGAGCGGATCGCCAATCAATGAACGATAAACTTCGGCCTTGTGAGCGTTCCCTCCAGCCGGATCGGGAATGTCATTCTTCCTTTTTTAATATCGGCCCCCTTGAACAAGCTTGCGAACAAGTCGGTAAAAAAACCCTGCTTCTTCAAAATTGTGGCGAGCCCCCTGTAATCCATTGCGCCTCCGACCACCGACATGCTGCCATGCCCGTCCACGACAATGCCATAAAAGTTCACCCCGATCCGGTCGCTATACATGCGCTGGTCTCTCAAATCCATATCGCCATCAAACGTAGAAAATGCTGCTGGCGGTAGTGCGGCAGCGCCCGGATCGCGAAAACGTTTCATTTGCGCCATCTTTTTGTTCCCATTCAGGCTAAGTAATTCGCCGTTCCGAATGATGAAGTAACCGCCACCATGAATGCCGACCAGCGGATTGGAGGTGTGTTGGACCTCTCCGGCCAGATTGAAGTTCGCCTGCAGCATTCCCGTCATCTTCGGGGGACCCTGCTCAAATTCGGCAAGCAGATACGGCATGCCGACCCCGTCCACTTGCAGGTTTGTATGGAAGGTTGTGTTCTTCGCGCCAAAATTGAAGGCGAAATCTCCGCTCGCATGGCCTCCGTGCGTTTTCACTCCGAAGCCCTTGAACGTCAACTGCTTCGGGGTGATTCGCAGTTGAGTATGCAGTTCTCTGGTATGGACCGACCCGAAACGGGCGGTATCGGCATCGAGCTTGCCGTCAACCGTCTGACCAGACCCGCCATGCGCGACCTTGCGCGCATCGATCTCCCGCAACTGCGCAGAGAAATTGCGCAACACAAGCACCACGGGGCCGGGCGTGTCGGCTGGATCGATCAGATTGGAACCGAACATCGTGCCATGTCTAATTTGCAGGTCGTGGATCACGCCCATGGAAAACCGTGTCGGCTGCTCCTTCGATCCGGATGGATTCTGGAAGTTCCAAAGCCCATCGGGATCTGAGATGAAATCTACCACCGGATGGTGCAACACCACGCGTCGGACTTCCACTCTTCCGTGGACCAGCGGGACCACTTCGATGTTCGCATCCAGCCTGGGGACGTTAAGAAAATCGCCGGATGGAAACGGTCTCGGATTTTTTATCTGCACTCCGTACGCCGTTACCAGCAAGGTGGGCTGTAAGTGAACTTCAAGATGTTCGATCTGTATTTGCAGCCCAGTCTTGTTTTCGAGATTGGCAACGACCTGCGGCAGGTATCGGTCGGGATTGTGCAGCACATACCATCCCGCCGCCGATAGAAAAACAACCGCGCACCCCAGAACGATCAGTACAACCAGAACGGCCCTGAAAAAAGTCTTCATCCATCTCTCGTAGAAGGCAGAATCCCTTCCGCCTCCGCTTCTACGACATTGGGATGCGTTCGACCGTCCATCTGCTGCGTGTGTTGCCGTAGAGCCAGCTACGATCCACTTTATGGAACCACGTCGGCATTTCGCGACGAGTTTTTTGATACGCTCAGGGCAATACCAATCCAGTCCGGCGGACCAGGAACGATCGATACGCTCTCACCATCCCAAAGCAAGTCCGGCAAGCAGAAAACTCCGCGCCTCGCGCGCCGACTCCGGCTTCTTCCGCTCATAGCCGCCACGTACTTCATGGTCTCCGGCGGCCCGTACGGTCTGGAGGACATCGTCGGTCAGGCCGGTTATGCGCGAGCGCTGCTGCTGCTCTTGATCGTTCCCATTCTGTGGAGCTTGCCAACAGCGCTGATGATCGGCGAGCTGGCCAGCGCGCTGCCGGAAGAAGGTGGCTTTTATATCTGGGTAGGACGCGCGCTCGGGCGCTTCTGGGGATTTCAGGAAGCGTGGCTTTCGCTGACTGCCAGCATCTTCGACATGGCGATCTATCCCGCGCTGGCCGTCGCGTATCTCTCGCAACTGAATCCTGCGTTCACTGCGGGGCATCGCGGCTTTCTCGAATCGCTGGCCATCGTGGTGTTGTGCGTGGCGTGGAACCTGCGCGGCGCTTACTCCGTAGGCCAGGGCTCGCTGTGGATGCTGGCGCTGCTGCTGACTCCTTTTGTCGCCATCGTGTTTCTTGGAATGATGGACAGTGGCTTCTGGCATATGGCGGCGCATCCGTTCTCGCCTGCGCTCTTCAGCCGTCCGCTGCATGGCAGCATGACTACCGCGCTGCTCTTCGTCCTGTGGAACTACATGGGATGGGACAATGCCTCGACCATCGCCCGCGAGGTGCAAGACCCGCAGCGCAATTACATTCGCGCCATGCTTTGGGCAGTCCTGCTGGTGACCGCCAGCTATGTGCTGCCGATTGCAGTCGTCGCTCTTACCGGAATTTCTGCGTCCACGTTCGTTACCGGCGCATGGGTTGCGACAGCGCGGACACTCGCCACTCCACATCTCGGTGCCCACTTTGCCGAATGGCTGGCCGTAGCTGTCGTCACAGGTGGCGCGCTTACCGGCGTGGCGGTGTTCAACGCGCTGACACTTTCTTACGCGCGCATTCCGGCGGCCCTAGCCAGCGACGGCCTCTTGCCGCGCGTGCTGTCGCGACGCATGAAAAACAGCGTGCCCTGGGTCGCCGTCATCGCCTGCGGAGCGGCATGGGCGCTCGCGCTCGGCTTGAATTTGACGCGCCTGCTGGAACTCGACATCATGCTGTACGGGTTGAGTCTTGTGCTGGAATTCATCGCGCTCGTCGTGCTGCGCCTGCGAGAGCCGAAACTCGCTCGGTCTTTTCGCATCCCTGGAGGGTTTTGGATGGCAGTAAGCATCGGCGTAGCGCCAACGCTGCTGATTTTCTTTACCATCTGGGCAGCGCGCGCCGATCGACTGACGCCGCACCTGCCTGCCATCGCGCTTGGCGCCGCGCTCGCTGTCGCGGGTATGTTGCTGTATCCGTGTACCCTCCTCGCGAAAAAATTCCCCGGCCACAGTATCAAATCGTAAAAAAGTGAAGCCGGGTGGGAGAGTGAAGCTTGGTGGAAAGTGATGCCTGGTGCCCCATCCTTCGGTCGCCGCAGTGGACGAAGGATGGGAGAGGTGAGTAGAGAGAAGATAATAGTTCGCATCCGTTAAAATAAGTTTTGAAAGAATTCTCGCGCGCTCCAAAATGGCATCGCGCCGCATCCTTTCACCACCCTTGGTGCAGTTTTAGAAAGAAATTAATTTTGCCGTTTAATCCTGCTGCCTGTCTCGTTCGAATGTGCTAGTATCGGCTTCGCTGACGTCCTCCGAGGAATACGTTCCGTAGTGCTTTGCTACCCTAGGCAATGACACGAACGGGGCACCGGAAATCTCGTTGCAGGCAACTTAGTACAACCTTTGGATCCAACGTCTATGTGCTTTGGACGGCGGGGTCTGTTTTGGTTTTTGGGTTAGGAAGCGTATTGTCTGGTGTGACTTTTTTAGGTCGGCATCCGTTACCGCGCTCGCAACGTTGAAAGTGAAAATAGAATGTCATTTCTCGCTACAGCCTCCTCGACACTCAACCCCTGGCTGCGCATCCTGACGGCGCTGGAAAAAAAGATCAACCGTCAGTCGTTCGACACCTGGTTCAAGCCCACAAAATTCAGCCGCATCGAAGGCCGAATCCTAGTGGTGTCCGTGCCGACGCGAGAGTTTGAGCATATTGGCGCGCGCTATAACGACCTCATCCTGGAAGCGGTGGACCAGCTCGGCGTGCAGGTCGATGAAGTCTCCTTTGAGGCCGTCGAGCAGGAAGCACCCGCTCCGCGCTTGCGTCAGGATGGCGGCTTTGCGCCGCAGCCGACACGCACCGGCAATGCCCCACGCAGCCGTTATCAAAATCAGAACAACACACCGGCTGTCCCCGCGCAGCAGGCGCGCTTCGACTGGGACACCGCGGCACAACTCAATCCCCGTTATACCTTCGACGCGTTTGTCATCGGCACCGGCAACCAGTTTGCCCGCGCCGCCGCGGAAGCGGTCGCCGAGCGGCCTTCCAAGGCGTACAACCCGCTGTTTCTCTACGGCTCTGTCGGCAACGGCAAAACCCACCTGATGCATGCCATCGGCCATGAAGTGAAGCGCCACCTGCCGCACGCCTCCATCTGCTACGTGTCCAGCGAAAAATTCACCAACGAAATGATCAACTCCCTGCGCTACGACCGCATGTCCAGCTTCCGCGACAAATACCGCTCCGTCGATGTGCTGTTGATCGACGACATCCAATTTCTGGCGCAGAAAGAACGCACCCAGGAAGAGTTCTTCCATACCTTCAACGCGCTGCACGAAAGCATGAAGCAAATCGTCATCGCCAGCGACCGGCCGCCGAAGGAGTTGGCCGAGATCGAAGACCGCCTGCGCAATCGCTTCGAGTGGGGCTTGATTGCCGACATCCAGCCGCCCGACCTCGAAACCAAAGTCGCGATCCTGCAAAAGAAAGCGGAAAGCGAGCACTTCACGCTGCCCGTCGATGTGGCGCTCTTCGTCGCCTCCAACGTGCGCACCAACGTGCGCGAGCTCGAAGGCGCGCTCGTCCGCCTGATCGCATGGTGCAGCCTGCACGGCGTGGAAGTCTCGCTCGCCGTCGCCCAGCAATGCCTCCGGCAGTTCATCGACACCCAGGTGCGTAAAGTGACGATTGAAGTGATCCAGCGCGCCGTCGCCGACCAGTTCGGCATGCGCATCGCCGAGCTAAAACAGAAAAACAATTCCCGCGCCATCGTCGTCCCACGCCAGATCGCCATGTATCTGGCCAAGCAGTTGACGGAGGCGTCGTTGCCGGAAATCGGCCGTCACTTCGGCGACAAGCACCACACTACCGTCATGCACTCCATCGCCAAGATCGACGAACTCCGCCACACCGATACCGACCTGAACCGCATGATCAACAACCTGATGGAACAGCTAAACAAGTAGTTCTTCGGATGGGATAGACAATCCGGGTGCCCCATCCTTCGCAGCCTCATCGCGAAGGGTGGGAGAGATAATCCGGGTGCGCAAGAATATATCGCATTTTCGCTGCCAAAGTTCCTGCCAACCTGCGAGTTGGAAACAAAAGAGATAGGCTGGTTGCAGTGGACATGGAGACGGAGAAAGTGTCCGGAATCGAAAATCGCTGTCCAAAAATGGACGCTTTCGCCAGATTGTCTATTATTGGAGATTGTCTACTTATGTTCCTTTCGATCCAGGCAGGACCGCGCCGTGAAAATACCCGCCTTGGCCAGTTTGGATGGCTGCTCGGTCTGCTGGCCGCGATTTCGTCGCCCTGCTTTGTAGCGCATGCGCAGCCGACCACCCCGCAACAACTCGTGCAACAGGTCATCGACAATGAACTGGTGGCGACGCAGAACGACCATTCCCTGTGGATGTATCGGGATGCTTATCGGTCTCCCAACAAAAACCTTGTGAAACTCGTTGTCGAAACATCCCAGGGGACGATCTCGCGGACGATCCAGATGGACGGTCATCCACTGACGCAGCAACAGCAACAGTTGGACCAGTCCAAAATGCTGTCGGTTGTCAACGATCCGGCAGTGCGGGCCAGGCAGCGCAAGAACAGCGCGCATGACGACCAGCAGTCGGTTTCCTTGATGAAGATCCTGCCTCGCGCTTTTCTATGGACCGAGACCGGCGAGTCCAATGGAGAGATCGCCTTGCACTTCCAACCAAATCCAGCCTATCAACCGCCGACCTATGCTTCGCGGGTCTTTGCCGCCATGGCCGGGCGGATGGTGGTCGATGCGAAACAGAAGCGACTGAAGGTCCTCAGCGGCAAGCTGATTCATCCCGTGGAGTTCGGCTGGGGTCTCTTCGGAAAACTGGAGCAGGGTGGAACGTTCCACGTCGTCCGCTCGGAGATAGCTCCCGGCATATGGCAGATTACACAGACGCATGTGCATATCGAGGGACGAGCGCTCATCTTCAAGAGCATCGGCGAGCAGGAAGATGAAGTGAGCAGCAACTACAAGCCCACCCCGCCCTCACTGACCCTCGAACAGGCATACCATAGGCTAATAAACGGGGCCATTGCCAGGGACCTGGGCTTGAATCAGGAAGGTGTTGCACAAAAACAATGACGGACACTGTTTGTGGAATATCAGGCCTTCTCAGGAGTACGTTTCTACAGGAGCCAAACGCACTTTGCACACCAGGAGAGAGTAATTCACACCCTTGGATTTAGCCGCTGTGGATCGTGCGGAGATTCAGGGTGTCAAATTACATTGCTCTACGTCTTTGCCCTGCCTTTTACCTGTTTTGCTTTTATTCTCAACCCTGTTTTCTAAAACCGAGCAGTTCTGCAATGGGCGTCTTTACTGATTTCGCCCGGCTTATCAAATTTTCCACTACCATCTGCTACTGCTACTGTCTTTGTATTTGAGTTTGTATGCTCTTCAGAAGCAGTAGTTTTTGCTCTGCGCATGGGACAACTGGACGTCCTTTCCCCATAAACCCTTTTTCATGGATTGTGCTCTCTTTTCCGCAGAGAAATCCCTGTTTTGTTTCCCATTTTTCTCTACAATGAAGGCAACAACCAGGTACGCTTGCACAATACGTAGGCTTATGGTGTACAAGGTACGGAGAGATGGTTTAACAAATGCCAAGTCTGGAAGTCCAGCCGGAGAAACCTGTGGTCGAGAGTGCAGCAATGGAAATCACTGTAAACCGGCAGCAGTTGCTGCGTGAATTGACAGCGACACAAGGCGTGGTCGAGCGCAAGACGACGATTCCAATTCTGTCGAACTTCTTGCTGGAGGCGGCTCAGGACCGCTTGACCATTACTGCGACAGACCTGGACCAAAGCATTCGCACCTCCTGTGAGGCGAAGGTAAAGAAGCCCGGCGCCTGCACCATTCCAGCGCG
>JAKAYS010000120.1 GCA_021826695.1 Acidobacteriota bacterium | reverse complement strand
CACACCGAAGGGTGCAACAAAACCAACCACCGTCGGACGGCTGCGTCCTGACAATCGGAAAGACCAGTTGCCAATACAGATGGCGGCATTGTGGACGGCGCCAGTAAACGGCACCCCTAACAAGCTGCGCGCGCGGAAAGTTCCCGCCAGCATCGCGGCAAAATTTCCCATACCTGCCGGGTCCGTTCTCCAAGCAGGAAGCTTTCCGCTCACGCAAGCTGTAAAGACATCGAGTTCCACGCAGCCCAATCGAATACGATGAGGAGCAGGACATGAAAAAGCTTCATCGTTGTGCGATGAATGGCATAGATGAGTTGAGTGATGATGTAAGCGAATATCGAAGAAGTTATTCTGAACTCTTCGCTTCGCTCATAGTAAACTCCGCGGAGCGGAGAGAAGAATCCAGAGAATATTCGCTTGGGCTGCGCCGCCATCACCTTCTGGATTCTTCGATGCACTCAGATGACAGACCTTATCTTTATGACAGACCTTATCTTTCAAATCGGTATCTGTGAATCTGCTATAAGAAGCCTACCTGCGCATGCGCCGCTTTCTTTCATTTCGAGACTTTGACTGGACCCTGCTTGCCTTTGTGCTGGCCCTGTCGATCATCAGCGTGCTGGAAATTTACAGCGCAACCATGCACACCAAGTTTGTCAATTTTGACGAAAAGCAAGTGCTCTGGCTGGCGGGCGGTTTCGTCAGCATGTTTGTGCTCTCACTCATCGATTACCACATCCTGCTCGACATCGCCGTGTGGGCGTATGGCATCTGTCTGGTATCGCTGGTGGCGGTATTGGTCGTGGGGACCAGAGTGTTGGGCGGACGGCGCTGGATTCGCATCCCCGGTGGCATTCATTTTCAACCTTCTGAATGGGTCAAGTTGATCCTGATCGTCGTGCTGGCCCGTTTCTTTACCAATCTAAGCGGCAGAGACCTGACCTGGAAAGATATTTTCAAGGCCATGGCCATCGTCGCCGTACCCATGCTGCTGGTACTGAAGCAGCCTGATTTGGGAACGGCGCTTACCTACGCGCCAGTCTTGCTTTGCGGACTGTTTCTGGGCGGCATCCGTTTTCGCCAGGCCGCGATTCTGTTTCTGGCCGCCGCGCTGGCCATCGTTCCCGCTTGGTACAAGGTGCTGAAGCCCTACCAGAAACAACGCCTCACCAGTTTTATGCAGCCGGATGCCGACCCGCGCGGCAGTGGCTATCAGATTCGCCAGTCTCTAATTGCTGTCGGTTCTGGTGGCATCTGGGGGCAGGGCGCGACACACGGCACGCAAACGCAAGGAGACTTTCTTCCCATCCCTTATACCGACTTTATCTTTGCCGCATTTTGTGAAGAGCATGGACTGGTAGGAGCGATCTTCGTACTGCTGTTATACTTTTTGTTGTTGATGCGTTTAGTACAAAACGCGCAAACTGCCGCTGACCTCCCCGGCACATTTATCATCATGGGAGTCGTGGCCGTCCTGATTTTCCAGATCGCGGTCAATGTGGGCATGGTCATCGGCTTGATGCCGGTCACCGGTATTCCTTTGCCCTTAATGAGTTATGGCGGTTCATCGGTGTTGTTTACGTTTCTTGCCCTCGGCATCGTAATGAATATCCGCATGAGTCGCTTCGTGAATTAGCTCCACCGCTGACTTGGCGGAACTTTGTGCCTGCCAGCGATTTACGCATCGGCCCAACGCATCGGAAACAGCGTGCGGCGGATGCGAACATAAGTTTTCCCTAGTTGTTTTTAGTTTCCCTTGGTCCGACAGGTTTCCAACTGTGGCCAGGCAGGGTTTGATCGAATGAACGCTTTAAGAAACGCATTTGGACTGGAAACGGCCCCACCCCAAACAGGGGAAGCAGTGGCCACAAAGTCCTTGCGTACCGTTCTCCCACGTCGCAGCCAAGATTCTTCGCTTCCATTGCCATCCCGCGCCTGCGGGAGGTTTGCATCCCTCTGGCTTAAAGCAAGTTTCAAGTTCGCAGCGTCTCCAGAACAGTCACTCGATCCACTCGCCTTTGTCGCAAACGCTACAGGATAGCGCGCAGGAGCCTGTCTCACCCTTTGCCCCGCGGACTGAATGGCTGCGGGCCGGAATGAGGCAGTATGACAAAAGAAATTTATATTTCCAGCACCCCGCATGAAACCCGGCTGGCAGTCGTCGAAGACGACCAGCTTGCGGAAATCTACTACGAGCGCGAGAACGAATACACCCTTGCCGGCTCGGTTTACAAAGGCAAAGTTACCCGCGTCCTTCCCGGCATGCAGTCGGCCTTTGTCGACATAGGCCTGGAACGCGATGCGTTCCTCTACGTCACTGACTTTGCAGAAGAACAGGAAGACGGTGAAGAGTACGTTGCCTTGTCCCCTGGCCAGTCTCACGGCGATGGGCATCGAAACGCGTCTCCTGCGGCGAACGGCCATGGCACAACAGAATCCAACGCTGCGAAGAAGCTCCAATCAGGCAGCCAGTCTCGTCGCGAAGCTCCTGGTTCCAGCGCAAGCGCGCCACGCGAGTCTTCCAGTGCAGCAAGCACCAACGAAGGCGGCGAAGACTCTGGCCCAGGCGCAAGGCGCTGGCGTGGTCGCCGCGGTCGCAGGCGTGGCCGTGGCAATTCCAGTTCGCAGGCATTAGCTCGCTCAGCGGCTACGGAGTCTCCCGAAGAGCACAACGATGTACTGAGCCATGCGCCAAACGAAGCAGGACCAAACGAAGCTTTAGGATTCGAGACCGAAGCAGTTGCGTTTGAGCCAGACTTTGAGCAGGAAGCAACCCAGAAATACGAACAGGCAGCTACCCCACCGGCACGGACGGCTCGTTCGACAGATACTTTTGCACACGGTCAGCCTCAGAATATGTCGAAGGACCTACCGCTGGTCCTTCCCGGCGAATCCTTGTCGAAGTATCGTCGCGGGGGAGCTGTGCCGTCAGAAGCCGCGCAATCGGCTCCAGCACATGCGGCCAACACGCCGACGCCAGCAGCACCCTCGTTCCAGCCCTCGACCATGGTTGTTGCCCCGCTGGCCTGGGACGGCAGTGAACTTCTACCGGGCGAATCTATCTCCCGCTATAAGAACAAGCCGACTGAGTCTCCCAGGGTCACACCACCGTCGGAGTCAGTAGGAGTTCCCCGCACAACACACACTTCTTCCTCCCTTGCAGCAGAGGTCAGCGAAACCGCCGAAGTACCCTCCTCTTCGCATGCCGTCGACGAAGCGGCAACACGGCACACCGCTATTCCCACACAGGCAAATCCGGCAGAGGAAAACCCGGCGGCAACTCAAAGCGCCTCGATTGAGGCCACGGAGTTTGAACCGAAGGAGGGTTCTGCCTCTTACCGATTCGATCCTTCTACTCCCAGCGCGTATCGGCAAAGCGGTCTTGCCGAGCCTGCGTTGGAAGACACACATGCCGCGACCAGTTCGCTCGAAGAAAGCTATCCAGTCACGGCAACGCAATCCGGCGGTAGCGCCACCCATGAAGTCCTTCATCAAA
Organism: Acidobacteriota bacterium; assembly: GCA_021826695.1. Lineage (GTDB taxonomy): Bacteria > Acidobacteriota > Terriglobia > Terriglobales > Acidobacteriaceae > JAKAAZ01. The sequence continues at coordinate 7,775 of JAKAYS010000120.1, read as the reverse complement.
CTGCACCCGAGCCGGAAATATTGAGTGAAGAAGCACCGTCCGACTCGACGGAGCCGAAACAAGCGCTGGAAACAAATCAGGCTTCTGAGCCGGATTTGGCCGCAGAACCATTTTTTGGGGAATCTGTCTCCATTGCGCCAACCCCTCATACGCATCCAGCGCCAAAGGACCCTGAGCCCACTTTGGTCGTCGCAGAGGCCGAAACCAAGGCATGGCCGGAAATTGAGGAACATACTGGCGAATCGGATGCCACGGAAGATGGGGATCCCACAGGACAGGATTTGCACGCCTTCAATCCTGGCCACGGGAACCTGGAAGAAGAAATGATCGACGAAGACGAGTCGGAAGCGTATACCGGACAGACCCTACTCGAAGATGCAGAGTATGACGATCTTGTAGAAGAAACGCTCGATCTCCAGATGGACAGCGGCCTGTTGAGCGAACTGGTTCGCGATCAACATATTGAGCAGCGTACACGCTTCGTGGAAGAACCGGGCGAAGAGACACTTGCAGAAGACGAATCGTTCGACGAAGAAGAGGAGAACTTCGGAGACGAGTCCATTGGGATTGAGTTGGAAGATGGTTCCGATGAGGGGGCCTCAGAAGACTCGGAAAACACCGGCGCGGACACGGCGAAGACACGTCCGCATACGCGCCGCAATCAGCGTCAGGGTGGTCGCGGGCAACAACGTCAGGGTGGCGACCGTCGCCGGATGCGTCGCGCCACTGCGCAGACCTCGAACCTGCCTGCGATTACAGAGCTGCTCAAACCTAATCAGGAAATTCTCGTTCAAATTGCCAAAGAACCGATCGCCCGCAAAGGCGCCCGCATCACCAGCCACATCGCGTTGCCCGGTCGCTTCCTGGTCTTCATGCCGACAGTCAACCATGTGGGCGTCTCACGCAAAATTTCTTCCGACGAAGAACGTCAGCGTCTGAAACGGATTCTTTTGAGCGAGAAAGGAGCTGCAGGTGGCGGCTTCATTGTCCGAACCGCTGCTGCCGATGCCAGCGAGGAAGACCTGCGCGCCGACATTCGCTTCCTGTTGACGCTGTGGGCGGAGATGCGCCAGCGGGCGGAAAGCTCCAAGCCCCCGGCGCTCATCTATCACGATCTCAGCCTGGTCGAGCGCGTGCTGCGCGATCAGGTGACGGACAATTTTTCCGCCATCTGGGTCGATAGCGAAGCGGACTATGAGCGCGTGTTGCGCTTTCTGAATCGCTTTGAGCCTTCGCTTGTCCGCCGCGTCAAGCTTTATACCAAAGAAACTCCGTTGTTCGAGCAGTTCGGGATTCAGGAAGAAATCAACAAGGCCCTGCGCTCGAAGGTGTGGCTCAAATCCGGTGGTTCCATTGTCATCAACCAGACGGAAGCCCTGGTGGCCATCGACATCAACACTGGCAAATACGTGGGCAAAACGGCGCGTCTGGAAGACACCATCCTCAAGACGAACCTCGACGCCATCCCGGAGATTGTGCGTCAAATACGGCTGCGCGACCTGGGCGGTATCATCGTCATCGACTTCATCGACATGGACGAGCGCAAAAACCGCAATAAGGTCATGCAGGCGCTGGAAGAGGCACTGAAGTCCGACCGCGCTCCATCCAAAGTGCTCCAATTCAACGACTTCGGCCTGGTTGCGATTACGCGCAAGCGCGTCAAGCAGTCGCTCGAACGCACCCTGTCAGTTCCCTGCTCCATCTGCACTGGGACTGGCATGGTAAAGGGGCCTCTGACGGTTTGCAATGAGATTTATATCGAGTTACGCAAGATGCACCGCCAGTTCGACCGCGCAGACGTAATGCTTCGCGTCCATCCGGAAGTGGTCAAACATCTGAAAACAAGCAACGGCCGTTGGTTGACAGAAATGGAAGAGATGTCAGGCAAGACGATCATCGTAAAGAGCGATGCGACGTTGCATCCGGAGCAGTTCGACATTCACTAAACTGCTTTCCGATCCAATCCCAGTGGAGCACGGGCTGCGAAGCCAGCTCCACTGGAACACACCTCTATTTGCCTTCAAAAATTCGACCCTCCGTTATTGATCCAGATCCAGGACAGTTTCAGGGCACAAATGGAAATTTCCTGCCTGTTTCATGACACGAATTTTTTAGGTGATGATTTCAAAAAAATCCGAAACAATCCGTATAAACGTTCGTCTAACGATACGACTACGAATACATGGGAAGTGGTTGACCCAGAGATGAGTAGTCTAAGGAACGAGCATCTTGCTATCCTGAATAAGCATCCGATTTGAGTTACGAGTTAGTTAACAGACCGAACGACTGTAAGGCTGGTCTGGAGCGTAGATTGATTATGAGAGGAAACGGTACGCCATGAACACTTTTCACACAACTCTTCGAGCAGCCTTAAGAAATGCTGGTTTTCTGGTGCTGGCCTGTGGACTGCCCTTGACAGTTGCAGCCCAGGCACAGAACACCAACAACGACCAGAACTCCAATACCTACAATTACAACCAGAAACCTCCTCGCTACACTGGGGGAAGCTGGACCGACCACCTGGTTCTCGAAGGCGGAGGTGGCGTCACAGCTCCTGCTGCTGGCACGCAGAAATATGCAAACACAGGGTTCAATGTCCTGCTCGGCGCAGGCTTAAGGTTCAACAACCGCTTAAGCCTGCTTGCCGAATGGAATTTCAACCGCATGGGGGTACCACACTCCCTGGCCCAGGCCCAGGCCCAGGTGCCCGGTGGGAATGAACATATCTGGGCAACAATGCTGAACCCTAAAATCGACTATGCTCGCAGTGGCAGATTCGATGGATATGTCATCGGCGGCGGCGGATTTTCACGCCAACTCACTTCCTTCACAGCGCCTGTTCTCGTTCCGTGCGGTTATGGCTACGGGTACGGGTTTGGATACGGCTACGGCGGAGCATGTAGCGGGAGTGTCAATGTAGCCCAGGAGTCCAGCAACCAGGGAATGTTCGATGTCGGAACAGGCGCGGAGTTCCGATTCTCGCCCTATAGCCGATTTAAGCTCTTTCTGGAAGCCCGATATGAGAAGTTCTACACCCCTAAGCGCAACCTGCCCCCGGGATACGATGCAACACTTGTTCCGGTCATGATCGGCATTCGCTGGTAAGTTTCGCCAGTAGCAAAGCAAAAGTAATGAGCGCGCTCCTCAGTGAGCGCGCTCTTTACTTTTTGGTCTGGGGCTATGAACGGGAACAAAGACGATGTCCAGCTTATTCCTAGAGGATCAAAGCTGGAGCAGGTTCCGCGGATCGGGCCAGCAGTAACGCAGGCGACCATCACACGCCCACCGGAAAAGGCTTCGGCGAAGACTCATCCGAATTGGCACCCATGCGGAAACGCTCGAAGCTACCCTGAAACAGGCTGAGCAGACCGGTGTACCAGTAGCCCATAAAAAATAGAAACAGAAACGGTACAGTGAAATAGTTTTCCGTATCGATGGCATACCAGATGGTCAGGGCAAAATAGCTGCCAATCAGCAATTCAATCCACGGCACGATGCCCAGCCGCTTGCGATACTTCGCGGCCTGGGATCGCTCGCCCTTCTTTGCCACGCGGTATTTGGGGGTGCGTTTAAAGCTGCTCTTGATGCCAAACAGCGCTTCCAATACGGCGCGTGAGTTGGTCAGCGTGAGCCCAATGCCAAGCGCCATTAAAAATGGCAGATACAAAAATGTTTTGTACCAGGTGCGCGGGAACAGCTCCTTCTGCGAAACCAGATAGAACGAGGAAATGGAAAACGTAGACGCCATAAACAGCGGCATGTCGATCAGCAGCATCTGAAACCATCCCTGATAAAAGCGGATAATCATCGCCGGCATTAACAGGATAGAAAGGACGATCATCAGCGGATAACTGATGTTCGCCGTCAGATGATAGAAGGCCTCCAACTTGGTGTGGAATGGTAAATCGGAACGCAGGACGCGCGGCAGAATCTTCTTCGAGGTCTGGATCAGTCCCTTGGCCCAGCGGGCCTGCTGGGTTTTGAAGGCGGTCATTTCAATCGGCAACTCCGCCGGACATTCCACGTCCTGAAGATACTTGAAGCGCCAGCCTTTCAACTGCGCACGGTAGCTGAGGTCGGTATCTTCCGTCAGCGTATCGTGTTGCCAGCCGCCCGCCTGGTCGATGGCGGCGCGCCGCCACATGCCAGCCGTGCCGTTGAAGTTGAAGAAGACATTGGCGCGGGAACGTCCCCCATGCTCCAGCACAAAATGTCCGTCCAGCAGGATGGCCTCCACCTGCGTCAGAAAGCTATAGTCGCGATTCATGTGCGTCCAGCGCGTCTGCACCATGCCAATGCCGGGTTCGGCCAGGTGATGCACCACCTGCATCAGCCATTCGCGTGGTGGAACAAAATCGGCATCGAAGATGGCAATCAACTCGCCTTTGGCGGTCTTCAGGCCATGGTCAAGCGCGCCCGCCTTGTAGCCATAGCGGTTCGCGCGATGAATGTAAAAGATTGGCTGCGGCGCGCCATTGCACCCGGCGCGATACCGCTCGACAATGGCCTCCGCCACCTGGCTGGTCTCGTCCGTCGAGTCGTCGAGCACCTGAATTTCCAGCCTGTCGCGTGGATAATCCAGATTGCAGCAGGCGTCGATGAGCCGATCGATGACAAACTGCTCGTTAAAGATGGGCAACTGGATGGTGATGAACGGCAGCTCGGCAAACTGATGCGTCTGCCCATGCGTCGCATTCTTTTTGTGCCGATAGTAGAGCCACACCAACTGATAGCGATGCAGCCCATAAAAAGCCAGAACGACCATCAGCAGAAAATACGGCGCCAGCAGCGAAGCATCGAACCAGTTCCAACTATAGAGATGGGCAAATGTCTGGTTCGCCACCTGCTGTTGATGCAGATAGCGCAGCAGACCATGACGAGGCGCAAATAGCATTGCGCCGAGATCCGCTGGACTGAAAATCGCCAAACCGGATATCCAGCCATGATGCCAAACAGAATTGATGGGAGTGAACGGCATAGCCGTCAAAGGGGCCTCCACAGAAGTGTTCTACCAGCCCAATTGTACGCGAGCATAGAACTGCCTCTACGCAGGAATTGGCGCGTCTAATTTACAAATGGGTGACGATACGAGCTGCGTTCTGTAGAATTCGCAGCAAGTGTCCGCCTTCACGCCCAGCACGATTGCAGCGCTCGTCATCGCAGCCAGTTTCGCTGCGGGGTTGAATGTCTATGCCACCGTGTTGACGCTCGGACTGCTGGCACACGCGCATTGGGTGGTGCTGCCGCAGGGCCTCGAAGTCCTCGGCGATTGGGAAGTCATCGCAGTCAGCGGAACTCTATTCGCCATGGAATTTGTCGCAGACAAAATTCCCGGCCTCGACATGATCTGGAACGCGCTGCATACTTTTATTCGCGTGCCGGTCGCCGGTCTGCTCGCCTATCGAGCCAGTGCCCACCTGTCTCCGGAGATGCAACTGCTGGCCACCGTGGCAGGAGCGGCCATCGCCATGGTCGCGCATAGCTCGAAGACTGCGGTGCGGGCCGTGGTGACGCCAAGCCCGGAGCCAGTGTCCAACATCGCCCTCAGCACCAGCGAGGATGCGGTCGCCATCGGCCTGACGTGGCTGGTGACGCAGCATCCCTGGACAGCCGCAACCATTGCGATCGCGCTGACGCTGCTGGCGTTGCTGATGACAGGATGGATTGTGAAAGCGCTTAGGCGGTCATGGAGCAGAATGCGGGGAGCCTGAGCCGTGGATGGATATTTAAACCAGTTTTATTGTTGCTGAATGCAAATCCAGTGAGGAGTCATTCTGAGCGCAGCGAAGAATCCAGAAGGTGATGGCTGCGCTTATCAGGCGTATATCATCTGGATTCTTCGCTGCGCTCAGAATGACGAACTTTATTGGGAACTATAGTATCTGCAAACCGCGCGATTAATCGGCATGAAAAGTTAGGCTGGACATTTATGCGAGATTTTCCAAGGACATAGCCCAAGCTTGCGCACTTCTTTTACTGCGAGCGCATAATCGTCAGCATCGACAGCGTTATTCAGCAGAAATTCCGACTTGCGCTCATCTGTATAGGACTCAACCGGCATGGCTATCTCGGAACGCATAAAAAATTCTCCGACCGCTAATTCAGAAACATCGTCCGATAGAGCGTGTCGCGTTGCACTGGCTTGAACCCGGCATCGCGGATGACGCGGCGCAGTTCTTCTTCGGTGGTGTGGTTTGCCGTGCCAGCGGCCCTGACGACATTTTCTTCCAGCATCACCGAACCAACATCGTTTCCGCCAAATCTCAGCCCCATCTGTAGGACCTTCAACCCCTGCGTCACCCAGCTCGATTGGACATTTTCAATGTTGTCCAGATAGAGCCTTGAGATCGCCAGCACTTTCAAATATTCGACCGAAGTGGCCTCGTCCCATCCGCGACCGCCGAGCGCGGTGTTGTGCGGCTGGAAGCTCCACGGGATGAACGCTGTGAATCCGCCAGTCTCTTCCTGAAGCTGGCGCAGTGTCTCAAAGTGGTTCACGCGCTGCTCGAAGGTCTCGCCCACGCCGAACATCATCGTCGCAGTGGTGCGCATACCTAGCTGGTGTGCCGTGCGATGCACCAGCACCCACTCATCCGTACCGCACTTCAGCCGCGCAATGCGATGCCGCACTTCATCGTCGAGGATCTCAGCACCTCCGCCAGGAATCGAATCCAGTCCAGCATCGCGCAAACGCGCAATCGTCTCGCGCACCGAAAGTTCACTGTATTCCGCAATCGCCAAAATTTCCGACGCGGAAAAACAGTGCAGCCAGATCGAGGGAAATCGCTGCTTGATGCCCTTCAGCAGCCGCTCGAACCAGTCGATCTTCAGGTCAGGATGCAGACCGCCCTGCATCAACACGCCCGTGCCGCCCATCTCGATGGTCTCGCGAATTTTTTCGTAGATCGTATCGAAGTCGAGGATGTAGCCCTCGGCGGCCAGCTTGCCCTTGAGCGGGCGATAGAAGGCGCAAAAGCTGCAATACTCGGTACAAAAGTTGGTGTAGTTGATGTTGCGGTCGATGATGTAGGTGACGACGCCCTCTGGATGCAGCTTGCGGCGCATCGCATTGGCTTCCATGCCAAGCCCGATCAAATCGTCCGACTGGAAAGCGTCGAGAGCCTGCTGCCGCGTAATCCCCATGGTTCTAGTTTACCCGTTACGCATGGGACCTTGCACTCCGTACCGTCGGCGTCCCAACATCCCGCGCGGGTACGGCGTTCGCCGCACAACCATCCGCAAGCCAGCTACTCTTCGTCGGTTCGCTTTTTCTGCGACGGAGGATCGCCAAGGGAACTTTGTGCAGACCCCGACGGCGCAGGTTTCGACGGTACTGGCGGAATTTTCCTGGTCCGCATCCTGCGAATGTCGTCCGGGCTGGAGACGCCGAAAATGGAAAGCGCGCGGCCCAGCTTGTTGAAAATACCACCGGGCATTTTGCATTTTCTCCTTGTTTCACTAGTTTATATGGAGTGCGCAACATAAACTGCAAATTCCGGCATCCGAGCAGCAATATGCGATTTTTTCTTCTTGCGGACTCCGCGCCCTTTTCTACTGCTGTGAAGAATTCCATTGCAATCGCCTTATTTCTGTTGATTGGCGCGGCACCGGCCCTTGCCACACCTAAGAGCAAAAAATCCGGACCGAAACCCGCACCCCAAGCGTCTACCAAGGCAAAGCCAGATGTCCTCGTCTTTTTAAATGGAGACAGGATCACGGGAAATCTTGTCAAAGCCGATGGCGTCAACATTTACTTTGCCACCGACGAGGCCGGT
>JAKAYS010000119.1 GCA_021826695.1 Acidobacteriota bacterium | reverse complement strand
CAGCGCGAGGTGAGCACACCCGGCATAAAGTCCGTGGAAATGCCAAGTGCTTCCAGACGCGAACCGAGTGTGCCGTGCGAGCGTCCACGATAGAGCGCTGTGACCATCCCGACAGGCTTTTGAGTCTTGCCGGGTAGCTCGAAGACTGGCATCACGCTACGCAAGTAACGCCGAGAAACGCGGATGTCGCTGTCATTGATGAGCAGATGATCGAACTTCGCCTGCTCGACCATCTGGACGAGGTTGCTGACTTTGCCATTGCTGCCCAGAATTTGCGGACAAACAACGACGCGAATGGCTTGCTGAGGGAATTCTTTCTGTAGGCGCTGGATGGCCTCGACGGTGGGATCTTCCATGGTATGCACGCCGAAGAGAATTTCGTACTCGCCCGAATAGTCCTGCGCGCAGTGGCTTGCAAAGGCGGCGTACATCTCCGGGTCCATGCCTTTCACCGGCTTCAGGATGCTGACTGGAGGACAAAAGACCGCCAGCGGGGTGCGAGATGCAAGACTGTAGGCACGCGTAGCGCGGAAGACGAGCAGCGAGTACACCAGCGCAGCCAGCGACAGCAGCGTGAAGACTGTAGAGACAATCTGCGCGGCGGACGATAGGACATGGGACAGGTTCATGGGCGACTTACAGACTATTGTCGCAGGGAAGGCCTACTCGTAGCGCAGGGCGTCAATGGGATCGAGATTGGCGGCTTTCCAGGCTGGATAAATTCCAAAGATGAGTCCGATGGCGCAGGAGACGCTGAATCCCGTGGCCGCCCAGACGGTGGAGACGAAGGCTGGGATCGAAGGGAAGATGAAGCGGACCGTAAAGGTAAGCACGCTGCCTAAAAGGACACCGACCACGCCGCCAACGGCGCACAGGGTAATTGCCTCAATAGTGAACTGGAGCAGGATATTGCGTTTGGTGGCCCCGATGGCTTTGCGGACTCCGATCTCGCGAGTACGCTCTGTGACGGAGACCAGCATGATGTTCATGACGCCGACGCCGCCGACCATCAGGCCGACGCTGGCCACGCCGATCATAAAGATAAAAATGCCGCCGGTGAGCTGGTTCCAGAGCCGAGTGATGGTATCCGGCCCAAAGATGGCAAAATTATCCGGCTGATTGAAGCGTTCTTTCCGCTGGATGCGCAGGGTCTGCTCGATCTCGTCATAGACGGCGGTTTTGTTCTTTGGATCGTCATACTTCAAGGCGATCCAGTAGTCCTTGATCTCCGGATGGATCTTCTGGAATGTTCCCAGCGGGAAATAGGCAGCATTGTCTTCAGGATTTTTGCCACCCCCGAAGGCCGTCTTGCGCTTTGACATTACTCCGATGACTCGGAAATCGTCTCCGCCGATCTCGACTTCTTTTCCAATAGGATCTTCTCCCCGGAACAGGGTCTCTTCCGTATCGTGCCCAATGACAACGACGTCCGAGTGTTTTTCCTGCTCATAAGCCGAAAAATAGCGTCCCTCGGGAATGTCCACGCTATCGACCTGGGGTTGGGCGATGGTATCGCCTTCGAGGATCGTATGTTGAATCTGGCGTCCCTTATATTTCACGGCGACATTCCCGAGTCCCAGAGAAAAATCCTGGTATCGCAATTGAGGAGACACGGCAACCACATGCGGTAATTTAGCGAGCGCCTCGGCATCTTCCATGGTCAACTGTTTGCGGGCCAACATTTCCGCTGTGGGGCGCACGTTGATGACGGGAAACCGGAAAATCCAGTAAACGTTGGTGCCAAAGGATGCGACGAGCGTTTCGATGTTCCGGTTAAGCCCGTTGATGAAAGATGAGAGCGTAATGACAGTAGCAACACCGATGACAATGCCGAGAATCGTAAGGCCGGAACGCAGCTTATTGCTGCGAATCGTATCGATCGCCATCCGCGCGGATTCGCTGGATTGACTTACAGGCATCGTTGATCCTTCACAATTCCGAACGTAAAGCCACGATTGGATCGAGCATGGCGGCCTTGCGCGCTGGATACACACCAAAGAATATGCCTACGGAAGTTGCCAGTACCAGGCTGACAAGAACGGACCACAGGGCAATGGTGGTGGGGAAACCGATCACCAGGGTAATGAGCTTGGCGACCAAAATTCCTCCAGCGACACCGATTATTCCTCCCACTAGCGCCATGGCGGCGGATTCGATGAGAAACTGCATCATCAAATCGCTGCGGCGCGCTCCGAGCGCTTTACGCACACCGATCTCACGGGTACGCTCCGTGACCGAGACCAGCATGATGTTCATGATGACGATGCCGCCAATCACCAGCGAGATGGTGGAGATGCCGATGGCCACTCCAAAGAAGGTTTTGCTGAAACTTTTGAAAAGGCCGACGAAGCTATCATTGGTGTCGATGGTGAAGCTGTCCGGTTTTCCTGGAGCATCGTGCCTCCGGGCGCGCAGGATGGAACGCATCTGGTCGGAGGCCTGCTCGAGTTTGTCTCCAATGCCGCCCGCCTTACCGTAGATGGTGATGGAATCATTTGCGCCGTAAACCGCCTCATATGTGGTGATCGGAAGCGAAACGAAATTGTCCTGGCTTTGGCCCAGCGTTTTGCCCTGTGGCTCCACGACGCCAATGACCGTATAAGGAACACCATCCACGCGTATCTCCTTGCCGATTGGGTCGCCGTTGCCGAGAACATTGTCCACGATGTCCGATCCGATGACAGCGATACGAGCGTCATGCTGCTGCTCCGTAGGGGTGAAAGAACGACCCTGCGCAAGGTTGTAGTTGTACATCGCCAGCATTCCAGTGGTCCATCCACGAATGCTGACGCCGGTGGCGGATTGGTGATGGGAGACAACATTGCCGGTGGTAGAGATTTCCGCGCCGGTAGCGATACACGCAGTGCATTGCTGGGCAACGACCTCATAATCCGCGAGCTTAAGGTTTTTTCGTTTCTGATAGCGAAGATATTCTTCAGCGCCCATAATCACCTGTGGCATCTTGCTGGCGGTGAAAACGTCGGCCCCGTAGCCGTAGACTTTCGTAGCCACATATTTATTGACGCCATTGATCATGGTGACGATCATGATGACGGAAGCGACACCGATGACCACGCCTATCAGCGTTAGAGTCGAACGCATTTTGTTCGCCCATAACGATTGCAGGGCGATTTTGAGTGATTCCCGGAACCCCATTCGCGTTCTCGCTTCTTTTCCTGGCCAATCAGATCTTTACGCCGAACCGGACAGTCGTCACCTGTGAGAATGATACGACCGGAGAGCAAAATAAGTTCCCCGCAGTGTTTTCGACGAAGGGGGTTTCGAGCATGAAATTGTCGCTTCCCACCCTTCGCTCGCCGCGGCGAGCGAAGGGTCGGGCACGCGAAACATTTCTATGCACAAATGCGTTATAGATCCATGCGTTTGAATTTCCATTCTGGAATCATCCGAATGATTGCCATAATGCCTCGCCAGTACCAGGGGGTGTACAGAACATCCCGGCGGGATTGGATCGCCTTGAGGATATCGCGCGCGACGGTCTCGGGTGAGGCAAATAGTGGGCCTTGCGGCAGGTGAGCGGTCATCGGAGTGGATATCGAGCCGGGCCGGATGGTGAGGACCTGCACTCCGTCGCGGTCAACACGATTGCGGACGCCGTCCAGAAACGCATTCAGGCCAGCCTTGCCACTACCGTAGATATAGTTACTCTTGCGACCGCGATCTCCTGCTACTGAGGAAATGACAGCGATGGTCCCACTGTATTGCGCGGCGAAGTAATTGGCCAGCCAGGTGACGAGAGAGGCTGCTGAAAGAAAATTTGTCAGCAGACGAGCGGCGGCAAGGGTAAAGTCTTTTTCCCCAGCGGTCTGGTCGCCTAGAACCCCGTGCGCAATCAGCGCGCAGTCGATGCCTCCGAGCGAGGACACGGCGCGTTCCAGCAATGCAGGATGGGTTGCGAATTGATCGAGATCGGCGGTTTCGGCGTAGACCGCAGCCGCCCCGCGCGTAACCAGATCGTTGGCTACGGATTCCAGGCGCGTGGCATTGCGGGCCACCAGAAAGAAGCTGGCGCCATGCGGCGCCAGCAGACGCATCCATGCTTGCGCAATGGCGGAGGTCGCGCCGAAAACCACAATTTTCGATGGCAGTGCTCGCTTGCCGCGCCATAGTTTCCAGGGTCTTTTGCTGGGTCGTCGCTGGTGCTTACGCATCGCCTGTCACCCTTTCCCAAAAGGACGAAGTAAAGGCGGGATCGCGGTATTCAGAAAGCTGCCGCCATTGCGGATAAAACGCGCGGAACTGCGGTCCGGTCATGCGCGCATCCTTGGCTGGGTAGAGCCTGCCGCCGAGTTCTCGCGTCATCTCGGCCAGGCGGTCAAAGAGAGGGAAGGTCACTCCGGGTTGGATGGCGATATCGAGCGCGAGCGTAATTCCAGGCTGCGGAAAAGACATGAGGCCCGGGGAAGGACGGTCGCCCATGACTTTCAGCACAGCGAGAAAAGACGCCAAGCCGGAGTCAGCGATGGTTTCCAGAATCGCGACGATTCCATCCCGCCCGTAGCGCCAGGGAATGACGCACTGGAACTGCAAAAATCCCCGCTTGCCATAGATGCGGTTCCAGTGCAGGATGCTATCGAGCGGATAGAAGAACGGCTCGTAGTCGATCAGACGGGTGGCATGGTGGCGCAATTGCTTGCGATAGTACAGTTCGTTGAATATGCGCATGGAGGTGCGGTTGAGAACCCAGCCAGGAAAGTCGAAGGGCACGGCTAGATGAGGCTCGCGAGAGATATTTTTGGGTTCGATGATTTCCGAGTGGTCCCCTTGCATATAGATGCCGCGGGCAAAGTTGCGGCCTCGCGAGATGCAGTCGATCCATGCGACGGTGTACTCCACATGGTTGCCGCTGCTGGAAAGCGAGAGAAATTCGTCGATGCCGCTGAACTTGATGCCTTCATAGCGGATTTTGCGCGAAGCGATGGGTCGAAGCTGCACCTCTGCCCAGGTGATTAGGCCGGTCAGGCCCATGCCGCCGATGGTTGCGCAGTAAAAATCTGTGTTTTGCCGCGCCGAACAGACCATCCGCGCGCCATCGGAGCGGACCAGCTCAAAACTGGGAACATAGCTGCCGAAGGAGCCTGCAATATGGTGGTTCTTACCATGGATGTCGTTCGCGATGGCCCCGCCGACACTGACGTATTTGGTCCCGGGACTCACAGGCAGGAACCAGCCGCGGGGGACAGCGAACTGAAGAATCTGCGCCAGTGTGACGCCACTTTCGCAGCGGAGCAAGCCAGTACTGGGCTCGAAGTGAAGAAAACGGTCCAGGCCGCGCGTCGATAGCAGCGTGCCTCCTTCGAGCAGGCAGACGTCGCCATAGCTGCGCCCCATTCCGACGGCCAGGACCGCGGGCGGTAGACGAGTGCCACGCGGAAATTCATCTCTCCAGAAAAGAGGCGCGACGTGGCAGTCCACCTTGGGATATCGACCCCAGGATTCAAAGACCGGCTGTTTAGATTTGGCTGGCATTGTCTCTTAGTTATACCGTCTCTGCTTATAAAGACGCGGAGAGAGCGATGAGAAATATCACGACTCCGGCCAGCAGGCTGGCGGGATCGGTGAGGGCGAAAACGACCGGGTCTTCGTTCATCTGGCCGCGAGAAGCGCGCAGCCAGACACGGCTCATCCACCAGATCAGCAGCGGCGTTAGCAACCAGAGACGCTGGGGATGATGGTAAAGGTCGCGCACCTCCGGGTTATTGATATAAAGCGTAAAAACAACAACGGAAGCGAAGGCGCTGGCGGTCCCGAAAGCGCGCAACTGCTCCATATCATGCACCATATAGCCGCGCCCGTTCGAGGGGGCAGTTCCCCTGGCGCGCAGGTTTTCCAGTTCGCTGAAGCGCTTGACGAGTGCGAGGCTGAAGAAGAAAAAGATGGAAAACCCAGCCATCCAGTCGGAGATGGGAACCTGCGCAGCCGCTGCTCCAGCCAGGATACGCAGCGTATATAGGGCCGAAAGAATGATGACATCCACAATGACGACGCGCTTGCAATAAAGTGAGTAGGCCAGCGTAACACAGCAATAGGTGAGCAGCCAGGGCAGAAATCGGTGGGGCATCGCGGTCGAGATAAGGACACCGCCTGCAAAGAGCAGAAGGGCCAGAACTATTCCGAAGAATATGGAGAGATCACCGGCGGCAAAAGGGCGACGGCGCTTGGTGGCATGGTTGCGGTCAGAAGCCAAATCCAAGAGATCGTTCACAATGTAGGTGCTGGAAGCTACCAGGCTGAAGCTGAAGAAGGCAAGTACGGACTGGAGAAAGACCCCCAAGCCAATCGTATGGGCCAGTAAAAGCGGCAAGAAAACCAGCGTATTTTTTGTCCATTGATGGACACGGAGCGCCCGCCAGAGGGAACGGCCCAGAGGTGCCCGATCTCGAAAAATATGTTGCACGAAAACTTTTTTTCGCCGCAGCCGACCGCGCAGACCTATTACGGGGTTGGCCAGCATTGCTTCTCTAGAAGCAGCGAGCAGTGGGAGATCCGCAAAACTATTGCCCACGTAAGCAAAACCGCCGTGACCAAAGCGCGCTTCGAGCAGACGCAGTTTGCTGGCGCCGGTCAGGTTCGTGGAGCCGTCACTTGAAAATACCTCCTCGAAAATTCCGAGATGTTCCGCCACCCTCTGAGCCAATGCGCGATCGGCGCCGGTGGTTAGATAGAGACGCTGTCCGTCAGCAACCTGCTCCCGCAGATAGATCACTAGCTGGTCGTTATACGGCAGATGCGCTGCATCCAACAGAGCATGGGCTGTCACTTCCCGCTTCAGGGACGCTTTACCCTGGATCAGCCAAAACGGCAAACGAAGCAACAGGAGGGGCTGGGTCCGAGCGAGGATGCAGAGGCAATCCAGCAAGGTGTCGGACTTCACCAGAGTGCCATCCATATCCACGCATAGGGGAAGGGACGAAGGTTCCTTATCCCTGGCAGGAGTTGCCGAGGACGGTTTGCCCATGTTGTGGTCATGCGCCTGGGCATCCATACTTTCCGTAGTAACCGGTGAGTGGGAATCGGCAGTCATGGATGAGTTTTTAGCTGTTAAGCAACGTATTTAAAGCGCATTACAAATTTGCTTTGATGCTATAACAGATGCGGCCTGGAATCTCTGTAAGAATGAACGATACACCCATTGCTTCCAACCAATTTACTTTAGAAGACGGAAGTTGTGGACAACAATAGGCTTTGCGATAAGCAGGGTCCTGACAGGCCGACTGTAGAGCGTGAAACTTTTTCAGGGCGAATGGCGTCCCATTATCATTCAAGTAGTGGCTTGACATGTCTGCTTCCATCGTCTGTTAGCCAAGGAAAGACAAGCACCCAATATTTATGAGTCCTCTATGCCCATAGCTGAAAGCCCGCGTCCGGTTTCCCCCTCGATTCATGATCCAGAATATGAACGAAAGACTCGCAAAAACTGGCTGCATAACATTGTAATTCTGCTCATTCTCGTCGTCGCTGGGGTCTTTATCTGGCGGATTGCCACAGCGCGTGAAGAAAAAGAAAAGCAGGCGGCTGCACATGCATCCATGATGGCCCTGTACCAAAAGGTCCCGGTGGAAGCCATTACGGTGGAGCAAAAAGATGTTCCAGTTTATTTGGATGGACTGGGAACTGTGACGGCCTATTACACCGTGACAGTCAATTCCCGCGTTTCCGGGCAAATCATGAAGGTGAATTTCAAAGAAGGGCAAAACGTCCGCAAGGGGGACCTGCTGATTGTGATCGACCCGGCCCCCTACAAGGCTGCACTGGACCAGGCCAAGGGCCAGCTTGTCCGAGACCAGGCACAACTGGAGGATTACAAGTTGGAATTGGGACGTTATAAATCCCTTTACCAAGAGGGCGTCTACTCCAAAGAGCAGCTTGATGCCGAGCAGGCCCTTTACGGCCAATACCTGGGAACCGTAGAGGCCGACCAGGCGGCGGTGGAGACTGCGCAGGTCAATCTGGATTATTGCTCAATACGCTCCCCTATTGATGGACGGGTTGGATTGCGCTTGGTAGATCCTGGCAACATTGTGCAGTCAACTGCGACGACCGGAATGCTGATCATCACGCAGATGAAGCCTATTGCTGTGGACTTTTCGCTTCCAGAGGACAATCTGCCGGAAGTTCTTGCCAAGATGCGCAGCGACAAAGGTATGGCTGTAGACGCCTACGATCGCTCCTCGAAGGAGCACCTGGCAACCGGAAAATTACTGACTGTGGACAACCAGATCGACCAGACGACTGGAACTGCGAAATTTAAGGCCGTGTTTTCGAACGACAAGGAGAACCTGTTTCCGGACCAATTCGTCAATGTTCGCCTGGTCATCAACCAACTGCCTCATGCAATCGTGATGCCGGCAGCCGCTCTGCAACACGGCCCAGATGGAAACTTTGTCTTCGTTGTCGATACAGACCATAAGGTGAAAACGCAGCCCGTGCATGTGCAATTGACGGAAGGTTCTACCCTGGTGGTGGACAGCGGCGTGAAACCCGGGGATGTCGTTGTCATTGATGGAGCGGAAAAACTGAGCTCCGGATCTCCGGTGAGCGTAACGATGGCAGATGACACGGCAGCTTACAAGATGGCCGCGCAAGGAACCACATTGTGAGTCCGTCAAGGCTGTTTATTCTGCGGCCAGTCGCCACTTCACTGCTGATGGCCGCAATCATGATTGCCGGAATCGTGGCCTACACCCAGTTGCCGGTCTCCGCGCTGCCGGAGGTGGATTACCCTACCATCCAGATCACGACGTTCTATCCGGGCGCCAGTCCGGCGGTAATGGCGTCGGGAGTGACCGCGCCGCTGGAACGGCAGTTCGGCGAGATGCCGGGATTGAACCAGATGACATCGATCAGCTCGTTCAGCGGATCGGTCATTACGCTGCAATTCGATCTAGATGAGAACATCGACGTTGCCGAGCAGGAGGTTCAGGCGGCGATCAATGCGGCTGGGACCTACCTTCCGACAGACCTGCCAAACCCTCCTGTATATAGCAAGGTAAATCCGGCGGACTTTCCGGTGCTGACGCTGGCGCTGACATCCAATACGATGCCGCTATCCAAGGTGGAAGACCTTGCAGATACGACGCTGGCGCAAAAGATTTCGCAACTCTCCGGGGTGGGCCTGGTATCGATCGTTGGCGGACAAAAGCCAGCGGTGCGGGTGCAGGCGAATCCTACAGCGTTGGCCTCGTATGACCTGAGCCTGGAAGATGTGCGCACGGCGCTGGCCGCGACCAACGTCAACCAGGCAAAGGGCAACCTGAATGGCCAGCGCCAGTCCTTCACCATCAATGACAATGACCAACTGACGAGCGCGCGGCAATATCAGCCCATCGTGATTACCTATCGCAATGGCTCGCCGGTGCGGCTGGGAGACATTGCGTCCGTCACAAACAGCACGGAGAATGCGCAGGAGGCTGCGTGGCTGAACGATTCTTCGGCGGTCATTTTGAACGTCCAGCGGCAACCGGGCGCCAACATTATTGCGGTTGTGGACCGCATACAAAAACTTCTGCCGCAACTTCAGGCGAGTCTGCCAAACTCCGTCAAATTGCAGGTTGTTACCGATAGAACCCAAACGATTCGTGCTTCCGTAAAAGATGTTCAGTTTGAGCTGATGCTGACAATTGCACTGGTCGTGATGGTGATGTTTCTATTTCTGCGCAATATTGCCGCGACGATCATTCCAAGTATTGCCGTTCCGCTTTCCATTGTGGGCACGTTCGCGGTCATGTACCTGCTGGGATACTCACTGGACAATTTGTCGCTGATGGCATTGACCATTTCGACCGGCTTCGTTGTGGATGACGCCATCGTCATGATCGAAAATATTTCCCGTTATCTGGAACTGGGCGATTCTCCCTTGGAAGCAGCGCTTAAAGGCTCGCAGCAGATTGGCTTCACCATCGTTTCTCTGACGGTCTCGCTGATCGCCGTGCTGATTCCGCTGCTGTTCATGGGCGACATTGTCGGTCGATTGTTTCGAGAATTTGCCGTCACGCTCGCAGTCACGATTTTGGTTTCCGCTTTTGTCTCATTGACGCTGACGCCAATGATGTGTGCGCGGCTGCTGCGGCACAGGCCGGAACACGAGCAGGGCCGACTCTACCATAGCTCCGAACGCTTCTATACCTGGGTCATCGCCAGGTATGGCGATACCTTGCGCTGGGTGCTGGAGCGCCAGACGGCAACGTTGCTGGTCACGCTGGCGACATTGCTTTTGACTGGGTTTCTTTTTTATATCGTTCCCAAGGGTTTTTTCCCGGTGCAGGACACGGGGATGATTCTTGGCATTTCGCAGGCGCCGCAGACCATTTCGTTTCAAGCCATGTCCGACTTGCAGCGCCAAGTAGCCCAGGTAGTCCTGAAGGACCCGGATGTGTCAAGCCTGACGTCTTTCATCGGCGTAGATGGAACGAACATGACGCTGAACAGCGGGCGGCTACAGATCAATCTAAAACCACGCGAAGACCGTGCCGCTTCCGCGTCGGAGATCATACGGCGATTGCAGCCGCAGGTCGATAAAGTGCAGGGCATCCAGTTGTTCATGCAGCCGCTACAGGACCTGACGGTGGAAGACCGCGTAAGCCGCACCCAGTTTCAATACACGCTGGAAGACGCCAGCGCGACGGAGCTGGCGTATTGGACGCCTCGCATGTTGCAACGGCTGCAGGCATTGCCGGAACTGCGCGATGTTGCCTCCGACCAACTGAATGACGGCCTGGCCGCGGAGTTGGTGATCGACCGCGACACCGCTTCGCGGCTTGGAATCGATCCTTCGGACATCGACAACACGCTGTACGACGCGTTCGGCCAGCGGCAGGTTTCCACCATTTTTACGCAGTTGAACCAATACCATGTGGTGCTGGAGGTCGCGCCGAATTACCAGCGCAATCCTTCGGATTTTTCCAATCTTTATGTAAAGTCCGCCACCGGTCAGCAGGTCCCGCTGACGGCGCTGGTCCATTACGAGCAATTGCGCACGCCTCTTTCGATGAATCACCAGGGACAATTTCCCGCCGTTACCCTGTCCTTCAATCTTGCGCCCGGTGTTTCTCTGGGGCAGGCCGTGGACGCGGTTGAGCGAGTGAAAAGGGACATGGGAATGCCAGCCTCCGTGGCGGCAAACTTTCAAGGAACGGCGGAAGCATTTCGCAAGGCGCTTGCCAACGAGCCTCTACTGATTCTGGCGGCGCTGGTGACGGTCTATATCGTGCTGGGAGTGCTGTATGAGAGCTATATTCACCCACTTACGATCCTCTCGACTTTGCCC
>JAKAYS010000118.1 GCA_021826695.1 Acidobacteriota bacterium | reverse complement strand
CGAATTTGAGTTGGGCCACGATCGGAATGCGCTCCGACATATTGAACAGGGCAAAAACATCGGAATTGCAAAGGACAACCAGTTGCAGGATGTGATGAATTATCACGAAGGGATATTGCTACAGCGGTCCGGTAAATTTGAAGGCGCGCGGGAAGTCCTCGACGAATTGTGCGCCAACGGGGTGCATTCCAAGGAGTTGGTGAATGGTCTCGGCATGGTTGCACTCCAAATGCGAGACAAGGACCCTCCTTTGCAGGAACCGGAGGCCCAGATTATCGCGCGCGTTGGAGTGGCCACATGTCTCGCGGCCCAGCATAAGTTCGATCAAGCGCAGCAGGTCATTACTGCTGTTGTACAGCAGTATCCAGATTTTCCCTACATTCACTACGCCTATGGAAGATTGTTGCTCGATGTGGACCATCCCAAAGCCGCCACGCAGCAATTTGAACAAGAGATCAAGGACAATCCTGGGGACGCCATCGCTCGATTGCAGATTGCCGCCGTCAACTACCGGGTCGATTCTGCGGCTGGACTGCCCTATGCGGAAGAGGCCGTCAAGCTCGATCCGAACTATCCGTTCGGACATTATCTGCTGGGCCTGTTGCTGCTTGACACTGGTAGTTATCAGAAGGCGATTCCAGAATTGGAGATCGCGCGCCGCTACTTCCCCCAGGAGGCGCAGGTGTACTTTGCTTTAGGCTCCGCGTATGCCCATGTTGGCCGCAAGCAGGATGCTGCACGTGCCCGCGCCACGTTTGCGCGCCTGAAGCAGCAACAGCCCTCCGAGCAGGAAAGAGCGGGTGGAGAGATGGACACCAAACCTCAGCAATAAGGACCCCTTGGCAATCCTTCGGTACAAACCGAGCTACCTGATAAATCGATGAAACATTTCTCAAGACGACGAATCCTACGAATGCTTGGCGGCGCTTCTACGGGTGCCGTGGGACAGCTTTTCTTCCCAGGCAATTTGCGCGCTTTCGCCAGCAGTTCGATGCAGCAAGCATCCAACGGTGGCTTGCCAGCGCTTTTTGAGCAGGTGCCATCTTCGACCTCCGGAATTACCTGGAGACATGTCAATGGAAGGTCGCCGGAATATTACTTACCGGAAACAACCGGAGCAGGTTGTGCATTTCTCGATTACGACAACGACGGATGGATGGACATCTACCTGGTCAACAGCGGACGTTGCGATTTTTATAATCCGCAGCCGCCTCTACGCAACGCTCTTTACCACAACAACCGGGACGGGACTTTTACAGACGTTACGGAAAAGGCTGGCGTGCCCGGTGGTGGGTACGGGATGGGTGCCGCTGTCGGCGACTATGATGGCGATGGCCATCCCGACCTTTATGTGACCCAATATGGGAGAAGTATCCTGTATCACAACAACGGGGACGGCACGTTCACCGATGTCACAGAGAAAGCTGGCGTGGCCGCTCCTGGCTGGGCTTCGAGCGCGGTCTGGTTCGATTACGACAACGATGGTCGCCTCGATCTATTTGTTTGCCGCTTTGTACACTTCAACAAATCGATGAACAAATTCTGCGGCAATGAGAGGACAGGCCAGCGCTATTATTGTGTCCCGGTTACTTATCCGCCAGCCCGTAGCTGGCTCTTTCACAACAATGGCGATGGGACATTCACGGATGTTACGGAGCCCTCCGGCATCGGTAAAAAATTGGGAAAGGCCTGGGGTGTGGTAGCAACGGACATCAATAACGACGGATGGATGGACTTATTCGTAGCTAACGATACGGTCCAGAATTTTCTCTTCCTGAACCGGGGCCGAGGCAAATTTGAAGAAATCGGTTTGTCTGCGGGCGTGGCCTATAGCGAGGACGGACGTGCCCGTTCCGGCATGGGGGTGGATTCCGCCGACTACGACCAGGATGGATGGCAGGACCTTTTTGTGACGAATGTGGACCATGAAATGTACTCGCTCTACCACAACAGCCACGACGAAACCTTCGACGACACGGCCAGCAAGTACGGCATTGCGAATACAACTATGCTGATGAGCGGCTGGGGTGTGAAATTTTTCGACTATGATAACGACGGCAATGCCGATATCTTCATCGCCGATGGCCATCCCGACGATCGCGTTGCAGACCACATCAGTGGGGTGGCTTATAAGGAGCCTCCCCTGCTGTTCCGCAATACAGGGAACGGATTTATAAACGTCAGCGCCCAGGCTGGATCCGTTTTTGAGAAGAAATTTGCGGCGCGCGGAATGGCAGTGGGCGACTTTAACAATGACGGCGCAGTGGACGTGCTGATCGCAGTGAACAACGGCGTTCCCATGTTGCTGAAGAATACTGCTGCCCTGGGGAACCGCTGGCTAGGGTTGCGGCTGGTCGGAAAACACTGCAATCCGGACGCGATTGGCGCTCGCATTACGTGGCATGCGGAAGATCTGAAGCGGACCCGCTTGAAGACGGGCGGGGGGAGCTATCTAGCGTCCCATGATCCACGCGAAGTTTTGGGTGTTGGGAAGCGCACAAAAATCGATCGTCTGGAAATTCGTTGGCCCCAGCCTAGCGGCAAGGTTGAGGTCTTCACTGACTTGCCTATCGATCGCTACATCACCATTGTGGAAGGACAGGGCATCAAGGCGTTACAGCATTCATAAGTACCCAACCTATAAAGCTCCTGTCTGGAAGTTTCTATTTCCTGGGACGGCTGGTGGATTGCCGCACGATAAAAGCAGGCAACACTCTAATGATTTGTTTTGGTGGGACTTCGCCTCTAATTATACCTAACAAGGTGGATGCAGCGATTCCACCCATTTCCTGAAGTGGTTGGCGCACAGTTGTCAAGCCTGGATTGTTCGTAGATGCGCTCAGAATGTCATCGAAGCCAACGACGGATACGTCTTGTGGGACTCTATGGCCCATCTCGCGAAGTGCCGTAATAGCGCCGATGGCAGAAAGGTCATTAAAAGCAAAGATGGCTGTAAACTTTTTGCCACTGGCGAGTAATTTTTGCGTCGCTATATGTCCGGGTTCCGTGCCAGGAGATGGACCCTCTAGCTGGACAGTCAAGAGCGGATCGGCAGGAATATTCAAGAGAGAGGACACATCGCAGATTGCTTTCCAACGAGGCTTCGTGTCCGAGCTGAACACCTGTCCTTTAATATAGGCGATCTTACGATGTCCAAGCCTGTATAGATGCTCGAGTGCAAGCCGAACGGCCTTCCTATGATCGAGTTGAATGTTCACAACTCCTTCTTGATGTTTGTGCCCGGACACTGCGACAACAGGCACTGGCAGTCGTTCTTGCATCGGGGTGTCGATTGCGATAATTCCTTCCACCGCACGCGAAAGCAAGAGTTGCGGATATCCTGCAAGGAGTTCAGGGCGATGCCGATGGCTGACAACAAAATAAAAAAATCCTTCCTGTAGTAAAGCATCTTCTATGCCGCTCAACACCATTGCGGAATAGCCCTCGCTGATCTCCGGAACCATGACGCCGATGGTGAAACTTCTTTTGCTGCGTAGTCCACGAGCGAAAATGTTGGCTTCATACTTCAGCCGGGTGGCCGCTTCAAAGACACGTTTCTGAGTCGATTCTGGAATTCGATTGGCAGCAGGAGATTTGTTGACTACTCGCGATACTGTTGTTTGCGACAATCCGAGATGTGCCGCTAGCTCCTTCAGGCTTACGGAGGGACGACTGATTGGTGGACATTGGTCCAATTGTTCCGGATTCCGCTGTGGAGGAGTCTTCGGCATGGTCATCTCGCAATCTGTAGTATTTAGAAGTTAATGTTCTCTTCCATATGCGCGAACTATTTGAATAAAAAGAAATCAAGTAGTTCATAATCAAACTTTATGAATCGGATCTTTCACGAGAAAACCAGCCTACTTATCTTCTACATCGCCATTGTTTTAGCGGGTGTTGGAACAACAATACTTGGGCCCATTCTGCCCGCACTTTCCAGCCAATGGGGGATGAATGATGCGCATGCAGGGGCTCTCTTTACCGCCCAGTTCCTGGGGTCTGCGTTGGGTGGCCTGCTTGCCGGACTCCATCCGGTAAGGAGTGCTATCACTGGTTTTATTACTGCTGCTTTAGGACTTCTATTACTCACCGTAGCTTCAATCCACAGTGCGGCGCCAGTGATATTTGGGTATGGTCTGGGTGTTGGTTTGGTCTTGACCGGCATCAATCTGACTGTCAGCCGCCTTGCTGGGGATAAGAGAGGGGCCGCCCTCTCCTGGCTGAACTTCTGCTGGAGCCTGGGCGCGACGATTTGTCCCGTAGTGACGGCCATGTTTGTCGCACGCCATGTACTGAATGGTTTTCTCATCATGTTGTCGGTTTTGTATGTTATTAGCGCCATTGTGGTCCTCACCTACTCCAAAACCTATGTGCAAACAGCCCTAACAGAAGTGCCGCGAACCGGGACTGCGCCAATTTCGATACGATTCTTTATCATTTATTTCTCTATAGTGCTTTTTCTGTATGTTGGGGTGGAAACTACGTTAGGTGGCTGGCTGAGTACCCTCGCCAACCGCCTGCATCATGCATCTGTTGTGGGAGCTTTTGCAATCTCCGCCAGTTCGTTTTTCTGGCTGGCACTGCTTATCGGGCGTGGTATATCTCCTTTGCTGCTCAGAAAAATTCCAGAAACCGTTCTGCAACCTACAGCAGTTGGACTTTCTGTCGTCTCGATATGTTTTCTGCTTACGGTACAATCCTTTGTCGGTGTAGCGATCGCAGGCTCTCTCGCGGGGTTATCGCTTGCACCAGTATTTCCGCTAAGCCTTTCCTTCTTCCTTTCGCATGCTGGCCAGTCGCGAAGTGTGGGCTTGGTGTTCGCGATCTGCGGCACCGGCGGTGCTGTTCTACCTTGGATCACGGGCATTGTTTCCACCTATCGTCAGTCCCTTCAATGGGGCTTGAGCGTACCGTTGGTCGCGGCTGTATTGATGCTTGTGCTCAGCCTGAATTATGTGTTCTCAGTGCGGCTTCGCACTGACAGCTAAAGCATTCGTGGTCTTCTCGTTCCCTGCGCGGGTGTTATCTGGGACAAAACCGATACGCGCCAGCATGGAAGCGATTTCCGGATTTGCCATGAAGTTTCGCCAAACCAGTCCAGTGCGGCGATTTTCAATCATGACCACCATAGGCGCCTGGTTGAGACCCATATCGATTCCGGAGTACCAGTTCTGCTGTAAATTAAACGCGTCGCGAAACCCATAGATGCTCCATACTTGAGCCCCTAGATCGCGATAAAAATGTTTGAGCGCGAGTAGAGATGCATCTGGCGTGTATGCGAAGGCGCTGATCGCTCCGGTAGGTGCAATGGTTCCATCATCTAAGCTCGGAGTCGGCTCGTATGGCACATATCCTTTCGGTCCATCTACGGCTGTCAGGCCCCAGGCGTTTTTGCTGAAGCCTTTCCAATGGTGCGGGTCCTGGATGCAGTATGCCCGATTGATTAAACTCATGTTTCGATTGTTCTCGAAATAGTCGGCATATTTATCTCTTTTGCCACGAGGATCGAAACCCATAAAGGAATAGTCGGTAAAGAAAAGAGGACCACCAGTTCCAGAACCGACATACAGCGGTATTCCGTAGTAGGTATGGCCATTTACATAATGGTTGTCGATTCCTTCGCCGACCCAGCCCGTGTAATACAAACTCGCTGGCACACTATGAGTGGGCGAAGCGATGGCCAAAAGATACGTGATCATGACCTCATTCCAGCCGGTGAGTCGATTGGCAATATGCCAGGAATACTCTGGGGACCAATGCCAGTAGAGTGCATCTCGCTTGGGCGTGGCGCGAAACCATTCCCAATCTACCCCTTGCCAGAGATTCGTGATCCGAGAATAGAGTTCCTTCTCTGACGCGCTGCTGCCCTTGAAATATTGGCGCGCAGCCAGCAGGCCTTCCATCAGGAATGAGGTCTCGACCAGGTCTGCACCATTGTCGAACATGCTGAAGACCGGTAGTCGGCGCCCTGTTCTACCGCTCAAAAAGTGTGGCCATGCTCCGTGATAGCGGTCAGCCTGTTGTAAAAAGCCCGTAATCGATAGAAGACGGTCTATCCCCTGCTGCCGGGTGATAAAGCCGCGGTCCACGCCGACGATCAGCGCCATGATGCCGAAACCGCTGGCACCGGTGGCGACGATATCGTCATCGCCCGGCATGTTTTCCCGCGTCATTCCTGAATGCGGCTCAGCGCCTTCCCAGTAGTAACGGAAAGAAGCTTTTTGCACCATGGTCAAAAGTTCGTCGTCGCTCATGGGATGCGTACTTGCTGTGGTGGCCGCAGACAAGGGAGATTCTCGCAGCGAGGATGTCCGCGCCGAGACTTTGTAGGAGGCGGTGATGTGTGCGTCCCCCAGATAGTCCGCATATCGGTTCACCCCCGGCCTTTGCACGCCGATCGGTCGAAAGGGCCCTCCCTGAAGGGACCGATAAATTACATATTGATCGAAGTTCGGGTCTTGAATGGGTCTCCAGGAGATGTCGATGTGCCTCTCATATCCTTTCGCATGCACCTCCTGCACCGTAGGCGGTTTCGGCTGCGCTGGAGAAGCGTCATTTTCGATCCGGATGTCATCGATAAAAAGTGTATGCAGGGTATTGTCCGCGGCCCCTTGTACAAAAACCAGGGTGTTGGTTCGATGCGGGTGAAAAGTGTGTAAAGACGCAGTAACAAACCGCTGAAGAGGGATGCGAATCCTTACCCATCGATTGGCCTTCAGGTCTGTTGAGAAACGGGACAACTCCAGCGGTTGCGTGAAATTATGCTCAGTGTCCTGCAACACGATCTTAGGTAGATATTTTGCACTCATCCCATTTGGGGCGTAGAGCCACAAGTACAGGTTTTTTCCGGGGAAATCCACATATCGGTTCCGCCATTGGTAGAGATGCAGGGTGGCTTCCCACCCCCCGAGCGGAGCCGACAGCCATTGCAATTCCAGCGCATTCGGGCCGCTGATAAAAGTGGTCGTCTCTATGGGCAACTTGCCTGCAACCAGCGTCATCGTACTTGGTGCGGAAGCTTTCCCCTCACTGTAGAAATAATTGTCGGGAGACAGGCTGTTTTCAAAGAACATCTGTTGCGAGTAGTTCTGGTCCGCGCGCACAGGTCCTGTGAGGGCAAGCGTCACGAGAAAAATAAATAGAAGCGAGAAGGCTTGAACGATCCGCTTTGAGAATCTGTAGGCGTGGTGCATGGACACTCCGGATTTATTTCAAGATTTGTTGCGATTTCTGTAAATTTTCAGCCAGAAAGTTCTCTCATTTTATTGCGCTTGACAATTGTTGCTGTCGAGTGTAAGGATTTTATCGCTGCGCAATCGAATGTGCAAATAGATTCAAAAATGAGCGGTAGGGTCTTTTTTCTTCACCTGAGCAGGACCCGAAACGAATTGTCCGTAACGGTGAAAGGCAAAATTTCAGGGGGTTCAAGATGCAAGTTCAGATCGATAACACGCACCAATACACGTATCCAACGAAAAGCAGCATACCAATTCGGTCTGCCTGGAGATCCATCTTCTGGCTTGTCCTGCTCGCTGTGGTGTGCTCACTGTCGGCAGTCGGTCATGCGCAATATAACGCCAGTTTGCAGGGGACGGTGCTCGATCCGACCGGTGCTGTGGTTCCGGGCGCGACGGTCACGCTGACCAACAAGGAAACGAACTGGGTCAAGACGACCACTACAGATAGCCGAGGGATTTACACTTTCAACGCTCTTCCGCCCAGTCACTTTTCCATGGATGTCGAGGCGCCCGGCTTTAAGAAAAAGGTGCTCAGCGATGTGCTCCTGGTTCCGGAACAATCCAACTCGGTGAACGTCACCCTCGCGCTCGGTCAGGCCTCACAAACTGTGACTGTCTCCAGCGGTTCGCCGCTGTTGCAAACGGAAAGCGCCTCAATCAGCGGCACCATCACCTCCAACGAAGTCCAGCATTTGCCCTCCTTCGGACGCGATGTTTTCCAACTCTCGCAGTTGGCCCCCGGCGTCTTTGGCGACGGTTCACAAGGCAGTGGTGGTGGCACCAACAGTCTGCCCGGCTCGAACATGGGCGGGTCTACGAGCAACAGCGGTATTTTTAAGACGGAGAACGCGCCGCAGATCAGTGGAAATGGCGGACAGAATGAGACCAACGGCATCAGCATCGACGGAATCAGCACCGAGAGTGCCGTCTGGGGAGGCGCGTCCATCATCACGCCGACCGAAGAGTCGGTGAAGGACGTGCAGGTGGTTTCCAATAGTTACGATGCGGGAAACGGGCGTTTTAGCGGCGCACAGATCAAGGTGATCACACAAGGCGGTACGAATGTTTTGCATGGCAGCGCGTTCTTCAAGGCGGACCGGCCAGGTCTGAATGCTTATCAGGCGTGGAACGGTCCCGGATCGGAAAAAGGCCTTTGTTCCGGTCCCAATGGCACCCAAGTCCCTTGCACTGCATCGCAAAGGGGATTGCTGAAAGATACCCAAAGATTCAACCAATTTGGTGGCAGCCTGGGCGGACCTTTCTGGAAGAACAAAGTCTTCGGGTTTTTCGCTTATGAGACGCTGCGCGACAATTCGTTGAACACCGGGACAGGCTGGTACGAAACGAAACAGTTTCTCGCGCAGGCGCCATCCGGCAGCATTGCCGCCCACTTGTTGTCGTTCCCAGGAGAAGGCGCTTCCTACAGCTCGATCATCGCAGGGGAGAGCACATGCGCCCAGGCTGGCCTGGTGGAAGGCACGCAATGTCGCACCATCCCCGGCCAGGGAATCAATTTAGGCTCGCCCCTCACTTCGCCGTTGGGAACGCTCGATCCCACCTACACGGGTAGCGGAAATCCGGGCGTCGGCAATGGATTGACGAACATTCCTACCATTGCTTTCGTCAGCACGATTCAACCCGGCACTAATGTGGACGATCAATACAACGGCCGCGTGGATGCCAATATCACCAATAAAGACCTGGTGTTCGGCACCATTTATTGGGTGCCAGTCACGGAGACTTTCTATAATGGTCCCGTCCGCGCGGCAAACTTGTGGCACCATACTCAGCTCAACGATGCATTTACCGGGGAGTGGGACCACACCTTCTCCCCCACCCTGCTCAATGAGGCACGCGCGAACGCGGCTGGATGGAAGTGGAATGAAATTACTTCGAATCCACAGGAGCCGTGGGGACTGCCGCAAGCCAGTATCGATTCACTCGGTTCAGCGAGGCTTGCCAACGGTGCCGGACCTACCTTCGGTGCCCCCGGGCCAAGCGTGTTTGACCAATGGACTTACAGCTACGACGATGTGCTGACCAAGGTGAAGGGCAGCCACAACCTGAAATTTGGCGGAGGGGCCACCCGGCTCTATTACCTGAATGAAGCGCCGTGGGCTGGCAGGCCATCCTGGAATTTCCGCAATATGTGGGATCTTTTGAACGATGCTCCCTATGCAGAGGGAGGGGCTTTCAATCCCAAGACCGGAGAGGCGACCGTCAACCGTCAGGATGATCGCGTGACGATGTACGACGTGTTTGTGCAGGACGACTACAAGGTGTTGCCGAACCTTACCCTTAACCTGGGTATGCGCTGGTCGTATTTTGGGCCAATGTCTTCTAAAGAAGGAAACCTGGCTGTGGTGCAACTGGGTACCGGTTCGAATCTGTTGACGAATCTGTCGGTGCGAGAAGGTGGGAACCTATACAAAGCGCAGAAGACCAACTTCGGCCCGCAAGTGGGGTTCGCATGGAGTCCGAACCAAAGCCAGAGCAAACTCGTGGTCCGGGGCGGATTCGGCATCAACTATAACCAGAATGAAATTGCAATTCAGGCGAATGGAACGTTCAATCCGCCAAACATCATCCGTCCCTTCCTGTGCTGCGCGTCGTCTACATCTACTCCGAGTTCGGTTGGCATCGTGTACAAGGTGCCGTCCAACCCCAGCAGCTTTAACGGTTACCCGCCCAATCCGAATGTGATTTCGCCTTATGGAACTAACAACCTTCCTTCTAAGGGATCTCCGATCGGCGTGACAGGCTTCCCCTCAAGCATTCCCACGACCTATACCTACCATTACTCGCTCGGCGGGCAGTATGACCTTGGGCAAAAGTGGGTCGCTTCGCTAGGATATTCCGGCAGCATGTCGCGCCATCTGATCCGGCAGTATAACTACAACGCGCTCGCAGCGGCTGTGGGGATACCCTTCAATCCGAAGCTTGGGTCTGTGGACTTTTATGCCAACGATTCCAACTCCGCCTATAATTCGATGCTGGCGGGCCTGCAACACCAGTTTGCCAGGTCGTTCCAGGCGGACATTGAATACGACTGGAGCAAAAGTATGGATGATGGCTCCCAGCCCTACTCCGAGGACCCCTATCCGGAACATCGCAGGGCGAACTGGGGTCGGTCCGACTATAACGTGCAAAACGCCTTCAAAATCTCCGGTTTGTGGCAGCCGGTGTTTTTCCACGGCAACAGTTGGTTGGAGAAAACGGTCGGTGGCTGGTCGTTAGGTGGAATTATGAACCTGCATACAGGCTTTCCGTGGACACCCATATACAACAACACGCAATGCAACCTCTATTACGAGGGAAGCGGATATTGCAACCTGCGTCCTGGAAAATATCTGGGCGGAGCGGGCCATAATAAAAGCAATAGTGCTTTTGAATCGGGCCCCTCACCCAGTTCAGGCGCGTTTAACCAGAACTATTCCAAGGGCGCTCTGAGTTACTTTACCGTGCCGTCCTTTACCTTGCCGACGGGTCCCTTCCCAGCGACCGCACCTCCTCCGCCGCTTCCCGGGGTCGCGCGCAACTTCCTTACTGGCCCAGGCTACAAGGACGTTGACATCACGCTGATTAAAGACTTTGGATTGCCAAAAATGCGTGTTCTGGGTGATGGCGCGCTCCTGGATGTCCGCATGGATGCCTTCAACCTGTTCAATGCTGTAAATCTGAATACAGGCAGCATCAGCAACATCATCAGCAATGACGGTGTGCACAGCAACCCTACCTTTGGTCAGGCTCAAACTGCGTTGGGATCCAGAACCATTGAATTGCAGGCACGTTTCCAGTTCTAATCGGTCTACAATTGCGTGGAGCACTCCAGACATAGGCGTGTTCCACGCATAGGTCGAACGCGGTTCATACCCGGACAGTAAAGCTTTTATAGGATCATATGCGACGACCACCATCGTTATGTAAGCTTGCGCTCGCAAGCTTCTTTCTTGGTACGCCGTGCATGAATGACAGCTTGGGGGTGGAAGTCCCCTTCACATCCTGATGGAGGAGAAGTGATAGCGAAGCGCAAGGGCGTCGTCGCGAGGCGGGGTCTGAAGGAAGCGTGGAGCAAAGAT
>JAKAYS010000117.1 GCA_021826695.1 Acidobacteriota bacterium | reverse complement strand
CGATCTTCTATTGGCTGGCCCTTTTCTTTAAGCTGTTCGGCGTGACCTTCATGGCAACCCGTATATGCCTGTTTGTCACGTCTTTAGGGACAGCTTTCCTGATGTATTTCCTGTCGCGCCGAGTGTGCCGAAAATACCAGGCGCTGCCCTGTATTCTTGTATTCTCCACTTATTTTGTTGCTTTATGGCCAACGATCAACTATCACGTGGATAGTAATTTCTTTGCATTGTTGGCTTTAACCTGCTTGGTCCTCTGGCAGGACTCGCGCAAGAGCAGTCTATTACTGGCTGCCGGAGCTTTAGCCGCAGCGACAACGTGCTTCCTGCAGCCCAAGGGAATGCTTCTTTTTCTTGCTTTCCTAGTGTGGCTTTTGATCCAGCGCCGGAGGCGGTCAGTCTCTCTATCGGCGTTTGGCCTGATGCTTGGAGGCTACTTCAGCGTAGTTGGCCCTATGCTCCTTTATTTTTGGAGTCGCGGGGCATTGAAAGATTTGGTGTATGCCAATGTCCTGTTTCCATTCCTGCACTATGGCGCTACTAATGCAGTGCCCTACGCGTATGGCCTGTTTGTATTTTACTGGAACCTTTGGGTAGTCCCAACGGGCCGCGTCAACTGGACGGATGGGATGGCGACAGTTCTGATAATACCCTTCCTATTTGTGACGACGCTTCCCGCGCTGCTGCCTGTTCTGGGCCTCTGGCGTCGCGTTGACAGCGTTAGACCGGTAATTTTGCTTTACTGGCTTTGTGGATGGGCTTTGTGGCTGTCCGAACTCCACCGGAAAGATATTTTTCACCTCGTGTTTGGCTCGCCGGTGCTGATTATTCTATGCATTTATTACTTCGGCGAGATTTGTGCTAAGGTTGGTGACGTTCTGCTCCAGGTTCTTTCTATCAGCGCCGTCTGTCTGGCGGCATTCAACCTATGTATGGTCCTCTTGGTTGCCCACCCCATACGGACTCGGGTAGGCACTGTAGCCATGTTCAAGAATGATCCCGCGTTAGCGTTTTTAGATCAACATGCAGCACCCGGGACAGAGATCTTTGCGTACCCGTATTGCCCTATGTATTATTTTCTGTCCGCTACCAACAATCCGACGCGCTATAGCATTCTATTCTATCGCTACAACACTTCCTCCCAGTATCAAGAGGCCATCCGGACCTTGGACCAACATAAGGTAAAGTACGTTCTTTGGAACACGGACCTCGAAGCGAAAGCATCGGACTACTCTGTCTTTCGCGCAGTGAAGCACATGCATCCCAGCGACTTCATTATCGAACCATATCTGGAATCGCACTACAAGATCATTTGGGAAAAAGATGGCATCCGCATTATGGAGCGGAAGAGTGTTGGCGATACGAAATAGAAATAGTGATATGGGCGTCCTGACTGCGGCGAGTATGATGTGTTGCTCGATGTTCCAATCGCGGATGTCTGAATTGGGCTTTTTTGTAGGAACTTACGCTTCTATTGAGCTGGCGACATGAGTACGCAAACTATCTCATCGACGACACCCGCGGCAACTCCAGAGACCTCTCGACGGCGATACGTCCCATATCTCGTATTCACACTCTGCGCCAGCTTATACTTTCTTCCGTTTATGAGGCTGGTCCGACTGGAGGCGGATGAAGGGACCATCATTGATGGTGCCGTGAGGATCGTCCACGGCCAGGTTTTCGCGCGCGACTTCTTTGAGGTCATGGGGCCTGGATCGTTTTATTGGCTGGTCTTTTTTTTTAAACTTTTCGGCGTGAGCTTTCTGTCGACCCGAATATGTCTGTTTGTCACCTCTTTAGGGACAGCTTTCTTGATGTATTTCCTGGCACGCCGGGTGTGCCGAAGATACCAGGCGCTGCCCTGTATTCTGCTGTTCAGCACATGTTTTTGTTTCCTCTGGCCTGCTATCAGCCATCACGTAGATAGCAATTTCTTTGCGCTCCTGGCTTTCACTTGCTTGGTCCTCTGGGAGGACTCGCGCAAGAACATTCTATTATTGGCTGCCGGAGCTTTGGCTGGAGCCACAACGTGCATCCTGCTGCCCAAGGGAATCCTTCTTCTTCTTGCTTTCTTGGTGTGGCTCTGGATCCAGCATCGGAGGCGGTCAGTCTCCCTATCGGCGTTTGGACTGATGATCGTAGGCTACTTCATTGTAGTTAGCTCGATGCTGCTTTATTTCTGGAGTCAAGGAGGCTTGAACGACCTGTCGTATGCAAACTTTGTATGGCCGTTCCGTCACTATGGCGCACTGAATACTGTGCCCTATGCGCAAGGTATTCTCCGAGATCACTGGTATCCCTGGGTCATACCAACGAACGGCATCCACTGGACTGTAGGAGTGGCGGCAATTCAGATAATACCCTTCCTATTTGTAGCGGCGCTTCCCGCGCTGTTGCTCATACTTGGCTTCAAGAACCGCGTCGCCGATATCAAACCGGAGATTTTGCTGTACTGGCTGTGTGGATGGGCATTGTGGCTGTCAGAACTTCACCGAAGAGATATGGTCCATCTCGCATTTGGCTCGCCGTTGCTGGTGATTCTATGCATCCATTACTTGAGCGAATATCGGACCAAAGTTATCGACCTGGCCCTGCAAATTCTTCTCATAAGTGCATCGTTCCTCGCCTGCATTAATTTATTTATGGTCCTGGCTGCACATCCCGTAACTACCCGAGTAGGGACCGTCACCGTCTATAGTGACGCTTCCGTCCTGACGTTTTTAGATAAACATGTGGCACCCGGGACAGAGATTTTCGCATACCCATATTGCCCCATGTACTACTTTCTAACAGATACAGAAAATCCGACGCGTTATAGCATCTTAGTCTATCGCTACAATACTTCCTCCCAGTTTCAAGAGGTCGTTCAGACCCTGGAGCGGCGCAAAGTGAAGTATGCCGTATGGGACACAAACTACATAACGAAGCCGGCGCCTACCCAAAGTTTCATTATCGAACCATATCTGGAATCGCACTACAAGATCATTTGGGCAAAAGATGGCATTCGCATCATGGAGCGAAAGAGTGATGGCGATGCGAAATAACAAGAGTCCAAGCCCTGAATTCGACCAGTATGCTTCCTCGTATGCCTCGTTGCTCGACGATCCAGTAAGGAACAGATTCGCGCATGATTCGCTCCATTTTCACCGCAGGAAATGGCTGCTGATTCAGCGGCTTTTGAAGCGCTTTGGCATGGACATGGCAACGCAAAGATGGCTCGATGTCGGCTGCGGCAAGGGCGAGCTGCTGGAGCTGGCGGGCAGCAACTTCGCGGAGGCCATCGGGTGTGATCCGTCCGCGGAGATGCTCTCCTCTTCAAGTAACTTCAGGATGGAACAGCAGCCGTCGTTGGTAGAATTGCCCTTCGGCGATGCCTCCGTCGATTTTGTGACCGCCGTATGCGTCTATCATCACGTTCATGGGGCTGCAAGAACACTGCTGACCGGGGAAATTCGGCGGGTGCTAACGCCCGGAGGACTGTGTTGCATTATCGAACACAATCCATGGAACCCAGTCACCCGAGCCATCGTTCGACGATGCCCAGTAGACGTTGACGCGGAACTTCTAACAGCGAGATGCGCCACCTCTCTACTAAAATCGACAGGCTTTGAAGCGCTCCGTTTAGAATACTTTCTCTATTTTCCTGAGCTAGTTTTCAATCGCATTGCTCCGGTGGAGGGGATGCTTCGTAAAATACCTTTTGGCGGCCAATACGCTTTGCTTGCCAGAGCGCCCGCATGATACAGAGTACTGACCGCAAGAGACTGGAATACCATCCTGCTCAATACATTCACATCCGTCGGAAGCCCCCCAAAAAATTAACCTCTGTTCAATTCCATAAAAATTGTCTACTCTGGATGCTTCCAAAGGACACCACACAATCTTCCGCGGAGAATACGTCCACATGGTCCAGCGTTCGTTGTGCAGAATCGCATCGCTTTTTATTTTTACTTTCACGACATTCTGTCTGGCCTTTGGGCAACAGTCTGGCAAGCACTTGTTATTGCAAACGCCTACGCTCAGCCCGACGCAGATTGCCTTCGCTTATGGCGGAGATATATGGATCGTCAGCCGCGAGGGCGGCATGGCGCAACGACTGGTGACGGGGATCGATCTGCTGAGTGGCCCGATATTTTCGCCGGATGGATCGATGGTTGCTTATAGCGGCAACTACAACAACAATCAGGATGTATACGTGGTGCCATCCAGCGGCGGGCAACCGCGGCGGCTGACCTATCATCCTGGATCAGATGTGGCAGTAGGATGGACCCCAGACGGAAAATCATGGAATTTCACCCGACTATGAAGTGGACATGGACCCCAAACTTGTGCGCGAGGGCCAGGACCCCCAGTTGCTGAAAGCAATTGAGGTTGAGATGGAACTGCTGAAGAAGCAGCCTCCACCGAACTATCTTAAGCCAGCGTATCCGAACTACCATCCGCAGTTGCCTGCCATACAGTAATTGGACAGGCTAGCTGACAAGCATAGGTCTGTACTGTTCAAGGATGATTTGACGATGAAGCGCCAGTTTGATTTCCGCCTTCTTCCAACGCAGTTGTGCCTCGCGTGGTGTTTGTTTATACCCCTAGGCGTACACGCACAGGCCGTATCCAAACCGCTTTCTGCGAGGGTGGAGCAGATTGCAGCGGCGCACAAGGGGAAGGTCGCGCTGTATGCCGAGGACCTGTCTACCCACCAGACTGTCGCGCTCGACGCGGACACTCCGGTGCAGACCGCATCCGTCATCAAACTCGCCATCCTGTACGAAGCGCTGGAGGAGATTCGCGCCGGGAAAGCATCCTGGAAGGAGCCGATCGTTCTGAAGCAGGACGATAAGGTTGAAGGCTCCGGCCTTCTCCAATTCCTTGACGCTCCGCTCACGCTGACCCTGCGCGACGTGGTCACGCTGATGATCGATTTCAGCGACAACACGGCCACCAACCTGATGATCGATCGCTTTGGAGTGGCCAGCGTGAATGCGCGGATGGAATCGATCGGACTGAAGAACACGCATCTGTACAAGAAGGTATTTAAGCCGCCAACCGGACCGATGCCCGCCGACCAAAGCAAGTTCGGCCTGGGAAAAACGACGGCCCGCGAAATGGCGCAGCTTATCGCTCGCTTCGGCAAGTGCCAACTTTCAAAGGAACCTGCGACGGCGTCGGACCAGGCGCTCTGCTCCACGGCAATCGATATTTTGCGGCATCAGTTTTATCGGGACGCCATCCCGCGTTATCTGGAAACGATTGATTCCAGCGAGCAAGGAACGGCCATCGCCAATAAGACCGGCGCGCTGGACGATGTGCGGAACGATGTAGCGTTGATCGGGACCAAGCATGGCCTGATCGTCATCTCCGCTTTCACCTATGACAATGCCGACCATAGTTGGCAGAGCGACAATTCCGGCGAACTGACAATCGCCCATCTTGCCAAAGCCATTGTGGACGCATGGACGCCCGATGGCCTGTCGCCCGCCGCGTTTACGGTTTCTCCTGCTACGACAAAAATCGGACCCTAGCACAGCATCACTCGACCTCATTCACAAGTGTTCCGATGGGCGCAATAGTGATCCGTATCTCATCTTTGCTGTGGAGCGTGAAAGTATCCGGTGGAACAATGCCTGTGCCAGTGAGTAGAAAGCAGCCGCGCGGAAAGCTGTTGTCGCGAAACAGATACTCAACCAATGTAGCTGGATCGCGCTTCATATCGGCCAGCGTTACGGCTGCTGAGAATTCCACCTTTGACCCGCGCAAAATTTCAAGACTTATCTGCGTGGAAAGCGGCAGCGGCCCTTGCGTAACGAAAATGCCAGGCCCCAAAGCGCAGCTCTTGTCATACACCTTGGCCTGCGGCAGATATAAAGGGTTCGCACCTTCAATGTCCCGCGAACTCATATCATTGCCCACCGTGTAGCCAACGATTTTCCCCTGCGGATTGATCGCGAGGACCAACTCCGGTTCCGGCACAGACCATGTCGCGTCCCGGCGAATCCTCACCTTGCTGTTCGGGCCAGCGACCCGGTGCGGCGTGGCCTTGAAAAATAATTCCGGACGGTCGGCGGAATACACCCGGTCGTAGAAATCGCCTCCGCCAGCATCCTTCGATTCTTCGATCCGGGCACTGCGGCTGCGATAGTAGGTAACGCCCGCGGCCCACACTTCCTGGTTCTCAATTGGCGCTTCCATCGCATACGGCAGCTCATCTCCGATTGGCTGGCTCTTCCCGATTACATCGGAGAGATATTCCTGCAAATCATCTCTCATGATGAAAGCGTCCCAGGATGGCCCTTCGAGCCGATAATACTGGCCCGCATCTTCCACGTAAAGTCCCTGCATGGTCTTGTAAATAATCACTGGCGTTGCGCCTTTCTTATTGGAAATTCCAAACTCCTGACTGCAAGTGTAATGAAACTTCCAATCGGATTGCGAAGACGAGTGGTGCCCCGCAGAGATATATTTGCGGATAGCTCTGGAACTATTGAGAGGGTCGAGGCTTAAAGATGCCGGTGGATGCGCCAGCCAAAAACACGCTACAGATTCAATCGGAGATGCGAAAGCGCTGGCTTTTTATCCTGCCCTGCGTATTTGTCACCTATAGCCTCGCGTATCTCGACCGAACCAACTACGGCTTTGGGGCCGCTGCCGGACTGGCAGCCACGCTGCACATCAGTAACGCTCGATCCGCCCTGCTTGGCGCACTATTTTTTCTGGGATATTTTCTATTTCAGGTCCCGGGCGCGGCCTACGCGCAGCGGAAAGGTCCGACGCGCCTTATTTTTTTCGCTCTGGTCAGTTGGGGTATTCTCGCGGCATTGACAGGGGTGCTGTGGAACTTCTGGCTGCTGGCGCTCGACAGGCTTTTGCTGGGTGTTGCGGAAAGTTTTATCCTGCCCGCCATGCTGATCCTGCTGACCCACTGGTTTACCCGCGCGGAGCGGTCGCGCACCAACACATTGCTGTTTCTGGGCAATCCTGTAACAGTGCTGTGGATGTCCGCGGTTACCGGATATCTGATCGAGGCCGTCGGCTGGCAAAAGGCCTTCATCTACGAGGGCGTTCCATCCATCTTGTGGGCATTCATCTGGCTGCTGCTGGTCCACGATGGACCGCAGCATACACCGTGGATGGGCCAGCCTGCTCGAGATTATTTGAGTCATCGGTTGGAAGACGAACAGCAGGTACTTCCCAGCGCGACCGATTTCAAATCTGCGCTTAGAAATCCCAGCGTGCTGTGGCTTTGCATCCAGTATTTCCTCTGGAGCGTCGGTGTCTACGGATTTGTATTATGGCTGCCGACCGTGATCAAACAAGGCTCATCTCGCAGCATCCAGATTACGGGCCTGCTCAGCGCCGCACCTTACCTGCTTGCAATTCTGCTGATGTTGACGGTCGCGCATTTTTCCGACAGAACGTTGCAGCGCAAACATTTTGTCTGGCCTTGTTTGATGCTGTCCGGGGCCGCGCTGCTCGGCTCCTACTTCACCATAGCGCATAGTTTTTGGACAGCTTATGGATGCTTGATACTCGCCGGTGGCGCGATGTATGCGCCCTATGGGACATTCTTTGCCATCATCCCGGAAATGCTGCCGAGCAATGTCGCGGGAGAAGTAATGGCGTCGATCAACAGTTGTGGCGCGCTCGGTGGATTTTTTGGCGCGTGGCTGGTCGGCCTGCTGGCCGCTCGCACGGGAAACTCCCGGTCGGGGTTCCTGCTCATGGCCATATCCTTATTGCTCGCGGGTCTTATTATCCTGACCTTGAAAGAAACGCCGCGCAAAAAGGAGTTGTCATCTTGAGCGAATCGTAGAGAAGTGAAAAAACTTGTGTTTTCTGTGCAAACCGCAATATCCTTCGCCTTGGCTCAGGACGACATATCCAGAACATTTTCAGGTCAAGTGTGAACAAAGCTTGGGGTGCCCCATCCTAGCCGCGTTCTTTTGCGGATAGGGTGGGTGAGCATAACTATTTCCCCGAACGTTAATACTCTGAGCGAAAATTCTCTAAGGAAGGTCTGATTAAGTCGCTAGAAAATCACTCAGGGGCTGAAGCCCACCAATTTTTCAACCATTTACGGCATCCGCCACAGCGGAAAGTCGTGCCCTGATACAAACCAGACTTAATCAGAGCTTCCCTAAACATAAGCTATTCACCAATAGGAAAACCCGCTCAGTCCATTCTCTTGCTCGAACTCTTCATGGTTGCTTCCCATAGTCCATTCAGGTAAGCGGCGCCGAGGGCGCGGTCATAAAGACCGTAGCCGGGGGTGCCAGTTTCTCCCCAAATCATGCGGCCGTGATCGGGCCGCGCGTAGCCGTCGAAGCCAGTCTCGTAGTACGCCCTGACGATGCCAGCCATGTCCAGCGATCCCGCCGAGGAATAGTGCGCCGTTTCATGGAAGTTGCCACGCTCATCTACCTGTACGTTCCGAAGGTGGGCAAAGTGGATGCGTTTTTCTCCGCCGAATTCCCGCACCATGCCGATGACGTCATTCCGCAGGTCGGAGCCGAGCGATCCGGAGCACAGCGTCAGGCCGTTGGCCGGATCATCGACCATGTCGAGAATGCGCCGCAGGTCTTCCCTGTTTTTCACGATGCGTGGCAGGCCAAAAATTGGGCGCGGAGGGTCGTCCGGATGGATCGCCATCTTGATGCCAGCCGAAGCCGCAACCGGGACCACACGCTCGAGAAAGTACGCCAGGTTCTGCCTGAGTTGCTCTTCCCCCACCGACGCATACGCATCCAATACACGACTGAGTTCCGCTGGCGTGTAGTAGTTGTCCCAGGCAGGCAGATTGATTCCCTTGGCCACTTCTATGTTGGCGGCAACATCGACATCGAACGCGAGGCTGGTAGAGCCGTCGGAAAGCTTGCGGTCCAGGGTCGTGCGCATCCAGTCGAACACCGGCATAAAGTTGTAGCAGACCACCTTGATCCCTGCGGCTGCCAAGCGCTCCAGGGTCTCGCAGTAATTGGAGATCAGGCGGTCCCGACTCGGCTTGCCCAGCTTGATGTCTTCGTGGACCGGCACGCTCTCCACCACCTCGAACGCAAGGCCGTAAACTTCGATGGCGCTTTTTAGCGCTTGAATTTTATCGACCGGCCACGCCTCTCCTACCGTTACGTCATAGAGTGCGGAGACGATCCCATGCATGCCGGGAATTTGCCGAATGTACTCCAACCTGACCGGATCGGACTTCCCGTACCAACGAAAACTCATCTTCATCGCGATATTTGTCCTCGTGTTTGATTGAACGTTCTGACTGCATTCTTAAATTGCTTCGCCCTACCAAGTGACGCAGGTTTGCTTTTGCCGGCCAAGTTGCTCGATTTCAAGTTCGACAACATCTCCAGCTTTCAGATATTTGGGTGGTTTCATACCAAGACCGACGCCGGGCGGCGTTCCGGTCGAAATCAGATCTCCCGGTTCCAGGGTCATAAACTGCGACAAATAATGCACCAGAAATGGCACGTTGAAAATCATCTTTGCAGTCGTGCCTTTCTGGCGCAGTTCTCCATTGACCCACAGCTTCATCTGGAGCGCGTCTATATTCGATATCTCGTCTGGCGTGGCCAGCCACGGACCGAGCGGATTGAATGTGTCACAGCTCTTGCCTTTCGTCCATTGACCGCCTCGTTCCAGCTGAAAGGCGCGCTCCGATACATCGTGGGAAACGCAGTAGCCCGCGATATGCGAACGCGCGGCTTCTGGCGAGACCAAATAGCGTGCTTCTTTCCCGATAACGACACCAAGCTCCACTTCCCAGTCGGTCTTTTCGCCGCCACGAGGGATCTGGATATTGTCATACGGCCCGATCACAGTATTGGATGCTTTCAGAAAAACAATTGGCTCCGCGGGAATAGGCATTCCGGATTCTTCCGCGTGGTCGGAGTAATTCAGTCCGATGCAGATGACTTTGCCGGGCCGCGCCACAGGCGCAGCCCATCGCGCGGTCTCAGGCACAACCGGCAACGATGTTCCATCGCTCTGCAATGTTTTTGCCAGTCGATCCATACCGCCGCTGGCAAAGAATTCCGTGTCCCAATCCTGAAAATGCGCCGATAGATCGCGGCGGCTTCCGTTGCTGCCGATAATTCCTGGCTTCTCATCGCCTACAGGTCCAAACCGAATCAATCGCATGCCGATCGTTTCTCCAGATCATGTTCGCAACTTCCTAAAATTCGCATAGCACCATTAGATAGCTTGATCGGGAACTGAAACCCAGCAGGAACAGTCAAAGAGACATTCCTCCATCGATCTGAAATGCAGAGCCGGTGACAAAGCTGGCCTCGTCAGACACCAGATAGAGTGCGGCCTGGGCAATTTCTTCTGACGTTCCAAGTCGTCGCAAGGGCTGCCGGGCAATGAACTGTTTTCGCATTTCCTCGGCATTTCCCTTCGCGCTCAGGCGCGCCCGCAAAGAAGGTGTGTCCACCGTTCCGGGGCACAGACAATTCACACGGATGTTCTCGCCTGCGTAGTCCAGCGCCATGGATTTGGTCAGGGAAAAGACTGCTCCCTTCGTGGCGCTATAGAGGGCCCGGTCTGCCACAACGCGGAGCGCGCTGGTAGATGCAGTGTTCAATATGACGCCGCCACCTTGTTGGAGAAACACCGGGACAATGGCCCGGCTGAACAGAAACATGCTCTTCACATTGATGGCGAACGCTCGGTCCCATTCTTCTTCCGCCAGCGTATGAATCTTGCCGCCGGTAACAATTCCAGCATTGTTGAAAAGAATGTCGATCCTTTTCCATCGGGAGATTGCTTGTTGGACCACTCGCTCAACATCGTTCGGAGAAGAAACATCCGCCGTCAGCGCCTCCGCGTCACCACCCTGGCTGCGGATTTCCTCCACCAGTTCCGCATTGCGCTCCGGATCGCAATCGACGGCTGCGACCGCTGCGCCTTCCCTTGCAAACAGCAGGCTTGCAGCGCGACCAATACCCGCCGCAGACCCGGTAATCAACACAATTTTTCCCGCCAATTTGCCAGGTGTTTTCACTCTGTGCCTCCCGTCCCAATGCCGGAGTCCTGAAATCCCATGCCGCCAGTTGGCACTAATAATCCTCCATCGACGACCAAACTTGTTCCTGTTATAAAGGAAGCCCAATCGCTCGCCAGAAAAGCAATCGCGTTCGCCACTTCCTCGGGACGTCCAATCCTGCCCAATGGGTGCATCCTGCTACAGCCCTCGATAACTTTCTCGGGCGATGCCGTCCGGTCCGCGCTCCAACGCAGCATTGGCGTGTCGATGGATCCCGGACACACGCAGTTGGCCCGGATGTTCTGGCGCGCAAAGTCCAATGCAATCGAGCGAGTGATCCCCAGCAACGCATGTTTGGCCGCTATATATGCGGCTGAGTTCGTCACCGCCGTAAAGCTTTGTACGGATGCCA